>NZ_JBXWMM010000003.1:0-416736 GCF_059609825.1 Ruegeria sp. YTSB088 | reverse complement strand
GAGCCACCTGAGCCGCCTCCACCGCCAAAGCCGCCGCCAGAGCCACCTGAACCGCCTCCACCGCCAAAGCCGCCGCCAGAGCCACCTGAACCGCCTCCACCTCCAAAGCCGCCGCCAGAGCCACCTGAACCGCCACCGGAGCCGCCTCCGCCGCCACCTCCACCGGGCAAGCTCCAGTTTCTCTGTTGGTTTTGCGTATCGATCAGGCAATCCTTGCCATTTGGTGCTCCACCGATTTCGAACAATCGGTGCACTCCACCATTTCCGTTTGAGACAAAGGGTGAAAAGCTTAGATGAACGCCTCTGCGAGACTTGTTCCAAGTGTCCACCGTTGTGTTGCCTTGCGCGGCTTCCAAACGAAAACCGCCTTGCTCAGTCGCAGACAACCAAACGGAGGATGCTGAATCACGCGTGCGTCCGATGTAAAGCAACTCACCTAAAGAACCACACTGCTGCGCCATCACTTCAGCTGCAAAACTGGAAGTTGCGACAAATGTCGCTGCCAGAAACCTAACTGAACGCAGTCGCCTTTGGGTTGACCTTTGCATATCTCAATCTCGCACCGTTTCGTGGCATTGGGGGCAAGCATTCAGACCTGCTGGCGGATAAACAAGGGTATTGGGCTCGTCTCATAAACAAATATTCGAATGTTGCGATTCAGAGACGGGGAATCGAGGGCAGCCCGCAGGCGCCGGTCAAGCAGATTGCCTTAGCCTTGCAGAACGATTGCTACAATTCCAGTTTCTAACCGCATCGCCGAAGGCTTCGAACAGGGGGCGCGAGACCGGATCATTGATCGCGTCCCATTCCGGGTGCCATTGAACCGACAAGGTAAAGCCGGGCGCATCCTTGATGTAAATCGCCTCGGGCGTCCCGTCCGGTGCATGGCCATCAATGACCACGCGCTGCCCAATCGTTTTGATGCCCTGACCGTGCAAGGTGTTGGTCATGACCTCGGCTGCGCCGAACAGTTTGTGAAAAACGCCTCCGTTTTCCAGTGTCACAACATGACGCAGAGCAAACTTTTCCTCCAGGGTTCCATCGGGCGGCATCCGGTGGTTCATCCGCCCCGGCAGATCGCGTATCTCGGGATAAAGCGTTCCGCCCATGGCAACGTTGACTTCCTGAAACCCCCGGCAGATGCCCAAAAACGGCGTCCCCCTTTCAACGCAAGCGCGAACCAGCGGCAGAGTTATGGCGTCTCGTGCCCGATCGAATTCGCCGTGTGCATCGGTTGCAGGTTCCCCGTATTCTTCCGGATGCACGTTCGGGCGACCGCCAGTCAGCAGAAAGCCGTCGCAGACCTCCAGCAACTCATCGACCGACACGTACCGCGGATCTGCCGGTATCAGCAGCGGCAGACATCCTGACACGTTGGCCACGGCATCCGAGTTCATCGTTCCACCAGCATGTGTGGGGTATTGGTCGTTCATGAGATACGAGTTGCCGATGATACCGACGACAGGCCGAGACATTCCGCTTTCCCTGCTGTTGTTGTGACTGTCAAGGAAGCTAGCGGCAGCAGTTTTAACGTGCAAGAATACACGCCCTGCATGAAAGCGCAGGGACGTGTTCGAACACGCACTGTATGTCCTGATCTTTCCTGATTAATCGGAATTATTTCCCGAAAATAAGCAAAAAGAAGGAATATATCCACACTTCAACTGGAAAGACGCATAAATACAACGCTCTTGTTAAATCTCGCCGATCAGGCCGGCTGCCTCAATTCCCACCATTGCGGCCAGCGCATCATTGTCAGATGTGTCGCCGGTAACCCCCACGGCGCCGATCACGGCCCCCTTGCGATCACGCAGCAGAACTCCGCCCGGAACCGGCACGACCTGACCACCATAGACGCCATTCACAGAGGCCATGAAATAGGCCTGTGCTTCGGCGCGCTGCATCTGCGCGGTGCCCGCCATTCCCAGCATGACCGACCCATAGGCCTTGCCCTGCGCAATCCCGAAACGGCCCGGTGCAGCACCATCCTCGCGCTCAAACGCAATAACGTGCCCACCGGCATCCAGCACTACAACAGAGAGCGGCTTCAACTCCATCTCGTGGCCCTTTTCCAGAGTTTTGCGGATAATGGTGCGGGCTTTGCGTAGGGAAATTGACATCTGATGGTCCTCTTGTCGGATTGGAGTTCGAAAAAGCCCTCAAACGACCCGCCTGAGAGCCTTGATTGGGATTACCTTTGGCTGGCTTTCAACTCCAGCCGGCGCGCATGCAGGACCGGCTCGGTATAGCCCGAGGGCTGAACCCGGCCCTTGAACACCAGATCGCATGCCGCCTGAAAGGCGATGCCGTCAAATCCCGGAGCCATCGGGGTGTAACCCGGATCGTTTTCGTTCTGGCGATCCACAACGGCGGCCATCTTCTGCAGAGCGGCCATTACCTGGGCTTCATCCACGATGCTGTGATGCAGCCAGTTGGCCAGCGCCTGCGACGAAATCCGGCAGGTCGCGCGGTCTTCCATCAGGCCGACATCGTTGATGTCAGGCACCTTGGAACAGCCCACGCCCTGATCGACCCAACGCACGACATAGCCCAGAATACCCTGCGCATTGTTTTCAAGTTCACGCGTGATTTCTTCGTCACTCAGGTTGCGTCCAGCCAGCAAAGGGATGGTCAAGAGATCCTTCAACGTGCCACGCGCACCCCCTGCCGCCAGCTCATCCTGACGGGCCAGCACATCGACCTTGTGGTAATGCGTTGCATGCAGGGTCGCGGCCGTGGGCGACGGTACCCAGGCACATGTCGCTCCGGCCATCGGGTGGCCGATCTTGGCCTCAAGCATATCGCCCATGCGATCCGGCATGGCCCACATACCCTTGCCGATCTGCGCCCTGCCCTTCAAACCACAGGCCAGACCAATATCGACATTGCGATCTTCGTAGGCCGCAATCCATGGCGTATTCTTGATGTCGCCCTTGGGCAGCATCGGACCCGCCTCCATCGAGGTATGTATTTCATCGCCGGTCCGGTCCAGAAAACCCGTGTTGATAAAGGCAACCCGTGATTTTGCGGCACGAATGCACTCTTTGAGGTTGACCGAGGTGCGGCGTTCCTCATCCATGATGCCCAGTTTCACGGTATTGCGCGGCAGGCCCAGAATGTCTTCGACCATGTCGAATATCTCGACCGAGAACGCGACTTCCTCGGGCCCGTGCATCTTGGGCTTCACCACATAGACAGAGCCTTCGACAGAATTGCCCCCGTCTTGCTTCAGGTCGTGCATGGCGATCAGGGTGGTACACAGAGCATCCATCAAACCTTCGCCGATCTCGCGCCCTTCTGCGTCAAGTACGGCCGGGTTGGTCATCAGGTGACCAACGTTCCGCACAAGCATCAAGGACCGGCCTTTCAGCTTGGCCTGATCACCCGACGGAGTGGTAAAGCTCAGGTCCTCTGCCAGTTTCCGAGTGAACGTGGTGCCGCCCTTGGTGACCTCTTCGGTCAGGTCGCCATTCATGAGGCCCAGCCAGTTGCCATAGGCCACAACCTTGTCGGCAGCATCGACGCAGGCGACCGAGTCTTCACAATCCATGATAGTGGAAAGCGCGGATTCCAACCGGACATCTGCAATGCCTGCGGGATCGGTCGCGCCTATGTTGCTTGTGGGGTCGATCATGATCTGGATGTGCAGACCGTTGTTTTTCAGAAGCACAAAGTCGGGCTTGTCCGCCGCGCCGCCAAACCCGGCAAATTGAGCAGGATCGCGCAGCGCAGGGGTCAACGCAACGTCGGTGATACCCAATTCGGTGACATCCGCCCATGATCCCGACGCCAGAGGCACAGCATCATCCAGAAACGCCTTGGCCCATGCGACCACCCGCGCGCCGCGCGCCGCATCATAGCCACCGCTTGCCGGCAGATCACCCATTGCATCCGTTCCGTAAAGCGCATCATAAAGGCTGCCCCAGCGCGCGTTGGCCGCGTTCAGGGCAAAGCGTGCGTTGGTAATCGGCACAACCAGTTGCGGACCTGGGGTCAGGGCGATCTCGGGGTCGACATTGGCCGTTTCAATCTGGAACTCGTCGCCTTCTTCAACCAGATACCCGATCTCTTTCAGGAAAGCCGCATATTCAGCGGCATTGGTGTTCTGCCCCTTTCGGGACATATGCCACCCATCGATGCGGCTTTGGATCTCGGCCCGTTTGGCCAGCAACTCACGGTTTTTCGGTCCCAGTTCGCTCACCATCCGCGCCATGCCAGCCCAGAACTTCTGCGAAGAGACGCCCGTGCCCGGCAGCGCCTGCGTCTCGATGAACTCAGCCAAAACCGGATCGATTTGCAGTCCGCTCAGGGTCTGTCTGTCCGTCATTTTCCTGCTCTCCTGCGATTGTGCGCCGTTGTATGCATCGTGACTTAGGCGGAAAGTTTCCGATAGGCAACTTTCATCCCGTCATTTGGGGCATTCGCTTCAGCTTGAAGCTGTTTCAAAAACCACAAGGCAATGGCCGGGGCCGGTTGCAGCGCCCGAACGAAGCCCCTAACGTCGCGCAAGTCCCGAACAGATACGAGGCCCAAGATGCGCGACGCTGCCCCCACCACGATCTACCTGAAAGACTACACACCGTTTGGCTACCTGGTGGACAGCGTGCACCTGACCTTTGATCTGGCCGCGCACGCCACGCGCGTCACCTCGCGCATTGCGTTCCGGCCCAATCCCGACGCCACTGACCGCACATTCTTTCTGCACGGGGAAGAACTGAACTTGATCCACGCCGCCATTGACGGTGCCGACGTCGAGCCAGACGTGACCGACAAAGGACTAACCGCGGATGTCCCCGACGCGCCGTTCCTGTGGGAATCCGAGGTGGAAATCGACCCCGGCAACAACACCGCGCTGGAGGGTCTGTACATGTCGAACGGGATGTACTGCACTCAGTGTGAGGCGGAAGGTTTCCGGAAGATAACTTTTTATCCTGACCGGCCGGACGTGATGTCCACGTTCACCGTGCGCATCAATGGTGACTTGCCGGTTTTGCTGTCGAACGGCAACCCGTCGGGCAAGGGTGAAGGCTGGGCCGAATGGGTCGATCCATGGCCCAAACCTGCCTATCTGTTCGCGCTGGTCGCCGGTGACCTGATCGCACATCCCGGTCAGTTCACCACCAAATCAGGCCGAAACGTTGAGCTGAACCTCTGGGTTCGCCCGGGTGATGAGGGCAAGTGCGCCTTTGGCATGGAGGCTCTGAAAAGATCGATGAAATGGGACGAAGACGTCTATGGCCGCGAATACGATCTGGACGTGTTCAACATCGTCGCCGTCGATGACTTCAACATGGGCGCGATGGAGAACAAGGGGCTGAACATCTTTAACTCGTCGGCCGTTCTGGCCAGTCCCGAAACCTCGACCGACGCAAATTTCGAACGGATCGAGGCGATCATCGCGCATGAGTATTTCCACAACTGGACCGGCAACCGCATCACTTGCCGTGACTGGTTCCAGCTGTGCCTCAAGGAAGGTCTGACAGTATTCCGGGATGCGCAATTTACCTCCGACATGCGCTCGGCCCCGGTGAAACGCATCCACGATGCCATAGACCTGCGTGCCCGGCAGTTCCCCGAGGACACCGGTCCGTTGTCGCATCCTGTGCGCCCAGAAAGCTTTCAGGAGATCAACAACTTCTACACCGCCACCGTCTATGAGAAGGGTGCCGAGGTCATCGGCATGCTGAAACGGTTGGTCGGGGATGCGGCCTATGCCAAGGCGCTAGACCTCTATTTTGAACGCCATGACGGTCAGGCCTGCACGATCGAGGATTGGCTGAAGGTTTTCGAAGACACCACCGGGCGTGATCTGACACAATTCAAACGTTGGTACAGCCAGTCGGGCACTCCGCGCGTCAGGGTCGAGGAAGACTGGGCCGACGGCACGTATACTCTCACGCTGAAACAGCGAACCGACCCCACGCCGGGACAGGATGAGAAACTGCCGCAGGTCATCCCCGTCGCAATTGGCTTGCTTGGACCCAACGGCGAGGAGGTTCGCGCGACCGAAGTGCTGGAACTGGCACAGGCCGAACAGAGCTTTGAGTTCACCGGCCTAGCGGCGAAACCCACGCCCTCGATCCTGCGCGATTTCTCGGCGCCTGTTATTCTGGAGCATGACCAGTCGAACGCGGAGCGCGCGTTTCTTCTGGCGCATGACACGGACCCGTTCAACCGATGGCAGGCAGGACGAGATCTGGCACAGGACACCCTGATGCGGATGATCCTGGAGGATGCGGCACCGGATGCCGATTACCTTGACGGAGTGTTGGCCGTGCTGCGCAATGACGAACTTGACCCGGCCTATCGTGCGTTGATGCTGGGATTGCCGACACAGTCGGAATTGGCAGCAGCCCTGCATGACCGCTGTCAAACGCCCGACCCTATGGCGATCTGGGCCGCGGTGGAAACGCTGCGACAGGCAACTGCCCAGAACGTACAGGATTTGCTGCCCCGCCTGCATAGTGAGGCTTTGGTGGACGGTCCCTACAGCCCAGACGCCGAACAGTCCGGCAAACGGGCACTTGGCAGCGCCGCGCTGGCACTGACCTCCCCTCTGGACGGCGGGGCGATGGCGGCTGAGGCGTATGACAAGGCAGACAACATGACATTGCAACTGACTGCATTGTCTTGCCTTCTTCGCGCCCGCAAAGGTGAGGCTCAGTTGGCTGCCTTCCACGACCAGTGGCAGCACGACCGACTGGTGATGGACAAGTGGTTTGGCTTGCAGGTCGCAATGGCGGCACCAGAGGCGGCAGCCGCAACAGCCGCGACTCTGACCAGGAATTCAGATTTCAACTGGAAAAACCCGAACAGGTTCCGCGCCGTCATGGGCGCCCTGGCGATGAACCACGCAGGGTTCCACCAGCCGGATGGTGCCGGGTATGCCCTGCTGGCAGATTGGCTGATCCGTCTGGACCCGGTGAACCCACAGACCACTGCTCGAATGTGCTCTGCGTTCCAGACCTGGAAACGGTATGATGAAGATCGTCAGGCCCTGATACGTGCGCAGCTTTCCCGCATTGCGGAAACACCGAACCTGTCGCGGGACACAACCGAAATGGTGTCCCGTATCCTCGGCGCATGACGCCTTACAGCTTCGCCCGCAGCAACCGGAACTTAAAAACGCTGGCCATCCTGGCCAGTGTTTACGTGGCGTTGCTGGCATTGGTTGTCCTGTTTGACACGGCCTGGTGGATCGCCGGGCTGCTTTCGTTGGCCACCTTGCCCGCACTTTGGGACATGGTTCAGAACACCGGCGCGGGCATGCACGTGGATCAGGATGCAATAAGCTGGTTCACGGGAAATCGACAGAGAGAGATCGCATTGCGCGACATCGACCATTTCCGCTTTGACACCCGTTGGGATTTCTCCGTTCGTGTGTCGATTGTACTGCATTCCGGTAAACGAATCCGTCTGCCGGATGAGTCGCTTCCGGCGCATAGGGATTTGGAATCCCTTCTAAACCAAGCCGGAATTCGCGTAGAACGGCATCATTTCACCGTTTTCTGAAACACTGGACCTTTGAAGGGTGAATTGGACACTAAAAAGGAAAACTATTCGGCAATATACTTGATTTGAACCCGATATCCCGCCAGACTTCGGTGTCAGTTATCAGTTTTTCAGTTTTGAGTTTCGCCATGTTTCGGTCGCTAAGGGCACTGTTCGCCCCATCCACAGCCAGTCCTACAAATACTTCAGCAGACCTGTGCGCGACAAAATCCGCGCTGGCGGCAGCCTTGCCCGAGCAGGGCCAACTCAATATTCCTGTCGCAAAAACCGGTAGCGACGATCTGATCGGACATTCCACAATCGAACATGGCCGTTACCTGACCCGGCAGGACCGCTGGACGGAATTGTCGGAAAAGATGCGCGTGGCTGATCAGGATCGCGCCGCTGTTTCAGATGGTATGCCGGTTGCCGATCTGTTGGCGTTCGGCGCCAGATCTGACGTGGTTCTGGCGGCTGAACATGCGCTTTCGGATGGCAAAGCCATCTCGGATTACGACCTGTTGGGCGGCATCTCGGAACTTGAAGGCGAGATGGCGGACAACCCCGATGATCCAATGATCGCCACCGTCGTAGCCCTTGCCCATATCGATCTGGCATGGGCTTGGCGCGGCACGGCCTCGGACACGACGCTGCCACCCTTGCACCGGTCACGCTGCGCCGCTCATTTTGACCGCGCCGCAGCGATCCTGCCCGAGTGTAGGAAAAACGCCCCCGACAGCCCCCTGATTGCAGCGGCCGGGTGTGCATTACTGGCTGGTCAACGCAAATCCAACGCGCGGGTGTCTGACGAATATGAACGCCTGATCACTCTGGATCCACACAATCAGCGCCACATGCGCGCTATGGGCAGCCACCTTCTGCCCCGCTGGTTCGGCAGTTACGAAGAGCTGGAGCTGCAAGCCTTACGCACGGCCGCCAGAACACAGGATATCTGGGGCGCGGGCGGATACACATGGGTTCAGTTTGACGCCATCGCACTGGACGACGAGGCCTGTGCCCGCGTTGATATAGAGTATTTTCTTGAAGGTCTGCGCGATATCGTGCGCCTGCGGCCCGATCAGCAGATGATTAACATGCTATCATCTTACTGTGCGATCACCGTCCAGAACCGCCAGGGTCTGAACGATCAGGCTGACCTTGTCCGGTCTCAGATGCGCGACACGGCAAATTGGCTAATCCGAGATCATCTGACCGAATTGCATCCCTTGATCTGGGCGCACGCGGCCAACGGGTTCAACAACTCTGTCCGCATCAACTCACCCGAACGATTTGCTGCGCGCGGTCAGCGCGATGCCTTGCGCGCGATCTCGGATCTGTTTCGGGAAGAACTGCGCAGCGGTATGGATGTGACATTTACACCATCGGGTCTGCAGTTTTCCCAGAACTGAACACGACAGGATTCCCCCTTGCCCCTAGGCCCTCCCGGGCCTTATACGCAGGCTTAGACTTCTGCGGAAATGAGGCGCGCCATGCTCGATCTGACATACGAAATGCCCAAACCCAAAACCATTGCCGGGGCCAAGCACGATTGGGAACTGGTAATCGGGATGGAGGTGCATGCTCAGGTCTCATCCAATGCCAAACTGTTTTCGGGTGCATCCACCCAATTCGGGGCCGAACCGAATTCAAACGTGGCCTTTGTGGACGCGGCGATGCCGGGGATGCTGCCGGTGATCAACGAATACTGCGTGGAACAGGCGGTGCGCACCGGGCTGGGCCTGAAGGCGAATATCAACCTGAAATCAGCCTTTGACCGCAAGAACTACTTCTACCCCGACCTGCCGCAAGGATATCAGATTTCCCAGCTTTATCATCCGATTGTGGGTGAAGGCGAAGTGCTGGTCGAGATGGGGGACGGCACCGCACGAATGGTGCGGATCGAGCGTATCCACATGGAACAGGATGCGGGCAAATCGATCCACGACATGGACCCGCATATGTCTTTCGTCGACCTGAACCGGACGGGCGTTTGCCTGATGGAGATCGTTTCGCGTCCCGATATTCGCGGCCCCGAAGAGGCCGCTGCCTATATCGCCAAGCTGCGCCAGATCATGCGGTATCTGGGCACCTGCGACGGCAACATGCAAAACGGCAACCTGCGCGCCGACGTGAACGTCTCGATCTGTTTGCCCGGTGCGTATGAGAAGTATCAGGAAACACAGGACTTTTCGCATCTCGGCACACGTTGCGAGATCAAGAACATGAATTCGATGCGCTTTATCCAACAGGCGATCGAGGTCGAAGCCCGCCGACAGATCGCCATCGTCGAAGGAGGAGGCACCGTCGAGCAGGAAACGCGTCTGTATGACCCGGACAAGGGCGAAACCCGTTCCATGCGGTCAAAGGAAGAAGCGCATGATTACCGTTACTTCCCCGACCCTGACTTGCTGCCGCTGGAGATCGAACAGAATTGGGTCGATGACATCGCCGCCAAACTGCCGGAATTGCCCGACGACAAAAAGGCGCGCTTCATCAGCGAATATGGCCTGACCGATTACGATGCTTCGGTTCTGACCGCCGAGGTGGAATCCGCCGCCTATTTTGAAGAGGTCGCAAAGGGCCGCAATGGCAAACTGGCTGCGAACTGGGTCATCAACGAACTGTTCGGTCGGCTGAAGAAAGAAGACCACGACATCACCGATTCACCCGTGTCACCGGCACAATTGGGGGGGATTATCGACCTGATCTCGTCGGATGCGATCTCGGGCAAGATTGCCAAGGATCTGTTCGAAATCGTTTACACAGAAGGCGGTGATCCGGCGCAGATCGTTGAAGATCGTGGCATGAAACAGGTGACCGACACCGGTGCCATCGAAGCCGCTTTGGACGAGATCATCGCCGCCAACCCGGCACAGGTCGAGAAGGCCAAGGTGAACCCGAAGCTTGCGGGCTGGTTCGTGGGCCAGGTCATGAAAGCGACCGGCGGCAAGGCCAACCCGAAAGCCGTCAACGAACTGGTCAGCAAGAAGCTGGGGTCGTAAACCTTTCCTTTTGTACAAGCCTGCCAGCAATCTTTGGCGGGATTGTACAATGGAAAACATCGCGATTTCTTGTGTTTTGAGGTCAAGCCTTCGGCTTGACTTCTCCCTGTTTGCGCTCTTTCTTCCGTTCCGGAGAGGTGCGCCATTATGCAAGACAGATTTGATCAGGAACTTGAAGACCGGCTGGTGCGTTATGCCGCCATCGACAGTCAAAGTGACGAGACATCCCCATCGACCCCGAGCACTACGATCCAGTTCGGCATGCTGAACCTGTTGCGCGATGAACTGACCGGGATCGGCGCGCAGGATGTGAAGATGACAGGCGACAGTGTGGTTGTCGCGACCATTCCCGGAACAGCACCGGGTCCGACCGTGGGTTTTCTGGCTCATGTCGATACGGCTCCTCAGTTTAACGCGACCGGCGTCAAGCCGCGGGTGATCAAGGGGTATAACGGTGGCGATATCACCTTCCCCGACAACCCGGACCTGGTTCTTTCCCCGGACGAAAACCCCTATCTGGCCGAAAAGATCGGCCATGACCTGATCACCGCATCGGGCACGACTCTGCTGGGTGCGGATGACAAGGCCGGTGTATCGATTCTGATGACCATGGCACGGCACTTGATCGAAAATCAGGACATCCCACATGGCCCGATCCGCATCGCGTTTACTCCGGATGAAGAGATCGGTCGGGGTGTTACGGAGCAATTGCCCAAGGATCTGGGAGTGGATTTTGCCTATACGCTGGACGGGCAGCAAGCGGGTGAGATCGAGTACGAAAGTTTCTCGGCCGACCGCGCCGTGATCAGGATCAATGGTGTTTCGATCCATCCCGGGCTGGCCAAGGAAAAGATGGTGAATGCCACGCATCTGGCGGCGAAGATCGTGCAGACATTGCCTCAGGCCACCATGACGCCCGAAACCACAGACGGGCGCGAAGGCTTCGTCCATGTCACTGACATGAACGGCGGATCATCCGAGATGGAGATCAAGCTGATCCTGCGTGATTTCGAGATGGACGGGCTGGAGGCGCAACGGGGCATCGTGCGTCAGGTCTGCGCCGCCGTGCAGGCCACGGAACCGCGCGCAACCATCACCTGCGACATCAGCCACCAGTACCGCAACATGCGTTATTGGCTGGAAAACGACATGACCCCGGTCGAGCTGGCGCGGGATGCGTGTCGCGAGTTGGGGATTGAACCGCTTTCCGTACCGATCAGGGGCGGCACGGACGGATCGCGCCTGACCGAATTCGGCACCCCCTGCCCCAACATCTTCACCGGGATGCAATGCGTCCACGGCCCGTTGGAGTGGATTTCAGTGCAGGACATGGCACTGGCGACGGAACTGTGCCTGTCGGTTGTGGCCAAGGCAGCACAAGCTGAAGCGAATGGCCCGTGCTGAATTCCGCCAGATGGGCAACGGCCCTTTCACCCGGGGGGCAGCGTGTTAAGTTGGCGCGGAAACGCATTTAGGAACAGTAGATGAAGCGCTACGAATACAAGGTCATCCCCGCCCCGCAAAAAGGTGTCAAAGCCAAAGGCGTGAAAACGGCCGAAGGCCGCTTTGCGGTCTCGGTCGAGCAACTGCTGAATCAGATGGGTCAGGATGGCTGGGAATACCAGCGGGCCGAGCTGCTGCCCAGCGAGGAACGCTCGGGTCTGACCGGATCGACCACGAACTGGCGCAATGTGCTGGTGTTTCGCCGCGTGGTGGAAGAAGAAGTCGATGCCTCGTGGGTCGGTGCAGCACCTGAGATGGATGACACCCCACTGGCCCAGCCGATCCCGGGCCCCGACGAGGTGCAGGCACCGAAACCAATTGCAGCAGAGGCGGACGAGCCTCCTTTGTCGTTGAAGCGGTCTGATGACGCACCTGATGCAAGCGGCACGTCGAAAACATAGTCTTGGTGACTGGTACGGCCGCCGGACCGAATGCAATCGGCCTGTGGCCTTGTGCAGAACGTCCGTTTTTGCCCTGACGTTCGTCAAGTCGATCCGGGTACGGCCCGTGTCTTCACACCCAAATTGGCAAGCATCAGAGCCCGTTGGCCAGAGGCAGAAGAAAGACGTGAAACCGCGGGTAAAACCTGTGGTGGCCTGTTGGTAAATTGAAGCCCGCGGCAAAGCGGTGGACCTGGGCGGTGCGACTGGCACGCGTGTCAGGTCACGCGGCCATCAGGCACCCGAAGCCAGATTGCAACCGGGCCGGCGGGCGTGCTGGAAAACAATAAGGGCTATACCCTCGGGGAATCTGTGGCATGTTAGCCTGGTATTCTGGAGGGACATCGAAATGGCTATTCGGCAGACACAAGGGCGGGCAAGCCTGTATGACAGCATTCTCGACACGGTCGGTGACACGCCGTGCATTCGGGTCAACCGGATCGCGCCAGAGCATGTGACCGTCTATGTAAAGTTCGAGGCCTTCAACCCGGCAGGCTCGGTCAAGGACAGGCTGGCGTTGAATATCATCGAGGCAGCAGAACGGGACGGGCGGCTGAAACCCGGACAAACCGTTGTCGAAGCGACCTCTGGCAACACCGGGATCGGGCTGGCCATGGTATGCGCGGCCAAGGGACACCCTCTGGTCGTGACGATGGCCGAGAGCTTCTCGGTCGAGCGGCGAAAGCTGATGCGGTTCCTGGGCGCGAAGGTTATTCTGACGCCAAAGGCGCAAAAAGGGTTCGGCATGTATACCAAAGCCAAGGAACTGGCCGAGGAAAACGGATGGTTCCTTGCCAGCCAGTTTGAAACTTCTGCCAATGCCGATATTCACGAAAACACGACGGCGCGGGAAATTCTTGCCGATTTCGAAGGGCAACGACTGGATTATTGGGTGACGGGCTATGGGACCGGCGGCACCGTTTCGGGTGTTTCACGTGTATTGCGGAAAGAGCGTCCCGAAACAAAAATCATACTGACCGAACCGGCCAACGCAGCCATCGTGTCATCAGGTTACGTCAACACCCGAAACGATGATCACCAGCCGACCGAAAGCCACCCCGATTTCGAACCCCATCCGATTCAAGGCTGGACACCGGATTTCATCCCGTGGGTCCTGCAGGAAGCCATCGACAATTCCTATTATGATGAGCTGATCCCCATTCCCGGGCCAGAAGGGATAGAATGGTCTCGCCGGCTTGCCTCGGAGGAAGGGATTTTCACAGGAGTTTCAGGCGGGTCAACCTTTGCGGTGGCCATGAAGTTGGCGGAATCCGCGCCGGAAGGGTCCGTTATGCTGGTCATGCTGCCGGACACGGGCGAGCGTTACTTGTCGACCCCGCTATTCGAGGGAATCGAAGAGGGCATGACGGAGGAAGAATATTCCATCTCGGCATCGACGCCGTCCGCACAGATGAAGGCGGACTGACACGCAAAGAACATCAGTCACCAATATCCAGAGCCAGCGCGTGGATGCGCGGCACGATGTCGCCCAGCGCCTTGTGTACGGCACGGTGGCGGGCGACGCGGGATTTACCTTCAAATGCGCTGGCACGGATGCGGACGTTGAAGTGACTTTCGCCGCCTTCCTGATAGCCCGCATGGCCCCTGTGGCTTTCGCTGTCGTCGATCACTTCAAGCTCGCGCGGATCAAAGGCGGCTTGCAGGCGGGTTCGGATTTCGTCTGTCACACTCATTTTTTCGCTCAGCGGCAAAAATATTGCCGCACCCCTCTTCTACTTTCGGCTGCTTAGATTAAACTGCTGCCTCCGAGTCGAAAAGACGCGTTCTTGAGGATTAGAGCATGGCGAAATCAGACCCTTTCGGATTCGATATGTCCGTTTCCAGCGCCAAGAAGAAGAATCCGCGGGGTCGTCGAGGCATGTCAGGTGCGTCCGAAACCTCTGTCCGGGTTTGTGATCACGAGGGATGTGAAGAGCCGGGTAAGTTCCGCGCGCCGAAGGCACCTGATGTCCTGGATGATTTCTTTTGGTTCTGTCAACAGCACGTGCGGGAGTATAACCAAAAATGGAACTTCTTTGACGGCACCACCGAGGCCGAGTTGAACGCGCAGCGATCAAAAGACAAAGTGTGGGAGCGCGAGACCAAGCCGATGGGCGACCCCGAAGCGCGCGCCTGGGCCCGTTTGGGGATCGAGGATCCGCATCAGGTGCTCGGCGCCAACAGCACGCAGAACAAGGGCCGCAACACGGGTGGCGGACGCCGCCTGCCGCCGACCGAACGCCGTGCGATCGAGATTCTCGAGGCAAATGACGGCTGGACCAAGGCTGAAGTCCGCAAGGCATACAAGAAACTGATCAAAGTGCTGCACCCGGACATGAACGGTGGCGACCGCTCGCAGGAAGAACAATTGCAAGAGGTCGTCTGGGCCTGGGATCAGATCAAGGACAGCCGGAACTTCAAGTAACGGTCACAGCTTTCCCTGCTTTACTCCGCGGCACGCTCAACCTGAATGGTTGGGTGCCGCGGATGACACAACCTGAAACAACTGCGCTATTTCGGTGCGGAAATCTGTTTCAATCCCCGTGAAAGTGGTGGAGGATTCGGGCAGGTATTTTCAGGGATCAGCTACATTGCGCACGACCATTTTCCTGTTGCTCGTCTCGCTATGCGGGCTCATCGCTGCCAGTTTCATTCCGACTGATGCCGATTGGCTGTTCCTTTTGGCGTTGATTTGCGTGATGGCCAGCGCAATCCTTTTCGTAAGGGCCTGGTTCAGGTGGCGCAGGGCCAATACATGGATCATCGTGGACGGGTCGAACGTCATGCACTGGAAAGAAGGCACCCCGGATCTGGGCACGTTGAAGAAGGTCCTTGAGACTTTGAAGCAAGCCGGGTTCAAACCGGGCGTCATGTTCGATGCGAATGTCGGGTACAAGGTCGAAGGTCACTATATGAACGACCGGACGCTGAGCCGCGCCCTGGGCTTGCGCGCCAAGCAGGTCATGGTCGCCCCCAAAGGCACGCCAGCGGACCCGCTGATTTTGCAGGCGGCGCGGGACAGCAAGGCACGCATCGTCACAAATGACAGGTTTCGGGATTGGGTAGACGAGTTTCCGGATGTGTTGAACGCGGATCGCCTCGTGAAAGGCGGCTTTCGCAAAGACCAGCTTTGGTTTTCGCTGTAGGCAAGCGACGGTCGATGCAAGGCAGAAACGCGCAAGGCCATGAAAATGGCGCTGCGTCCTGAAGTAGCCCATGGCAATCGATCCGAGAAAACACATTTGAAGGAACTTGCTGAGACAAAGGATCAGACCAGAGTCAGTTCGAATTTCAACTATTCGGATTTTTGTCCGGGTATGAGCTTCGCAATGCGATTGCTTCCCGGCGCTTCAAACAACTTAAGCGAGTCTGTTGCGACTCTGCAGTGCCGTCACGCAATTCGGGGAACAGTGCGAGCAGTTCTTCAACGTCCTCACGGCGAAAAGACTTCAGCGCCATATCACCCAGAAACAAGCTTTCGGTTGGCAATCCGTTCGACATCAGTATGGCGTGGCGACTGCAGGCAATATGGTAGTAAGTGACGCACTCATTGGATCGAACCCGATGAATGGTTTTGTCGTTGATCAGATGAACTGCTGCGGTGAAGATTTTTGCCTCTCCAAACAACAATTCTGCGCGCCACCCTTCCAGAACAATTCTGTGTTGCGGGGAAACGTACAAATCACGGCTAGGCAAGTTTTTTCCTATCGCTCCTTTTTCGATGCAAACGGGCCTCAAATGCGGGTTACGTTTCAAATCTTCCGCCTTCAGAGTCCTTTTTCCGATCCACTTAACTGGAAGAATTTCCCCACTGGAAGCACGCACTTTATCCCCAACTGATAGTTCCTCAACAGCACGATAGCCCTTTTCAGTTTCGATCAGCGTACCCTTCACGAAACACGGTACTGTTCCGGCCGGAAGAGCGACGGTCACGATGAGAGAGTCATTGTTACCGTTACCGGGACCTGTCGACGCGAATACCTCGACGGTCAGTTGCGTGTTTGGAGGAATAACAACACCAGAGGTCAGATCGACAGTCAAAACGCCGTTCGGTGAAATCGAAACGGAATAATCACTTGGGGCCAGTCCTCCTGTCCCTGAAACAATCACATTCCACGAAGCGCCTGCCTTGGTGGCCGTGTATTGCTGCATAACGGAAGACGATCCACTTGGGATGGCAATCGAAGAGGGACCCTGAATTGTTAGCGACATTCGAACCTCTACCGTTTAACACCAAGCCGAAAGCTACTTATGCGCAGACAATGAAATAGTTTAACTCGATGAATTCTCAAATTGCAATTTGAGCAATTCAGAAATTGGATGACCTACGCCTCACGTTGGAAATTGCACCATCTGAGATCTGCGTAGCGAGCCGCGAATATCGGAGCGTAAGGTAGCCCGGTGTCAATAAGGCCAGTTTCAAAGAAACACCCGCCTAAGTTCGCACACGCGCCTCTTTCCCTTGCCCTTGCCCGCAATATGTTGCACCACACACGGGTTCAAACCCGGCAAGGCGGGGCAAAGGATAAGGACAAGGCGCATGGCTGACGGATCGATCGATATCAACGCAAAACCTACCGAGGATATCTCGGTCCGTGACGTGTTCGGCATTGACAGCGACATGGCGGTCAAAGGTTTTGCCGAGCGCAGCGACCGAGTGCCGGCCATAGACCATACCTACAAGTTCGATCCGGAAACCACGCTGGCGATTCTGGCGGGCTTTTCCCATAACCGTCGTGTCATGATCCAAGGGTATCACGGCACCGGCAAATCGACCCACATTGAACAGGTGGCCGCCCGTCTGAACTGGCCTGCCGTACGAGTGAATCTGGACAGCCATATCAGCCGGATCGACCTGATCGGCAAGGATGCGATCAAACTGCGCGACGGCAAGCAGGTGACTGAGTTCCACGAAGGCATCCTGCCCTGGGCGCTGCGCAACCCGGTCGCCATCGTGTTCGACGAATATGATGCGGGCCGCGCCGACGTGATGTTCGTGATTCAGCGCGTGCTGGAGCATGACGGCAAGCTGACCCTGCTGGACCAGAACGAGATCATAACGCCGAACCCGAATTTCCGCCTGTTTGCCACTGCCAACACGGTCGGTCTGGGCGACACGACGGGTCTGTATCACGGCACGCAGCAGATCAACCAGGCGCAGATGGACCGCTGGTCGCTGGTGTCGACCCTGAACTACCTGAGCCATGATGCAGAGACGATGATCGTTCTGTCGAAGGCGCCGCATTACAACACCGCAGAGGGCCGCAAGACCGTCAGCCAGATGGTCACCGTCGCCGACCTGACCCGAACCGCCTTCATGAATGGCGATCTGTCCACCGTCATGAGCCCGCGGACCGTCATCAACTGGGCCCAAAACGCCGAGATCTTCCGCAATGTGGGCTATGCGTTCCGCCTGTCCTTCCTGAACAAGTGCGATGAGTTGGAGCGTCAGACCGTGGCCGAGTTCTATCAGCGCTGCTTCGATGAGGAGTTGCCTGAGAGTGCCGCGAGTGCAAGCTTGGGGTAAGCACCCAAATTGCGCCCGTTCCGGGCGCAATGCCTCCGGCGGGGATATTTTGGGCCAGATGAAGTCGGATCCGTTACAGTTTTCAACGCCGGGCAGGTCATTTTGATGAGGTCTTAAGGACATGGCACAGAAGAACGACAACCCTGCTGATCCGTTCAAGAAGGCCCTGGCCGAAGCCACCAAGGTCATGGCCGATGATCCCGAGCTGTCGGTGACTTATACCGTCGACCCTTCGGGCATGTCGGGCGAGTCGATGCGGCTGCCACAGGTCTCGCGCCGGATGACGCGCGAAGAAGTGCTGTTGGCGCGCGGCACGGCGGATGCCTTGGCGTTGCAGCGCAAGTATCATGACGACGCGACCCATGCGCGCTATGCACCCCCGGGCGATATGGCGCGGGATCTGTACGAGGCGATGGAGACCGCCCGCTGCGAAGCGATGGGCGCGCGGGATATGCCGGGCACCGCCAGCAACATTGATGTGAAGATCGGGCACGAGGCGCTGCGCCGTGGATACGACCAGTGCAAGCAGCCTGCCGACGCACCGCTTTCGGTTGCCGCGGGTTATCTGATCCGGCATCTGGCCACCGGGCGTGATCTGCCCCCTGCCGCTGAAAACATCATGAACCTGTGGCGTGGGTTCATCGAAGAGCAAGCTGGCGGAACGCTGGAAAATCTGGACGAAATCCTCTCGGATCAGGCGGAATTCGCCAAATTCGCCCGTCAGGTGATCAAGGATCTGGGATATGGCGACCAGCTTGGGGATGACCCAGATGAGCTGGACGACGAGCAGGAAGACCAAGCCGAGGAAGACGCCGAGGACCAGCCCGATCCCGACAGTACCGGCCAGGACGATCAGGACGATCAGGACGCGGATGCGACCCCTGAGCAAACTCAGGAGGAGCAGCAGGATCAGTCTCAGGCCCAGGTCTCGATGGATGAAATGGCCGAGGACGAGATGGGCGACGAGGCTGAGATGCCGGATGGCGAAGCGCCGCTGGAGCCACCTGCCCCGCCGCCTGCATCCGAGGCAGACCCGGATTACAAGGTCTATCTGGACACCCATGACGAAGAGATCGCCGCCGAAGACCTGGCGGAACCTGCCGAGCTTGAACGCCTGCGGGCCTATCTGGATCAGCAGTTGGAACCGCTGAAGGGGGCGGTATCGCGTCTGGCCAACAAACTGCAACGCCGCCTGCAAGCGCAGCAGAACCGCAGCTGGGAATTCGACCGCGAGGAAGGTATTCTGGACGCGGGCCGATTGGCACGCGTTGTGGCGAACCCAACCACACCGCTGAGCTTCAAGGTCGAAAAAGACACAGAATTCCGCGACACGGTTGTCACGCTTTTGCTGGATAATTCGGGGTCTATGCGGGGACGGCCGATTTCGATCGCCGCCATCTGTGCCGATGTACTGGCGCGGACGCTGGAGCGGTGCAATGTGAAGGTCGAGATTCTGGGCTTTACCACGCGGGCGTGGAAAGGCGGTCAGGCACGTGAGGCGTGGCTGAATGATGGTCGCCCGCAACAACCCGGGCGTCTGAACGATCTGCGTCACATCATCTATAAAGGGGCCGATGCCCCCTGGCGTCGCGCGCGGCCCAATCTGGGGCTGATGATGAAAGAAGGCCTGCTGAAGGAAAACATCGACGGCGAGGCGCTGGAATGGGCGCACCGGCGGATGCTTGCACGGCGCGAGCAACGCAAGATCCTGATGGTGATCTCGGACGGCGCACCAGTCGATGACTCTACGCTGAGCGTGAACCCGGCCAACTCTCTGGAAAAACACCTGCGCGACGTGATCGCTATGGTTGAGAAGCGCAAGATGGTCGAATTATTGGCTATCGGGATCGGCCACGACGTGACACGGTATTACGACCGGGCCGTTACGATTACCGATGTTGAACAACTGGCCGGTGCAATGACCGAACAACTGGCAGCCCTTTTCGACAGTGACCCGCGGGCACGGGCGCGGGTAATGGGGATGAGAAAGGTCAGCTGAATCTGACTTTGCGTCCAGCGGGGGTATTTTCCCAATGATGGGGTGTTTGGCTTTGCTGAACATCGGCTTTTTCAAGCGGGGTGATCCCGTCTGGACTTTTTTTGAAATGCGCCTCAGGGTCACGCCCAAAAGCTGTGAATGAGGCCGCCCATGTTCCAATCCTTCAAAGTGACCGCCCGCCCGGAACAGGGGCCCCCGCGGCTGGCCGCCTTGCGCGAACAGATGGTGCAAGAAGGGCTGGACGGATTTCTGATCCCCCGCACGGATGCGCATCAGGGCGAATATGTCGCGGCACACGATGAGCGTCTGGCCTGGCTGACCGGGTTCACGGGCTCGGCCGGGTTCTGCGCCGCCCTGCGCGACGTGGCCGGAGTTTTTGTCGACGGGCGGTATCGCACCCAGGTCAAGGCACAGGTTGCAGAGGATTTCACTCCGGTCCCCTGGCCAGAGGTGAGCCTGAGCGCCTGGCTGAAAGAGCGGTTGCCAAACGGGGGAAGGATCGGTTTTGATCCGTGGCTGCATGCGGCGGGGCAAATTTCAAGCACGGTAAGTGATCTGGAAGGATCGGGCATCGATCTGGTGAGGTGTGAGAACCATGTGGACCGGATCTGGGCAGATCAGCCGGCCCCACCGATGAACCCGGTCAAGGCGCATCCGATTGAGTTTGCCGGGGAAGGTGCGGACAGCAAGATCGCCCGTCTGGCCGGCGACCTACGGCGGGCCGGACACACGGCAGCGGTGATCACCTTGCCGGATTCGATCATGTGGCTGTTGAATATCCGTGGGTCGGATATTGCCTACAATCCGGTGGCCCACGGTTTTGCCATACTGCATGCAGGAGGTCAGGTCGAACTGTTCATGGTGGCCGCGAAACTGGCCGGGGTAAGGGACCATCTGGACACACTGGTGACCTTGCGCGCGCCGGAAGATTTTCTGAATGCGGTTGCGGCTCTGGCCGGGCCGGTGCAGGTGGATAACGCTTCGGTGCCTCAGATCGTGGCGGACGCGTTAGGCGATGCGATGACGGATGGCGGCGACCCCTGTGCCCTGCCCAAAGCCTGCAAGAATGCGCCTGAAATCGCGGGCAGCGCTGAGGCGCATTTGCGCGATGCAGTCGCGGTCATCGAAACGTTGTGCTGGCTGGACGAAAAGGCCCCGGGCAGCGTGACCGAAACACAGGTTGTCACCCGGCTGGAAGAAAACCGGCGCAAGGACAATGCGCTTCAGGACATCTCGTTCGATACCATTGCAGGCACGGGTCCGAACGGCGCGATCATGCATTATCGTGTGACCGAAGAGACCGACATCCAGTTGGAAAACGGTCATATTCTGGTGCTGGACAGTGGCGGGCAATATCTGGACGGCACCACCGACATCACCCGAACCATTGCCATTGGTGACGTCGGAACAGAGGAGAAAACCTGCTTTACCCGTGTTCTGAAGGGCATGATTGGCATGTCGATGCTGCGCTGGCCTGCGGGCCTTGCAGGGCGGGATATCGAATGCGTGGCCCGCGCGCCGCTGTGGTCGGCGGGGCAGGATTTCAATCACGGGGTCGGGCATGGGGTCGGAGCCTATCTGAGCGTGCACGAAGGGCCGCAGCGCCTGTCGAAAGTCAGCCATGTACCGCTGCAACCCGGCATGATCCTGTCAAACGAACCCGGATATTACCGCGAGGGTGCCTTTGGCATTCGAATCGAGAACCTTGTGGTGGTCGAAGAGGCGCCTGCCCTGCCCTCCAGCGACGCCGAACGCGCAATGCTGAACTGGCGTACTCTGACCTTTGTGCCGATTGACCGCAGGCTGATCATGGTCGAAATGTTGGCGGCGGACGAACGCGACTGGCTGAATGCCTATCACCGCGACGTTGCGGAAAAAATCCGCCCAAGGCTGGGACAAGACGCGCAACTGTGGTTGGATGCCGCAACTGCCCCAATCTGACACCGGTCTGTTACACAGAACGGGCAGAGGAGAGGCCCAAATACGACGACGGAAGGAAATGGAATGGCTGAGATCACGATCCGGAAAGCGCCGGGTAAATGGTGTGTCCGCTCGGGCGGTGCGATTCTGGGCGAAACGAACAACGCGCTGGAACTGCATGAAGGCGACAAGGATCCGGTGATCTATTTCCCGCGCGGTGATATTGCGATGGCATTTCTGGACCGGACCGACAAGGTAACGCACTGCTCTGGCAAGGGCGACGCGACGCATTTTTCCATCGTCAACAAGTCATCCGTGACCGCCAATGCGGTCTGGAGCTATGAAAACCCGGCCCAGGCAGTGGCCGAGATCAAGGACCATCTGGCATTTTATCCCGCCGAGTCGGTGAAGGTGGAGCAGATTTAAAGCCCTCATTTGACATACTGTCGACTGCCGGTGACCCATTGGCAGCATTGGGGCGCAATTGGCTAAGAGCCCAGCTGGCTGAAATCAGGGCCCTGCCACTCTGACTCGGCAGCTCTGCGGCGCGCAATCTCTTGTCGAATCAAATCGATATGCAATCGCGCGTCATACGCGACCTGACGGTAGGCAAGCGGTAGGTTGAGGTTAGCAATGCTGGTATCCAGTTCCTCAATGCTGTCCGCCACTGCGTCTACGTCGCCCAGCGTCCGAGCCTGCCCCAATTCTTCCTCCAGCGCTGCGATTTTCTGGTAGAAACGCCAGACACGGCGTTTCTGGAACCACACATACCCGGATGGAACGAGCCGCAAAAGCGGAGCGAGGAAAAGTAAAGGCAACAGCAATAAAAGAACCCGGCCAAACTGAGCAGCAATCCAATAGGGCAAAACGGCATGTAGAAAATTTGGCCCGGTGTTTATCAGCTCTTCAGCAACTTCGTTTAGTGGAGCGGGCGGAGACTCCGTTTTCGGGTATTCCCTTGAACTCTGCAATATGCCGGGCTGACCATGAATGATCTTCGCTGCGGTAACCAACCGATCTGCGACTGCCGGGTGCAGATCAGGCCCGGCAATCATTGATGCCCTCAAAGCTAAGATCTTTACGTCCACGGGCGGTCTTGGAGGGTCGAGAGTGATTGACCCAGCGGGCACGGTAACCGAACTTGCCCCCCGGAGTTTCAATGCAAGCGCGTCGACCAACGCCATGGGGACGAATTCTATGTTAGGGTCAAAAATCGCATCCATGAGATATGGCGCATCCAGTGGTGCAACAAACAGCGCAGCATCGGCTTTGCCGGAATAGAGCGCATCGATAGCATCAGGTCCTCCTGCATCCACAAGCGTAATGCCGGTATCCTTATGCCCCGCCGCTTCTATCAGGGCGATGGCAGCCGCACGGCTTCCGGACCCTTCTGCCCCTGCGGCAAGTCGGATGCCCTCCCATTCCCCCGCATTGCCACCAATTGGGCTGAGCTTTCCTCTAAACACCACCATTGGTTCAAGAAAAATGGCCCCCAACGATTGCAATCCACTTTCCCGAGGAAGATTCAGACCACCTTGAACAATCGCTACATCGACTTCACCGGAAACAAGCTTCTTTATGTTCTCTACAGAACCTGCGGTTTCAACCAAATCAATGTGAATGCCGTCTCGCGCCAGCTCTGCCTTGTAAAGCTGGCCGATCTGCCAATACCCCCCGCCGCTCACCCCGGTCGCTAGCCGTATGCTGTTGGGTGGTTTCAATCCAAGAATCAGAAACGCAATCATCCCGACAAACAGAATTGGAAGAAGAACAAAGATGAGTAGGCGCATGAATTCTCGCATTCAGATGATCCGAACTGACCCTTAAACCTCGCCTGTTCGCAATCTTCGCGTCAACGAAAATCAATCCAGCACAGCAGCGAATGATGCGTTGGACGAAAAGTCCGGCTGGTGTTTGGCTTGCAAAAATGGCGCAACCTTGGTCGCGGAAAAGCTAAGCCGGCCGGAGTATTTCCGGAAACGACTCATCGTTCATCCAGCCGGTTCTTATTTCAGCTTCGCAAGAAATCTTGCTTCGAAGCCCACCTCACGCAGCTGTGGCATGCACGTGAGCGGCATTTGCGGCACACTTCTTCCGGATATCCACCGGAGGCTTCCATGCAGATTTCAAGACGCGGTTTAGCCGGGATGATCGGGGCTGGAGCAATTGCACCCGGAGCGCTTTGGGCGCAGCAGGATCCGGTTCTGGAGGCATTGCGCAGCACGCTGAACGGGCGTCGGACCGCGTTTGAAGCACAGATGGCGTACCTGAAAGATCGCGGCCAGCCGGATGTTGTGGCCGGGTTGCTGACCGCGATACGCTATGCCGACAGGCGGCGGGACGAGATCGTCGAGGTGATGCAGGCTGTGACCGGGCAGCGCTATGGCAATGACTGGTTCGAGTGGATGCTGTGGCAGGAACGAAACCCACAAATTGTCCCTCATCCTTCACTGATCCCGTTCAAGCGCGAGGTTCTGTTGGGGATCGACCCGAATTTCGATCTGTTTCTGCGGTCTGAGTATCTGCAACGTGACAGGATGAAGATCCGCCTGGAAGAGATCGCTTGGGGCGGAGTGTCCAAGGATGGTATTCCGTCCCTGGACAACCCAACCCTGATCTCTGCTTCAAATGCGGGGTATCTGAAGGGCGACGATCTGGTGTTTGGCGTCGCCATCAACGGCGATGAGCGTGCCTATCCCCTGCGGATCATGGGATGGCACGAGATGTTCAACGAGGTGATCGGAGGCGTGCCCGTGGCGCTGGCCTATTGCACGCTCTGCGGGTCGGGCATCCTGTTCGAAACCCAAGTGGCGGGGCGGCGAAAGCCGTTCGTTTTCGGGTCGTCAGGTTTCCTCTATCGCTCGAACAAGCTGATGTTTGACCGCGAAACGCATTCGCTGTGGAACCAGTATACCGGCAAGCCTGTTGTGGGGCCTTTGGTGAACAGCGGCATCACGTTGAAACAGCGCCCGGTGGTGATCACGACATGGGCCAGCTGGAAGACCTCGCATCCCAAAACCCGTGTTCTGTCGCTGAACACCGGGCATCGACGCAACTACGGATCGGGCGTTGTCTATCGCGACTATTTCGCCTCGAGCGAACTGATGTTCCCGGCTGTTGTGGATCGGTCCCGGCATCGGCAGAAGGATTACATCTTTGCCGTGCGCCAGTTTGGTGCCGCCCGCGCCTGGCCTCTGGATGCGTTCAAGGGCAAACCTGTGATCAACGATGCGATCGGCCAGACACCTTTGGTTCTGATTGGCGATCCCAAAGAGCGTAGTGTGCGTGCTTATGAACGAAAATTTCATGAGTTCCGGGCAACGCAAAGCGGGTTGCAGGATAGCGCAGGGAACGGTTGGACCGTCACGGAAGAGGCTTTGATCGGGCCTGAGGGCGCGCGTTTGCCTCGGGTCGCCGGGCATATTTCGTACTGGTTTGCGTGGGACAATTATCTGGGTGACGCAGCCAGCGTGTATGGTGAGTGAAACTCAGGAATGCTCTTCAGCGGCCGTTGCCGCAAGCGCCCTGTTATATGCCTTGAGAGCGTCGACGTGATAGAGCGCGCCAACGGGTGTCTCGGATCCGTCTTTTTCCAGAATGATAACCGGAATGCAGGGGATGTCGTCACGATCGAAGTAAGGCATGGCGGCTTCCAGCGTGGCGCTGGCCTGAATGCACATGCCCTGTTCGATCAGCCCCTGTGCCTCTTCCTTCGTGATCGACCGTTGATCCCCAAGCGGACGCATCACTGCCCCGGCACGGAGCATTGCCAGCAGATACGCCTGCGGCCCCGCGGCCAGGTGGACATCACGTCGTTCCAGCTGGGTCAGGAAGAAAGACCGGTCCACCAGGCGTGAGGCCAGCGCCGTGGACATGGACACACTGACCATAACCGCAAGGCCGATCTGCCAGTCGCCGGTCAGCTCAAAGACGATCAGAGTGGTCGAGATAGGCGCCCCAAGCACCGCCGCAGCCACGGCCCCCATACCGGCAAAGGCATAAAGCGTGTGCGTGCCCGAAACGTCCGGCAACAACCCGGTCGCGATCAGCCCGAAGGCCAGCCCGGTCAGCGCGCCAACCATCAGAGAAGGCGAGAAAACACCGCCACCCATGCGCCCCCCCATCGTGATGGCAACCGCAACCGTTTTGGTCACCGCAAACAGGATTGCCGTTGTCAGCACCAGATCACCGGTCAAAGCGCGGATGGTGGTTTCATACCCAACGCCGATGATATGCGGAAACCAGATTGCCATCAGCCCCAGCATCGCCCCGGACACCGCAGGGCGCAGCCAGCCCGGAATTGACAGACGGTTCTGGATATGGCTGCCGATATCCTCGGCAAAGAAGATCGACCGCATCAGCAGCAACGCGACAAATCCGCAGATCAGGCCCAGAATCAGGAAGGCCGGAAGCTCGACATAAAACTGCAGCGATCCCGGCGTCTCGAGAGTGAACTCGGTAACGTCGCCATATTCCAGCCGGTTGATCACCGTTCCCGCGACCGAGGCGATGACGATTGGTGCAAAGGCGTGAACGGCGAAATGGCGCAGCACGACCTCGAGCGCGAACAATGCCCCGGCGATGGGGGCGTTGAAGCTGGCCGACACGGCCGCAGCGACGGCGCAGCCCAGCAGGTCACGGCCCGTGATCCCATCCGCGTGAATTCGGTTGCTGACCCATGTGGAGATGACCCCGGCCATATGCACCACCGGGCCCTCGCGCCCCGTTGACCCGCCCGAACTGAGAGTGATCAGCGAGGCAAAAAACGACGCGATGCCGGCCTTGACCTCGACCCGCCCGTCAGTGATGGCCGAACCTTCGATCACGTCGGCAACCGACCTCACGCGGCCGTCATTGGTGAACCGGTTCAGGATCACGCCGACGACCAGGCCACCGAAGATGGGGATGATCAGAACCATGAACCAAGGCAGTTTCTCGGCGTGGCTGTGCAGCAGCAGTATGTCATCGGTGTCGTAAAGATAGGCCTGCAACGCACGGATGGCCTTGCGGAAGCCGAGCGCCATGAAACCCGCTGCGATCCCGATGGCCAGTGCGATGAACCAGAACTGGATCTGGCTTGGCCCCCGGCGCAGCATCACCCGCCACGCATCCTTGATCGCGGCCAGAGCCTGATTGAACTGGTTGCGCAGAACGGTGCGGGTCGATTGGGTCATTGGCCCTCGGGGATCATCGCTTAACCCTTAGTAAGCCACGGGGCGTCCATATAAAAGTGAGATAGCGATAGTGTGAGCACCAAATCACGCCATCGCCCCATCAGGCCTGCAACAGAGCCCGTGCTGCGGCACGAGCTTCTTGGGTGATGGTATCGCCCGCCACCATGCGGGCGATTTCGTCCACCCGATCAGATTCGGCCAGGGGGACAACCGTGGAAAGGGTTTGCCCATTCGCGACCTGTTTCTGCACCCGCCAGTGATGCGCTGCCCTTGCGGCAACTTGCGGAGAGTGTGTGACAACCAGAACCTGCCCGCCCTGCGCCAATGACGCCAGCCTGCGTCCGACCGCGTCGGCGGTTGCCCCACCGACACCGCGATCAATCTCGTCAAAGATCATCGTCCGGGCGCTGTCGTCGCCAGACAGGCAGACCTTGAGGGCCAGCAGGAAGCGGCTGAGCTCACCCCCCGAAGCGATCTTGTTCAAGGGCCCCGCCGGCGCACCGGGGTTGGTGGCCACGGTGAAAGCCACCGCGTCGGTGCCCTCGGGGCCGGGTTCAGCCGGGGTGATTTCGGTCTGGAACACAGCACGTTCCATCTTGAGCGGGGCCAGTTCCGCCATGACGGCCGCGTCAAGCTGCCCGGCGGCGGCCTTGCGCGCGACGCTTAGTTCGGCTGCGGCAGCATCATAGGCCTGTTGCGCCGCGTCCACGGCCGCACGTCTGTCGGCCAGGTCGGCATCTCCTGCCTCCAACCGGTTCAACCGGTCACGCAGTGTGTCGGCAAACGAACCCAGATCATCCGGGGCCACGTCATGCTTTCGGGCCTGCGCACGGATGGCAAACAGGCGTTCTTCGGCCTGTTCCAATTCTGCCGGATTGAAGTCCAGCGCCTGAAGGCAAGCATTCACACCATCCTGCGCCTCGCCCAACTCGATCATTGCGCGTCCGAGCGCTGCAATCGGTTCTTCCAGCTGGCCGCCCGCATTGTCCGAGACGCCTTCCAGCCAGCGGATGGCGTCGGACATGGCCCCTTCCGCCCCGTCCCCGGACAACAGGGCAAAAGCACGCGCAACATCGTCGCGAATCCGCTCGGCCCCTTGCATCATGCGGCGACGGGAATCCAGTTCGGCATCCTCACCGGGTTGTGGATCAAGCTGGTCAAGCTCGGCGACCGCGTGGCGCAGGAATTCTTCCTCGCTGCGGACGGCAGCCAGAGCGGCCTCGGTCTCGGCCAGCATTCTTCGGGTACGGGACATCGCGGCCCAGGCCGTTCGCACGTTTGACTGCGGCTCCGAGACCTGGGCAAATTCGTCCAGCATCGCTCGATGACCACGTGGGTTCAACAAACCACGATCATCATGCTGCCCATGCAGTTCGATCAGGGTCTCGGACAGCGCCCGCAGCACCTCACCCGAGCACCGGCGATCATTGACCCAGGCGGTCTTGCGCCCCTCGGCAGTATTTACCCGGCGCAGGATCAGTTCTTCGCCACCCGGCAGGCCAGCTTCGGCCAATACCGCATGTGCGGGATGATCGGCAGAAAGTTCGAACTCGGCGACGACCTCGCCCTGCGCGGCACCCTGCCGCACCAGTTCAGCCCGACCACGCCAGCCAAGCACGAAACCCAGTGAATCCAACAAAATCGATTTGCCCGCACCGGTTTCGCCGGTCAAGGCGTTCAGGCCCGGCTGAAAGCAGAGTTCCAGCCGGTCGATGATCAGCATGTCGCGGATATCTAGGGCGCGCAGCATAAGGTCTTCAGCGTCCCGGACCCAAGGCCATCGCGATTACAACCATTCACCTTTGATGGTCTGACGATAGACCGTGCTAAGCCAATTGTTGCCACGGCTCTTGAGATCAAGCCCGCGAGATGTCAACAGCTTGTACGCATCGTCATACCATTCCGTGGATTGGTAGTTGTAGCCAAGAATGGCGCCGGCAGTCTGCGCTTCGTCCAGTAGGCCAAGCGACAGATAGGCCTCGACCAGACGATACAACGCTTCGGCGGTATGGGAGGTGGTCTGAAAGTCTTCGACCACAACACGGAAACGGTTGATGGCTGCGATATAGTGATCCTGACGCAGGTAATAGCGCCCGATCTCCATTTCCTTGCCCGCCAGATGGTCGAAAGCCAGATCGAATTTCAGAACCGCAGATGTGGCGTATTCGCTGTCTGGATAAACCTCGATCACGGTCCGCAAAGATTGCAGCGCCTGGAAGGTCAGGCCCTGATCCCGCCCGACTTCGTCAATCTGGTCATAATAGCTGAGTGCCAGCAGATACTGCGCATAAGCCGCATCTTCATCCGTCGGATAGAAGTCGATATAGCGTTGAGCCGCCGCGCGGCTTTCTTCGTAATTCTGGTCCGAATGGAACGAAAACGCCTGCATGATCAGCGCACGCTTGGCCCAGTCGGAATACGGATACAGACGTTCGACTTCCGAAAAATACCACGCCGCATCGTCCGACCGATTCTGCGACAGTTCGTATTCACCACGGGTATATATCTGTTCCGGCGTAAACCCTTCCAGGTTCTGATCACGGTCAGCGCCCTTGCGACTAAATAGGCCGCCGCCGTTGCCGCATGCCGTCAAAACTGCTGCCAGAAGAATCGCACCCGCGAATCTGACTGCCGCTTTGCTGCCAACCATACCGCCCATCCTTGTCGTCTTGCTTAATAGGGTTTGCCCCGATTTGAGCCATGGTCTAGCACATAAAATTCCGGTGCAAAACGCCTTATGCGACTTCTGGCGCAAATGTCGTCAGAGTTGATCTGATCAGGCCACTTCGGGAATTTCGTGCACGACCAACCCCTGCCCCGGCAGGCGCGCGGCCTGTTCCGGCGTACACAGTACCGGGCGCACCGCACCCGGCGTTTCAAACAGATTGCGCAGCAATGTGTTGGTCAGCGAATGACCCGACTTGTTTCCGGTGAAGTGACCCAAAATCGGCCCACCAGACAGATAGAGATCACCCAGGGCATCCAGCATCTTGTGGCGCACGGCCTCGTCCACGCGGCGGAAACCGCCCGGTGTCAGAACTTCGACGCCCTGAACGACCACGGCGTTTTCAAGCGTGCCACCCAAAGCCAACCCGTTTTCGCGCATCGCCTCGACATCTGTGCGACGGCAGAACGTGCGACAATCGCTGAGTTCGCGCGCGAACGAACCGTTGCGCATGTCCAGCGTCTTGCTCTGGCTGCCGATGGCACTGTCGTCGAAATCGATGTGGAAGTCGATGATCAGCCCGTCAGCGGGTGCAATGCTGGCGCTGGCACCTTCGCGTGATGCGGTGACAGTCTTCAATACCTCATAGGCCAATACCGGGCTGGCCTGACGGCGCACGCCCCTGGCCATGATGCCACGCACAAATTCAATCGAGGAGCCGTCCATGATCGGAACTTCGGGACCGTCGATCTCGATAAGCGCGTTGTGCACGCCACAACCAGCCAGAGCAGCCATGATATGTTCGACCGTGGAAACCGAAACACCCGCATCATTCACCAGTCGCGTACAAAGCGGGGTCCGTTCGACCACATGGTAGAGCGCCGGGATCATCGCATCGCCCAGTTGAATATCCGTCCGCTTGAACCAGATCCCGTGACCAGCTGCCGCCGGTTTCAGAACCATGGTCGCCGGCTTGCCACTGTGCAGCCCGACGCCTGTAAACGTGACCGGAGATTTGAGCGTATGTTGCAAAATGGGCCTCGGTGAGTGGTGTCCAGCCTGCTTGGACTGTGTTGGACACTCAGTTAAGGAAGCCCGCGTCAAGGCTCAACTCACTCTTTGCAACCGATTGAAACATGTATGTGACAGATCGGCAAAACCCTGCTTACATGCCTGCAAAACGCTGTTAATAAACGATTAAGGGCCGCCAAATGGCAGCCCCTTGAGTGGATTTTGTTACCGCGATCAGTTGGCTTGACGGCGCAGGAAGGCCGGAATTTCGATACGCTCCTGATCCGGATCAACCTCTTCCTGAATTGGCGCCGTAGCCTCGGACTGCCGCAAAACGGGTTGCTGCCGGGGCGATTGTGCCGGCGTATCAGGCGCATGGCCGGTCATCCGATCGATCAGACGATTGAAGCCAAAACGCGAGCGCTCCTCGGGTTCCGACTGCGAAACCGGATCGGATTGTCGGGGCGCCGCCGGGCGCTGCGGCGCTGACGGAACCTTCTGAACTGCAGCCTGCAAACGCTGCAGTGCTTCGGGCGACGGGGTGCCGGCGGCATGTCCGCGCGGTGCCACAAATGCCTCGGGCGCTGGCTCAATATGCTCGGGTTGCGGCTCGAATTCGGCAACACGCGGCTGGTAGGCCGGCGGCGGCAGGCTGTCATCTTCACGCTCGTCGCGCGGCTGGAATTGCGGTTGCGCCGGTTCTTCAGCGGTTTCAAACAGCGAAGGCTCGCGGTTTTCTTCCCGCTGCGGGGCAGGCTCTGCCACCTCCGCAGCAACCGGTGCTTCTTCCTGAAAATGATCTTCGGCCGAAACCGTGCGGGTCAGTGGTTCTGACATCGAGCGGCGAGCCACAGGGACTTCCGTCGTTTTTTCGCTGGCGTCGATACCGGTTGCAACAACCGATACACGCATTCCGCCCTCCATGGCCGTATCCAGCGTCGAGCCGACGATGATATTGGCCTCTGGGTCCACTTCCTCGCGGATGCGGTTGGCGGCTTCGTCGAGCTCGAACAGGGTCAGGTCGTGTGAACCGGTGATGTTGATCAGCACGCCCTTGGCACCCTTGAGGCTGATTTCGTCCAGCAGCGGGTTTGCAATGGCCTTTTCCGCCGCCTGGACGGCGCGGTCTTCGCCGGTTGCTTCGCCGGTGCCCATCATTGCCTTGCCCATCTCGTCCATCACCGCACGAACGTCCGCAAAGTCGAGGTTGATCAGGCCAGGGCGCACCATCAGGTCGGTCACACCCTTGACGCCCTGATACAGAACGTCATCGGCCATCGAAAACGCCTCGGTGAAGGTGGTCTTTTCATTGGCCAGACGGAACAGGTTCTGGTTCGGAATGATGATCAGCGTGTCGACAACCTGCTGCAATGCCTCAACGCCGTCTTCGGCCTGACGCATCCGCTTGGCGCCTTCGAACTGGAAGGGTTTGGTGACAACACCGACGGTCAGAACACCCAGCTCACGAGCGGCCTGCGCAATGATCGGAGCAGCGCCCGTGCCGGTACCGCCGCCCATACCAGCGGTGATGAAGCACATATGCGCGCCGGCAAGGTGGTCAACGATCTGTTCGATGCTTTCTTCGGCGGCGGCTGCACCTACGGTCGGGCGGGCCCCTGCCCCCAGACCTTCAGTGACTTTAACACCCAATTGCACACGTGCCGAGGACTGACTTTGTTGCAGCGCCTGCGCGTCGGTGTTGGCGACCACAAAATCAACGCCGTCCAACTGTTTCTCAATCATGTTATTGACAGCGTTCCCGCCTGCACCGCCAACGCCAAATACTGTAATCCGAGGCTTCAGTTCGTCGTGCCCGGGCATCGAAAGATTCAATGTCATGCTCTGTCCGCCTGTATTTATGTCCCGCCAAAGCGGTGTTTTTCTTACCTATCCTTGTCCGATTCTAGCGGCCTGATGCCAAAAGGTCACGTCAAAAATCGCGTTTTCCCACAAAATATGGAGGAAATAAGGCGGAAACCGGCGGCATTTCGCAGGACATGCCAGATATAGCGGAAACAACGGCGACCATCACAAGACAACCGACATGAACGCGAGGACTCATTCGTTCATCGCGCTCTGATCCACTGTCATTTACATTGCGGAAAACTGCTCAGGTCCTGCCGCGAGGCCTCTGCCGGGCCTTGTGGATATCTTGAGGGATAAATTGAATTGCTGCAACCGGTTTCTTTAGCTGAGCGGAGCACCTGGGCAGTTCAGGCCGCGCTCGGTCATGGAGCGCACTTCCTGTATTTCCCCCTCGGCGAAAGAGGCAAGTCGCACCATCAGCCGGCCTTCGTGCAAAAATGGCCACCAGCAGACCGGAATGCCGTCCGGGTCATTGTCGTATAGAAAGCATATCTGACCGTTAGGCGTTGTGATCTGCCCGTAGACACAGCCCTGCCCCTCTTCGCGCCAGACAGAGACACTTCGGTTCAGGAACTGTTCTGTTCCGACCAGACCGCCGCTGCGAATTTCGTAGAACGTGAGGGTTTTGCCGACAGCCGCATCCAGAAACGCCTCGGGCGTAATTATGGTCTGGGCCGAGACCGCGCCGGGCAGCAAGGCCGCGCCCAGTGCACACCCGCGCAGGTGCCTACCAATTGTCACGGAACCACCGTACGGCGCGCTTGAACGGGCGCGCGGCGTAGGTGTCGACCGGGATTTCAAAATCCCACCATTCGTCCTGAGGATGGGCCGCAAACAGACTGAGGCCGACAGCGGACGAGAACCCGGGTCCGGTGGCTGACTGCGGCAGGCCATGCACGCGCAAGGGGCGGCCGAGGCGCACGCGCTGGCCCAGAATGCGGGTGGCAAGCCCGTCCAGCCCCATGATCTGGCTGCCACCGCCGGTCAGCACGATCTGCTGGCTTGGCATGTGTTCAAACCCGGCGGCGTCCAGCCGTACACGAACCTCTTCAAGAATTTCCTCGACACGCGGGCGCATGATACCGATCAGCTCGGCACGGCTGACGGTGCGGCGGTCGTGTTCCCAGTCACCGGTGTCACCACCGATATCAATCATATCCCTGTCGTCGGCCCCGGTGGCATGAACGCCACCATTGAATGTCTTTATCCGTTCCGCCACGGCGGCAGGCACACCCAGACCCATCGAGATATCGGCCGTCACGTGATCGCCGCCCATGCGCACGCAATCGGCATAAATCATGTGCTTCTTCATGAAGATCGATACGCTCGTGGTGCCGCCACCCATGTCGATACAGGCCGCGCCCAGTTCCTGCTCGTCTTCAACCAGCGCCGAGATGCCCGAGACATAGGCCGAGTTGGCAATACCTGCGAGTTCAAGATCGCAGCGCTTGATACAGCGCACGATGTTCTGGATCGCTGTCGAATCCACGGTCAGCATATGCATGTCGACTGCAAGGCTCTGGCCCATCTGCCCGCGCGGGTCGATCAGGCCCGAGCGGTTGTCGAGTGCGAAATTCACCGGTTGAGCGTGCAGCACTTCGCGCCCGTCGCCATAATCCGGCACGTCGCAGGCGTTCAGAACGCGACCCACTTCGGCCTCGGTCACGATCTGACCGTCCAGGTCGACTTGTGCATCCAACCCGTAAGAGCGCGGGTTCGCGCCCGAGAAACATGCGATCACATGGTCGACGCGGATATCGGCCATCTTCTGTGCGGCCTGAAGCGCGGTTCGGATGGCACGTTCGGTTTCCTGCATGGCGGTAACTTCGCCGAACTGGACACCCCGCGACCGGGTGGTCGCGGCGCCGATGACGCGAAAGCCCGTCTGACCCGCCATGGAGCCGATGGTGTTGTCCTCGCTCAGCCGACCAGTTCCGTCAAAGCGCAGCACTAGGCAGGCGATTTTCGAACTGCCCACATCCAGAATCGCAATCACACCGCGTTGCAAAGCCTGCCGCCGCATCTGACGCATGGCGCGTTGGGACTGATAAAGATCGGTCATCATGGTCGTTACTGCCCGTTACTCACTGTCACTTTTGTGTTCCACCAGTCGTCGCTGGCGGCTTTGGTCATTCGGATGGTTGGACGCTGCCCGAGGCGCATGTCGACCACGGCCACGTCACGTTCCAGAAGGTCCTGCACCTCGTTCACGGCAAGCACGCGTTCCAGCGCGCGCACCGGACGTTCGGTCGGCAGCATGATGCGCTGACCACGGTCCAGCACCAGATCCCAGCGCCGCTCTCCCACGCGCACCAAACCGCGCACGCGATTGCCCAGGCTGCGCGAGGTCTGAAGAAGCTCCAGCGCTTCACCCACATGATCGCTGGCGCCCGCCCCCGCGATCAGCGGCAGATCAGCGTGGTCCTTGCGAGAAGTGGCTTCCTTGACATGCGCGCCTGTCTCATCGAGAAGCTCGAGCCCGTCATGCGTTCGCCAGACAATTACTGGCTGACGCTCGACGACATTGACTTGCAGGATGCCTCCGGGGCGGATTCTGACGGTTGCGGATTTTACTGGGTCCAGCCCGGTGATCGTGTCGCGGATCTGTTCCACATCCAGATCCCAGGAACTGATCGGGAAATCCAGCGGCACGATTTCGCGGATGTCCTCGGACAGGCCGGTTCCCGCCCCATCGATGGCCATCAGGTTGACCATGAATTCGGGGCGCTCCTGAATCGAAGTGCGCACATCGGCGATATAAGCGGCAAGTGCGTCGCGACGGTCCTGCGAGGCAAAGAAGATGCCGACAGTTGCAGCAATGGCGCAGATCGGCAGGCCGACCTTGACACCAAGGCGAATGCCAGGTGTCAGCATCCAGCGCTGGAGCCGGTAGCTGAGGCGCGACGGCGCCGGGTCGCTGCGACGGGCCGCGCGGGAAAACACCCGCGCGCCACGCAGACGCAGAAGCGGTTGACCATCGCGCTGTTCAGTGTCGGCCGATGCAAAATCCGCATCCGGGCCTGCAACGGGTTTGGTTCGATGGATTTCCAACGCGCGTCTGGCGGTCAGCGGTCGCATGAGGCGTCCTCCACCATCCAGGCGCAAAGCTGGCCGAATGTCATGTCCAGATGGGCGGCCTGTTCCGGGGCCAGAGATGTCGGCGTCATGCCGGGCTGGGTGTTGGTCTCAAGCAGGAACAGCCCATCGGAGCCCATGCTGTCATCCCAGCGAAAATCGGTGCGGCTGACGCCCCTGCACCCCAAGACAACATGCGCGCGCAGGGCGTAATCCATGCAGCGATCAAAGATGTCCGGTGGCACATCGGCAGGCAGAACGTGCCATGATCCGCCCGGTTTGTACTTGGCATCATAGTCATACCAACCACCATCGGTCATGATCTCGGTCACGGTCAGGGCGCGGTCGCCCATCACCGTTACGGTCAGTTCACGCCCCGCAACATATTTCTCGACCATGATCTGATCGGGCATGTCTTCGGACAGCTGAGGCGGGCCATTGGCATTTTCGTGGACGATGTAAATCCCAACGCTGGAACCTTCGTTGTTTGGCTTGGCCACATAGGGCGGCTCCATCACGTGGGCTTCGATCACCTCAAGCCTTGGAACGATCACACTTGGAACGACAGGCAGACCTTCGGCCTGATAGACGTCCTTGCTGCGTTGCTTGTCCATTGCCAGGGCCGAGGCCAACACGCCGGAATGCGTGTAGGGAATGCGCATCCATTCCAGCAGGCCCTGCACACAACCATCTTCGCCCCAGCGGCCGTGCAGGGCATTGAAAACCACATCTGGCTTGATGTTCGCAATGCGCGCGCAGAGGTCGGGACCTGCGTCCAGTTCGACCACCTCAAAGCCTTCTCCCACAAGGGCGGCTGCGCATTCGCGCCCAGAGCTGAGAGACACCTCGCGTTCCGCCGAGGGGCCACCCATCAATACCGCCACCTTGGGGTTTGTCCTGCTCGACATACCCAACGTGCGCCTCAATGTCCCCGGACCTTATATGGTGGTCCGTACTGCGTTTATGCCTTTGATCCGTCGCCTGAATTTGCCTGTTTTGGTCTGACGGTCCGGGCTTTATTCTTTCAGCGGATCTCCGACCCGCATGATTTCCCACTCTAGCGTGATGCCGCTTGTTTCGTAAACCTTTTTTCGCACCTCTTCGCCAAGGCCTTCGAGGTCGGCAGCGGTGGCCGAGCCGGTATTGATCAGGAAATTCGAGTGTTTCGGGCTCATCTGCGCACCGCCAAGCGTCGCGCCGCGCATGCCCGCGTCATCGATCACCTTCCACGCCTTGAGATCATGCACATCATCCGCCTGCCCGGTCGAGGAAAACCCGGCCGGATTGCGAAAGGTCGACCCCGCGCTGCGATCCTTGGTGGGCTGGGTTTCGTCGCGTTTTTTCAACTGCGCCTCCATACGGGTATGGAGATCTTCGGGATTGCCTGAAGGGGCCTCGAACACAGCCGAAATCAGCACTGCACCTTCCGGCAGGTCCGTCTGGCGATAGCGAAAATTCAAGTCTTCGGGTGTTAGGTCCACAAGGTCCCCTTGCCGGGTGACAATGATGGCCTTACGCAACACATCCGCCGTGTAACTGCCATAACACCCTGCATTCATGCGCACCGCACCGCCGACGGATCCCGGAATGGTGCGCAGAAAGGTCAGGTCGACACCGGCGTCCGCCGCCTTGCGCGCCACATGCGCATCCAGCGCCGCAGCCCCTGCCGTAACCGTATTGCCGTCAACCGAGATCGTATTGAACCCGCGCCCCAACCGGACCACAACGGCCCGCAGACCCCCATCCCGAACAATCAGGTTCGAACCGACACCGATCGGAAAGATCGGGGTTTCTGCGGGCAGTTCCCGCAGGAACGCTTGCAGGTCTTCGACATCGGCAGGCTGGAACAGGTAATCAGCCGGACCGCCAACACGAAGCCACGTGAGGTCAGAGAGAGGACGCGCCCGAGACAGGCGACCTTTGGGAGCAGGAAGCGTTGTCATATGTCTGCGCGCACCGCCAGGCTGCGTCCGCCCACACCCCCCATGATCGTGGCGAACAGAAAGGGAAGTACGCCGGCGGTCAGCCAGACCAGAGGGCCGAAGGCCTGTTCTTCTTCACCAGTGCCAATTCCGGCCAGCACGACCATCAACGCCAAGCCGACGGCCGAGGCCAGACCGATCAGCCATAACAAGCCGCGCAGGCCCAGCCAGCGGCCCGCGGTGAAACCGGCGGCGGCACCAAGCAGAAAAGACAGAATTGGCAGATAGGCAAATGTAGCGACCGACGCCATGGCGGACCTCCTGAAACTGGCCGGTTATTCGTCAGCCGCCTTCATGCCCTGCATTTTCGTCTTTGTCCAACGGGTCAGATAAATGACGGGCCAGCGCAGCACGGACATCCCCATGGCCAGCACCAGCAAGCCGATCCACGGGCCGTTTTGATAGGTGACATACCCCAGAATCGGAATGCCCACGGCGATCAGGATATAGGCGCGCGTCCAGTGGTTGTCTTTGCTGGGGATCATTGCCAGCAGATTCGCGGAAACGCCCCACAGACCGGCAAGGGCGATGGACAAGTTCACTCCATGACCTCCCCTCGCACCCATTTCCGCCAATAGAACCGGATGGGGTTGCGGAACATCGAAACGAAACCGCCAAAGGCAAAAACGGACCAGAACCAACCGTGGTCATAACCCAGCCAGACGATCAGAACCGGAGCACAGATCAGCAGGGTCACGCCCGGCGGGAACTGCAGGCGCATCGGCAAGAACGCCACGATCGTGGCACAGATCACCCAGAGGGCGGCAAGGATCATCGAATAGTCCACTTGTCCCCTCCGAGGATATGCGACAGTTGCGGGCAGGTTACCACACTTTCAGGTTGTGTGCCAAACAGAAGGGACGTCAAACAGCTTGTTTTCGTTGCAATCTCTCGGGCAGAGCATTGGCCCAGGCGCTGATCGTGCCGGCCCCGAGACAGACCACCATATCGCCAGGACGGGCCTGTTCCAGCACAAGTCGTTCAAGATCGTTTTCGTCCAGCAGCGCGCGGGCGTGACGGTGACCGTGACGGATCAGGCCCTGTACCAGATCATCACGCGATGCGCCTTCGATCGGGTCTTCGCCGGCGGCAAAAATGTCGGCAATGGCCACGACATCGGCGTCGTTGAAACAGGTGCAGAAATCGTCGAACAGGTTGGACAGGCGCGAATAGCGATGCGGTTGGTGCACGGCGATCACGCGGCCTTCGGTCGCCTGACGCGCGGCTTTCAGAACAGCCGCAATTTCGACCGGGTGGTGGCCGTAGTCGTCGATGATGGTGACGCCGTCGACTTCTCCGACCTTGGTGAAGCGACGGTTGACGCCGCCAAAATTGGCCAGCGCTTCGCGGATTTCCGAGGCTTTCATGCCCAGATGGCGGGCAACGGCCACGGCGGACAGCGCGTTCGAGACATTATGGTCTCCGGGCATCGGCAGGGTGCAGCCTTCGATCACCTTGTCTTCGTATTGCAGATGGATATCAAAATGCGCAACGCCGACTTTGTAGGTCAGGTTCTCGGCCCGCACGTCGGCCTGCGCGTTGAAGCCATAAGTGCGCACTCGACGGTCGGTGACACGCCCGACAAGCGCCTGCACCTCGGCGTGATCCGTGCAACAGACGGCCAGGCCATAGAAAGGCAGGTTCGATACGAATTCATGGAAGCCGTCGCGCAATTTGTCGAAATCGCCCCAATGCTCCATATGCTCGGGGTCGATATTGGTGACGATGGCGATGGTCGCGGGCAGGCGGTTGAACGAGCCGTCGGATTCATCCGCTTCGACGACCATCCATTCGCCCTGTCCCATACGGGCATTCGAGCCATAGGCATGGATGATGCCGCCATTGATCACAGTCGGGTCGAAATCCCCCGCCACCATCAGTTCGGCCATCATGGTGGTCGTGGTCGTCTTGCCATGAGTCCCCGCGATGGCAATATTCGAGCGCAAGCGCATCAGTTCGGCCAACATGTCAGCCCTGCGGACAACAGGCAGGCCCTGCGCCCGGGCTTCGTCCAGTTCCGGATTGCCCGGTTTGATCGCGGTCGAAACAACTACAACCGCAGCATTTTCAAGGTTCTCAGCACGTTGACCGACAAAGATCTCGGCCCCCAGACTTGCCAGCCGGTCGGTGATCTTCGATGCCTTGAGGTCCGAGCCTTGCACCCGGTAACCCAGATTGAGCAGCACCTCGGCGATACCTGACATCCCGATCCCGCCGATTCCCACAAAGTGAATCGGCCCCACGTCCTGCGGAAGTTTGGTTGCTGGGTTCATGTGGTCTCCTTCTGCGCCAATTGCTCGACGAGGGCAGCCAGACGCTCGGTGGCGTCGGGTGCCCCGACAGACAAGGCGGCGTGGGCCATTTTCTGTGCGGCTTCAGGGTTCGTGAGAACCGTGGTGATTTGCTGTGTCAACGCAGGAACGTCAAGTGCCTTTTCCGGGATCATGATGGCCCCGCCCGCCTGTACCAACCCACGTGCGTTGGCCGTCTGATGATCTCCGGCGGCTGCGGCAAAGGGGATCAGGATCGACGGGCGCCCGATGACCGAGATATCGGCAACGCTGGACGCGCCCGAACGTGAGATCACCAGCTGGGCATCCGACATGCGACGGGGGACATCATCGAAGAAGGGCTGCACATCGGCGCGAATGCCGTGGTCGTTGTAGAAGGCTGTGACGCGCTCGCCGTCCTCGTCCCGCGCCTGATGCGAGACGCGGATGTGATTGCGGATGTCTTCGGGCAGTTCGGCGATGGCTCCGGGCACAACATCGCTGAGGATGCGGGCGCCTTGCGACCCGCCCATGACAAGGACCGACATCGGGTAATCACCGGGCGGAATGTAACCGGCTGCGGCGCGGTCCAGAACGGCAGCCCGGACCGGGTTGCCAGTGTGGATGCCATGTGCGCCTTCGGGCAGGTCCGTGGGCCAGACGCCGCAGGCCACCTGCGCGACGCGGGTGGCGAACAACTGGTTCACACGCCCCAACACTCCGTTCTGTTCGTGGATCATGCGGGGGATTTTAAGCATGGTCGCTGCGCTCTGCGCCGGGATCGAAGGATACCCGCCGAAGCCCACAACAACATCGGGCTTGTCCCGCATCATCTGGAACACCGTGCTGGCGATGCCGCCCGCGATCTTGGGACCGGCCATAGCCTTGGCCACCAGGCCGCCACGCGCGAAAGTGGCTGAGGACGCCTCGACAATCTCGGTCGAATGCGGGAAACCTCCAGTATAGCGGGCGCCGCGCGGGTCGGTAGACAGGCGCACTCGCCAGCCCTTGTTCAGCATCGCCTCGGCCAGCGCCTGAGCGGGGAACATGTGCCCCCCAGTCCCACCAGCCGCAATCAACAGATATGGAGTCCCCATTATCCTCGTCCGCGTAGAATATCGCCAAGTTCGCCCTGTGGGCGGTTTCGGGTAAAGGCCAGCAGCATGCCGACCGCAATACCGCCTGCAATCAGCGATGAGCCGCCATAGCTGACAAAAGGCAGCGTCATACCCTTCGCGGGCAGCAGACGTACCGCAACACCCATGTTGATCATCGCCTGCACGCCGAACATGCACGCCAGACCGGTGCCCGCCAGACGGATGAACATGTCGCGTTCCCGCATCAGGCGTAGCAGCGAGCGTACCACGATCAACGAATAAAGCGCGATGATGATGAGCACCAGGATCAGGCCGTATTCCTCGGCCGCGACGGCAATGATGAAATCGGTATGCGCGTCCGGAAGAGACCATTTCACCTGCCCCTCACCCACCCCGACACCGAACAAACCACCTTCACGAATGGCGTTGGTGGCATAGCCCAACTGCGTGGTCGGATCGACCTCTTGATTCAGGAAGCCATCGATACGACGGGCAAAATGTTCAGAATTAGAATAGGCAAACATACCACCCAGGACAACAAACCCGGCCATTCCGACCAGCAGCAGCATCGGCGCCCCGGCGACAAAGTACATCACCCCCCAGCCGAACAGGATCAGGCAGGCCTGGCCGAAATCAGGCTGCATCACCAGCATGCCGACTATCGCCATGCAAAGGGCAAACGACCAGATCCGCCCCGGCGGGCCGTTTATCTCTTGTGAGGCAGCCAGCAGCCATGCAGCGACGACGATGAAGCCGGGTTTAAGAAACTCGGACGGCTGAAGCGAGGCAAACCCCAGCGAGTACCAGCGCACCGCGCCCTTGCCAAAATCAGTTCCGAACACGGGTAGGAAAACCAGCGCCACGAATGCCCCCAGGAAGCCCAGCACTGCCAGCCGCCGCACCAGCGTCGGCGACATCATCGAGGTCAGCAGCATCGCAATCAGCGCCAATCCGCCGAAGATGGCCTGACGTTCGACATAATGGAACGGATCGAACCCGTTTCGCCCGGCCAGCGGTGGCGAAGAAGCCAGCCCCAGCAACAGACCGATGGCAAACAGGATCAGAACGCAGGACATCGTCCAGCGATCGATTGTACGCCACCATTTCGGTAGAATCGGTTCGCCGCGCTGGTCCTGGACCGCGCCATACACCATCTCAGTCATGAGATACCGCCACTCTCTGCCTCGTCAACGCCCCGTTTTCGGGGTCTGCTTGTGACATTACAGGGATTTTTGTTTTTGGGCTAGCAGAATGAAGCAATAAGGCAGAAATCAACCTGCCATGCCCAAGGTGTCCCCCTTCTGCATCTGGCTGACCTAGGAAATTGCAGTGTTAGCCGCGCCACTTGGTGGAGCGGCGTGTGATTAAACCTACAAGGCGTTGCTCATTGCGCTAACCTTTGATCGGATATCGGTCGGGCTCTTCAAACACATCGATGACACGAGACCCCGCCTTGATGATCCCTCCGTGCTCCACACCGCTTGGGATCGAGTAGCTGTCGCCGGGGCGGTACGTGCGGGTCTGGCCACCGATAGTGAGTTCAATTTCCCCCTCGACTACTGTCCCCCATTGGGCACCATGCGAATGCAGGGGAAGCTCCATGTCCTTGAGGAAAGTGAAGAAAGCGACCAGCCCTGCATCTGATCGAATGACGGCCGTTTGCACCACGTCTTCAGGAAAAGGCACATCCAGTTTTGGAAATGACGAAATAAATTCGGGAAACTGCATTGGAAATTCCTTTTGCCAGCTTGTTTTGTCAAAGCCTGTTTGCGTTAAAGCCGCAGCATGACAGCGCGCTGAACATCTGGCAATCGCCATGTCGGTCGACCTCAAATCTGGGAATGCGCGGGTAGTGCGTCTCATGCACTACTTCGGCATGAGGCCTTGCCATCCCGATTAATCCACGCCATGCGCAGCACATGACCTACGACACGATCATCCTTGGAGCCGGGGCTGCCGGCATGATGTGTGCGGCCCATTGCGGTGGGCGCGTGCTGGTGATTGATCACGCCAAGGCACCCGGCGAGAAAATCCGCATCTCGGGCGGTGGGCGCTGCAATTTCACCAACATCTATGCGGGGCCGGGCAATTTTCTGTCGCAGAACCCGCATTTCTGCAAATCCGCCCTTGCAAAATACACGCAGTGGGAATTCATCGATCTGGTCGGACGTCACAACATCGCCTGGCATGAAAAAACCCTGGGCCAGCTATTCTGCGATGGCTCTTCGAAACAGATCATCCGGATGTTGCTGGATGAATTAAGCGGTGCAGGAGCAGAGCTGTGGGTTCAAACCTCTCTGCGTGATCTGCGCAAGACCGAAAGCGGCTTTGCACTGGAGGTTGAACGTGAAGGACAGCGGCAGCACCTGACCTGCACCAATCTGGTGCTGGCAACGGGCGGAAAATCGATCCCCAAGATGGGCGCGACCGGGCTGGCCTATGACATTGCCGGGCAATTCGGTCTGCGCATGACTGAAACACGCGCTGCATTGGTGCCATTTACCTTCTCGGATGGGCGGTTCAGGGACCTGTCCGGCGTTTCCCTGCCCGTGCGACTGTCGAATGATCGAACCAGCTTTGACGAGGCGCTGCTGTTCACCCATCGCGGCCTCAGCGGACCGTCAGTTTTGCAATTGTCGTCATACTGGCGCGAAGGTGAGGCCATCCGGGTGAACCTGATCCCCGATCTGTCCCTGCTTGATCTGTTGCGCGCACAGCGGCAAAGCGCAGGTCGCAAGGCGCTGACCACTGAATTGGCGCGGCATCTGCCGGCCCGGCTGGTCGACTACCTGTGCCGGATCATTCCGATGTCCGGGAAGCTGGCGGATCAGTCAGACACGAAACTGGCCGAGCTGACCTCGGCCTTGTCTGCGTGGCAACTGGTGCCGTCGGGAACCGAAGGGTATCGCACCGCCGAAGTCACCTTGGGCGGGATCGACACGGATGACTTGTCCTCGAAAACGATGGAGGCCAGGGATGTCCCCGGCCTCTATGCGATTGGTGAAGCGGTGGATGTCACCGGGTGGTTGGGCGGTTACAATTTCCAGTGGGCATGGTCATCAGGCCATGCCGCAGGTATTGCAATTGCCGCCGAGCATTAGCCTACGACGTTATACCCGCGCCCACGCATGCAGTTGCGCACCACGACTTCTTTGTTCTGGTTTTTATTGATGACATCTGCGCCAGCGCCAACCAGGGCACCTGCCACAGCCGCGCGACCAAGATTGTCGCTGCTGTCCTGAACGATCCCAGTAACGGCCGCGGCACCCACTGCGCCAATTGCTGCGTTCCCTGCGGTAGAGCCATCAACGCTGCCCTGCGATGCCGCCAGTTGTTGGCATTGCTGCAGATCCACGTTGTAGTTCGGACCGACCGGGCCGTCCACGATAGGCTGATAGTTAGCACCCGTATTGGTGCAGGCCCCTGCAACAAGAATGGCAGGCAGGATCAGAGAAAGTCTACGAAATGGCATAGTCATAACCTCGTGTTGAGTCTGTAGGCAAGCAAAACCAATAGTGGTGCCGCGTCAAGCTGATAGCATCCAAGCTTGGCCCAGCCGGCGGTCTATTGCAAATGGCTATTCTGTCAGCCTGAGCCTGACCTGCGTTGCAAAATCCTCTCCGCGCTGTTCGAAGTTGTCATACTGGTCGAAACTGGCAGCAGCCGGTGCCAGTAGGACTGTCTCGCCAGGTCGGGCATCCGCCATGGCCTGCTCAACGGCTTCAGACATCGTCGTACAGACCTGCGTATCCGCCTCGAGCTGCATCGCAAAACCAGCCGCTTCGCGTCCGATCACATACGCCTTGATGACCTCGCCCGTCGCCGTGTTCAGGGCTGATATGCCGCCCTCTTTCTCAAGACCGCCGCAAATCCATCGGATCTTTTTGAACGCCATAAGCGCTTTCAGGGCGCTGTCGACATTGGTCGCCTTGGAGTCGTTGACATAGGTGACCCCATCCGCCTCGGCGATGATCTGGCTGCGATGCGGCAGACCCGGATAGGAATGCAGCGCGTCTTCGATCACGCGGGGAGCAAGGCCCAGCGACCGGCAGGCCGCGTAGGCCGCGCAAGCATTCTGGTGATTATGCGCACCAGGCAAACCCTTGATCGCGCGGAGGTCGATAGACCCCGCCTGCCGCCCCTTGCGGTATTCCGACAGGAACCCTTTGCGCGCAAAAACCTGCCAGCCCGGCCCGGTCAGTTTCCGCGCGACCGAGACACGGATCACCCGGTCATCCGCAGGGCCTTCGGCCAGTTGCCCCGCCAGAAACGCGCCTTCGGTTTCGTCGACACTGATGATCGCGCGGTCGGGGCCGCCTTCGGCAAAGAGACGCCGCTTGGCTGCGAAATAGCCACCCATACCACCATGTCGGTCCAGATGATCGGGCGACAGATTGGTGAATACCGCCACATCGGGGGTCAGCGAACGGGCCAGTTCCGTCTGATAGCTGCTCAGTTCAAGCACCACGACCGAACCGTCGCCGCCCGGATCGATATCCAGAACCCCGCGCCCGATATTGCCCGCCAACTGCACCTCGCGCCCGGCCTCGGTCAGAATGTGGTGGGTCAGAGCGGCGGTCGTCGATTTTCCATTCGATCCCGTCACCGCGATCACGCGCGGAGGCGTGTCGTAGTTGTTCCATTCTGGTCCGGCAAAGGAGCGGAAGAACAGGCCGATGTCATTGTCCACCGGCACGCCTGCATCCAGGGCTGCGGCCACCACAGGGTTCGGTTCGGGATAGAGATGCGGAATGCCCGGTGAGACGATCAGCGAGGCGATGTCTTCAAACGCTCCATGCTTGCGCAGGTCGGCGCAGGTGAAGCCTTCTTCCTCGGCGGTATCACGGGCCGCTGGGTTGTCATCCCAGCAGACCGGTTCTGCCCCGCCTGCGTGCAAGGCGCGGGCTGTAGTCAAGCCGGACCGGCCCAGCCCCAGAACCGCAACTTTCTGTCCTGAAAAGCCTTTGACCGGGATCAAACCTTCGTTCCTTTTTTGCTCCACAACAATACTAACAGAGCAGCAACGATCGTGTAGACAATCAGGATACCCCAAGAAATCGACAACGCGGCCCTGTATCCGTCAAAGAGTGTTACAATGGTAAAGGGCAACAAGATCAATGCGATTCCTAAGGCTATGGCTATTACCCGCAACTGCAGACCCCAACCCAACTTCTCAACAGCTTTGAAGCCTTGATCCTGAGAAATATATTTCAGCCCTCGAAGCGAAATCAGGAGTGCATTGCACAACAAACAATAAATGAACGGTAAAATCACCGCTATTGCCGAGAAAAAGGCTAACCACCTCTTCGCGTTACTCTCCGTTGCAAACAACTCAGCCACGTACCAAACACCCCACGCCAGAACCAATGCGGCAACAAGTGATCGAATTGAATTGGCAACCCATTCAATGTGTGGTCGTAGGTATTCAAGAAAATTGATCACTTCACCGCACCTTCAGCGTCGCCAGACCGATCATCGCCAGAATCAGCGAGATGATCCAGAAGCGGATCACGATGGTCGGTTCGGCCCAGCCTTTTTTCTCATAATGATGATGGATCGGGGCCATCAGGAAGACCCGCTTGCCGGTGCGTTTGAAGTAGAGGACCTGAATGATCACGCTCAGCGCCTCGACCACGAACAGGCCGCCGACCACGGCCAGAACCAGCTCGTGCTTGGTGGCCACGGCAATTGCGCCCAATGCGCCGCCCAGGGCCAGCGACCCGGTGTCGCCCATGAACACTGCCGCCGGGGGGGCGTTGTACCACAGGAACCCGAGCCCCGCTCCGAACAGCGCGGAGGTGAAGATGAAGATCTCACCGGTGCCCGGGACGTAATGCACGTCCAGATACTCGGTAAAGTCGACCCGGCCCACCGCATAGGCGATCACGCCCAGAGTCGAGGCCGCAATCATCGCCGGCATGATGGCCAGCCCGTCCAGACCGTCGGTCAGGTTCACCGCGTTGGCAGCCCCCACAATCACGACAATCGAAAACGGGATGTAAAAAACTCCCAGATTGAGCAGCGTATCCTTGAGCACCGGAACCGCCAGCTGGTTCTGTAAGGCTTCGGGATGGTGCAACGTGGCCCAAAGCGAGGCCAGCACGGCGATGATCACGCCCAAAGCCAGACGCATCCGGCCCGAAACCCCTTGCGTGTTCTGTTTTGAAACCTTTGCGTAGTCATCCGCGAAACCGATTGCCGCATATGACAAGGTCACAAAAAGAACCATCCAGACATACGGGTTGTCCAACCGCGCCCAGACAAGGGTTGACGTGACCAGAGCGCCGACAATCAGCAACCCGCCCATTGTCGGTGTGCCTGCCTTGGAAAAATGCCCTTCGGGGCCGTCGTCACGGATTGGCTGGCCCTTGCCCTGTTTCTTGCGCAGCACGTTGATCAGGGGTTTTCCGAAGATGAACCCAAAGATCAGCGCGGTCATGAAGGCACCGCCTGCGCGGAAGGTGATATACCGGAAGAGGTTCCAGAAATCCCCTCCGTCCGACAGAGCGGTCAACCAGTACAGCATGACAATACCTTTCTCACACGAGGCGCGCGGGCATGTTCACCCATCAAGCGCGCCCCCTTGCCCCATTTTGCGCAGACCGTCAACAATCACGGCCAATGCCATGCTGAGTGAACCCTTGGCGAGCACCGTGTCGCCATCCCGGATCAACGCAGGTAGATGTTCGGCCATTTCGGCGCTGGTTGCGAACCAGAGTCCACGTTTCTTTTCTGGCAGCGCGTAGTACATCGACTGCATCAACGGCCCGATGCAATGGACCTGATCTACATGCTCCATCGCCTTGATACCTGCCATGGCGGCATGCATGGCCTCTTCCTGGGCGCCCAGTTCCTTCATGTCACCCAAAAACGCAATGCGGCGGATACCGCCAGAGGCGGCCAATACATCCAGAGCAGCCTCCATCGAGGTCGGGTTTGCGTTATAGCTGTCATCCAAAAGTTCGATCCGCCCACCTCCTGACAATGGCAAGCTTTCGCGTACCCCGCGCCCCTTGACGGGCGACCACGCATTCAGGCCCGCGATGGCCTGATCCAGATCGACCCCCAATTCGACGCAGGCCGCCAGTGCGCCAAGAGCGTTCATGGCGAAATGCGTACCGGCAGAGTTCACCTCAAACCGGATCACGTGATCACCAACCTTTGCTTCGGCATTCACTGCGTCGGCTTCTGCCCGAGCATCGGTTAGCCGGTAGTCCGCTGCGTTCCGGCCAAAATCGACAACCCCTGCCCCCTGCTCCACCGCTGTTTGGCGCAAGATGTCCGCGTGGTCGATATCTGCGTTGACGATTGCAGCCCCGTCGGGTTCGAGCCCTTCGAAGATCGCCGCTTTTTCTTGCGCAATGTCGGCCACCGACTCGAAGGCTTCCAGATGCACCGCCGCCACGGTCGTAACCAGCGCCACATGCGGGCGGGCCTGTTTGGCGAGAGGGGCAATTTCACCCGGATGATTCATGCCGATCTCGATCACCGCAAACTCGGTGTCATGCGGCATCCGCGCAAGGGTCAGTGGCACGCCCCAGTGGTTGTTGTAACTGGCGACGCTGGCGTGGGTTTTCCCTTGCGTTTCCAAGATTGTCGCCAGCATTTCCTTGGTCGACGTTTTACCCACACTGCCCGTCACGCCGACCACGCGCGCACCAGTTCGTGCCCGTGCCGCCTGCCCCAACGCTTCAAGACCTGCCTGCACGTCTTGGACGATCAGCAGGGGGGCTCCTACGGGTACATCGTCCGGAAAACGGGAAACCAGCGCGGCGCCTGCCCCTTTTTCCAACGCCTGAGCTACGAAATCATGCCCGTCCCGCGACGCTTTCAGCGCCACGAACAGATCGCCGGGCTGAAGGGTGCGGGTGTCGATGGAAACACCATTTGCCACCCAGTCGATCGTGGCCTGCCCACCGGTCGCTTCAACCGCATCAGATGCTGTCCAGAGCGTCATGCGACCCTCCCGTCCAGTGCTGCCACGGAAATGCTGGCCTGTTCCACATCGTCGAAGGGCAGAACCTGATCCCCCACGATCTGTCCGGATTCATGGCCCTTTCCGGCAATCAGCAGAGCGTCGCCCGGTTGCAACGCATCAATTCCACGCAATATGGCCTCGGCACGGTCGCCGACTTCGGTCACGCTGACTTTGCCGGCGGCCTCTGAAGCGCCTGCCATCACGGCCGCACGGATCACAGCCGGATCTTCGCTGCGCGGGTTGTCGTCGGTGACAAAGACCACATCAGCGTGGTTGGCTGCCGCCTTGCCCATCAACGGGCGCTTGGTGGCGTCGCGATCCCCGCCCGCGCCAACAATGGCAATCAGACGGCCCATCACATGCGGGCGCAGCGCCTTGAGTGCTGTGGCGACAGCGTCAGGCGTGTGGGCATAGTCCACGAACACCGTCGCGCCATTGTCACGCGTGGCGGCTAGTTGCATCCGCCCGCGAACCGTTGTCAGGTGGGGCAGAGTTTCAAAAACGCGTTCGGGGCCGTCCCCGGCTGCGATGACCAGCCCACAGGCCAGCAGAATGTTTTCGGCCTGAAATCCTCCGATCAGATTCAGGCGGGTCTGGAACGCACGACCCTGCCACGCAAAGCGCAGGTCTTGCCCCGTCGCGTCGAACCGTTGGTTGATCAGGCACAGATCGGCATCGCCCAGCCCGACCGTGAGCACCGACTGACCACGCGCCTCGGCAATCCGCCTGATCTGAGCCCCTTTAGGGTCGCTCAGGTTGACGACAGCTGTTCCATCCTGCGGCAAAACCCGGTCGAACAGACCGGCCTTTGCGTTGAAATAGGCCTCGAAGGTTTCGTGGTAATCCAGATGATCCTGCGTGAAGTTCGAGAAACCGGCGGCGGTCAGGTGAACGCCATCAAGACGGCGCTGTTCAAGGCCGTGGGACGACGCCTCCATTGCGGCATGGGTCACGCCGTTTTCAGCCGCCTCGGCCAGACAGCGGTGCAAGGTGATCGGCTCGGGCGTGGTATGGGCCAGCGGCGCTGTCCAGGCGCCCTCGACCCCGGTGGTGCCGAGGTTGATGGCGGCATGGCCAAGCTCGGTCCAGATCTGCCGGACAAAGGTGGAAACAGACGTTTTACCGTTCGTCCCCGTGACGGCCACGATGGTTTGCGGCTGCGCCCCGAACCACAGCGCCGCGGCACCGGCCAGCGCCTGACGCGGGTCTTCCACCACGACCAGCGCGGCGTCTGAGGCTGCCAGCTCGGCCTCGGCGATCTCTGCCCCTCTGGCATCGGTCAGGATCGCAGTGGCCCCCATGCGCAGGGCAAACTGGATGAACTCTCCGCCATGAACGCGGGAACCGGGCAGCGCGGCAAACAGAAAACCGTCTTTCACCTCGCGGCTGTCAACGGCCAGACCAGTGATATCTGGGTTTGCGCCCTCTCTTGCGGTCAGGGCCAGCTGGCTGAGTTTCTTCGTCCTTGTGCCCATGACCCACCTCTTGCCGGACAGCCTAGTTTGAGGTCAGCGTTATAGCAGCGCCCGCCTCAGGCTCAAGCCGGGGACGTAGCCCCAACAACGGTGCGACGCGACCGATGAGTTCGGCGGCAACAGGCACCGCAGTCCAACCGGCCGTGCGACGCTTTTCACCGTAGGCCACGATCGAAGGCTCGTCCAACGTGACGATCAGAACGTATTGCGGGTCGTAGGCCGGGAAGATCGTCGCAAAGGTGGCAATGACCTTGTCGTCGTAATACCCGCCGCGCGGTTTGGGCTTGTCGGCCGTACCGGTTTTGCCCGCCACGTCATAGCCCTTGACCTCGGCGAAACTGGCGGTGCCGTCCGTTACCACCTTGCGCAGCATTTTCTGCGCCTGACGCGCGGTGTCCTGTGACATGACACGAGGCCCGTATTGCGAGCCGTTCTGGCGCAGGATTGTCGGACTTACGTAATGCCCGCCATTGGCAATCGCCGCATATCCGGCGGCCAGATGCATCGGACTGGTCGACAGGCCATGGCCATAGGAAATTGTCACGGTGCTGAGCTCGCCCCATTTCTTCGGCTTCAGCGGCACGCCGCCCTTGGCCTCGACAATCTCGAAAGGGGTCGGATCGAACATGCCAAGCGCGTCCAGAAACTCCTGCTGCCGTTTGGCCCCGATTTGCAAAGCCAAACGCCCCGTGCCACGGTTCGAGCTGTGGACGATCACATCCGCCACGCTGATCTTGCCGTAGTTCTTACCGTTGAATTCGCCGATGGGAAAGCGGCCGATCTTCATCGGCCCGGACGTATCGATGATGGTGTTCGAATTCACCAATCCAAGTTCAACGGCCTGCGCGGCGGTGAAAATCTTGAAAACGGACCCCAGTTCGTACACGCCTTGCACATAACGGTTGAACAGCGGGCTGTCCGAGGGGTCAAAGCCCGAGGTCGGCGGGCGCGGACGGTCATTCGGATCAAAAGAAGGTAGCGAAGCAGCTGAAATGACCTCGCCCGTATGCGCGTTCATCAGAACGGCCGAGGCCCCCTTGGCATTCATGATCTTCATGCCGCCATAGAGAACCTGTTCAACTGCGGCCTGAATGGTCAGGTCCAGCGACAGTTGCAGAGGCTTGTTGCCATTGGCCGGATCGCGCAGATAGTCGTCGAACTGCTTTTCCACACCGGCCACGCCGATCACTTCGGCGGCGCTGACGCCTTCACGCCCAAAACCGGACCCGCCCAGGATATGAGCGGCCAGCCGCCCGTTGGGGTAAAGCCGCATTTCTCGCGGGCCGAACAGGATGCCCGGATCGCCGATGTCATGCACGGCCTGCTTCTGCTCGGGCGAAATGCGTTTCTTGATCCACAGGAATTTGCGATTGCTGGTGAAGTCCTTGATCAGCCGCTCTTTGTCCAGATCAGGAAAGATCGCGACCAGCTGGTCCGCGGCCGCCCCGGGGTCGATCATCAGAGGGGGCTGCGCGTAGACGGAATAAGTGTCCAGATTGGTGGCCAGTATGCGCCCTTCGCGATCGGCGATGTTGGCGCGCTGCATGGCAATCGCCGCCCCCGGCGCGCTGGCCAGAGGCTCTTGTGCTTCTGAGGTTGCCAACATGCCCATGCGGACACCAACGACTGAAAAAGCGCAGAAGAAGAATAGACCAAGCACCAGCAAACGCCCTTCGGCGCGGGCGCGGGCGCGATCTTTCATCTCTTCGTGACGCTTGCGGATGTTCTCACGTTCGATTGCCTTGGGGTTTTCGCCCCGGGCGCGGGCATCAAGGATTCGGGCCAGGGGGCGCAAAGGGGTGCGTGTCATGGAATCTGCACCTCGCCCAAAGCCTGAATATCGGTGATGGCCTGCAATTCAATCGGATCAACCACGGGCAGGTCCGGGTCTTCGGCATAGGCGATCTGATCCGCACGTCCGAACTGTTCGGCCCGCAAAGGCAGCAGGCCAAGGCGCTCAAAGTTCAGGTCGGCCAGTTCGCGCAGCCTGTCCGGGCGGTTCAGATAGGCCCATTCCGCGTCCAGAACGGCCAGCCGCACCTGTGCCATTCCGATCTCGCGCTGCAAAGACTGCGTTTCCTTTACCACTTGTTGGGTTCGGTAGTTTTCCTGATAGGCCCACAAGGCAAGGCCGAATACGGACAGAGCAGTCAACACATACAAAACACTCTTCATCTTGCCCTTCCCCCCAGTTGCGGCATCCCGATGGCCCGCGATTCGATTTCCCCCGCCGGAGCCTCTGTTCGTATTGCCACGCGCAGTTTGGCTGACCGTGCACGCGGGTTTTCCCGCAATTCCTGTTCGTCAGGACCCACCGCCTTGCGGGTTTTCAACGTGAATTGGGGCTGTTCCTGTTCAATTTCCGGCGCATAGCGGTTCGCACGCCCCGTCTTGCCTGCGCGGGACTGAAAGAACCGTTTCACCATCCGGTCTTCGATGGAGTGGAATGTGACAACAGCCAGTTGCCCGCCAGGCTTCAATGCGCGCTCAGCGGCCATCAACCCCTGAAACAGTTCTTCATATTCTGCATTCACGGCGATCCGCAGCCCTTGAAAGCTGCGCGTGGCCGGGTGGGATTGCCCCGGTTTCGGACGTGGCAGGCAGGATTCGATGATCTCGGCCAGACGCAGGGTCGTGGTGATCGGCTCTTCCGCGCGCGCTTTGACAATCGCCTTGGCAATCCGGCGGCTGGCTCGTTCTTCACCATAGTGGAACAGGATGTCGGCCAGCTGCGCCTCGGTTGCGGTGCTGACCAGATCGGCGGCACTTTCGCCCTCCTGGCTCATGCGCATGTCCAAGGGGCCATCCTTCATGAAGGAAAACCCACGGTCGGCCTGATCCAACTGCATTGAGGAAACGCCAAGGTCCAGCACAATGCCATCCAGATTCTGCGCATATTCGTCCAAACGAGAAAACACACCGGGCTGCATCACCAGCCGGTCGCCATAGGCGCCCGCCCATTCTGACGCCATATCAAAAGCCAGCGGATCACGATCAACGCCGATGACCTTGTCTGCCCCGGCCTCCAGCAATCCGCGGGTGTACCCGCCTGCGCCGAAGGTGCCGTCCAGCCAGACGCCGGACACAGGTGCGACCGCGGCCAGCAGGGGGCGCAACAGAACGGGAACGTGAGGTTTGTCGGAGGAGATCTCAGCGCCGGCCATGCCGTTACGCATCCTCGGTGCCATCAAGGAACTGCATAGGATCGAAGTCCTCTGGCAGATCGTTAATCCATTCTTCGGTTTTGGCCAGCTCCTCGACTTCGTAGGTCTCGGGCTTCCAGATCTGAAATGTATCACCGGCGGCGATAAAGAACGCCTCACCTTCAAGGCCGATCTTGTTGCGCAGCTTGGCAGGCAACACCAGACGCCCGGTTTCATCCACATTAGTCGGAAAGGACTGACCATGGAACATGCGCTGCAACATTCGGCGCTGCATTGACCCGCGCGGCAAGGCATCAATCTTGGCATCAACCTCGTCAATGGCCTGCATGGTATAGCATTCAAGGAATTTGCGGCGATGATCGCCGTAGACGATCACAAGCTCTGGATTGTCTCCGGGCTGCCAGTTGGGATCGGACGCTTCAATCACACGGCGAAACGAGGCCGGGATCGAGACCCTGCCCTTCGTGTCCACCTTATGGTGGCTTTCACCTCTAAACCTGCGCGCCAAGACGACTGTCCCTTTCGCTTGCGCCCCACTTGAAATTCACGTTCCCCCGGATGAAAAACGGCGGGTTGATCTGCTGCCACTGATCAACCCGCCGCATTGACCCGCTTCGCGGGATGTCCAGCTGCACGCGCCACCTGGGGGGATGTCTGCTCGCCCGCGCGCCGGATCTCTTGATTGATGAAAGCGAGATGCCTGTATGAAACCTGATTATTTTTGGTCGGGGTCGTTTGGTGCCCCTGCTGCCTCGTCCTCATCGGATGCATAAGGGATGCCATGGGAATTCATGGAAATCAACAGGAATTTTGCGAACCGCACCCCATGAAACACACTCAAGACACAGTATCACTCTAAAATCGGAACGTAATGACACCACTTGTGGAAGAATACGACGACCCGACCTCTATATATAGATAATTTGAGGCGTAAAATTTTTTCCCATGATTTCCCGAAAAAATTTGAAACCCGCCGCGAAGGGTGGAAATACTGCGTGTCCTTGTGCTGCGGCCTCACAGAATCGTTCGAAGTTCGCGCGCGTTTTCGGCGAAATATGCCCTCGGAAACCACACCTGCCCATGAATTCCCGCGGATCTCCGACTGCACGCGCCGCAACCTGAAACCGGCAAACTGAGCTTCAGAGGCTGGTGAAGCGCCGCGCTTCGCCTTGCCGCTTCTCTCACGGGAGCTACCCGAGTTGTTTATTCGCCCAAATTCCAGCCAATACCGCTCAATTAGAGGGCAAGCCGCCAGAAGGCCATGTTTGCGCCATCACCAGTGACCCAGAGTAATGCCCAATTTTTCAAGGCGCATTTCCAGTCGAGGCAAAAAACTGAACCAATCTATGCGCTTGCTGCATAGCAGCATTGACGATGTGACCTATTGTGCAATTGCAGCATTTGCCTATTTTCAATCTCAAGCAAGGGCCGAACGTTATCGGCAAAGCAAATAGACACGGATGATGAGCATGGCAGTCGCAAGCACACATACAGCACCCAAGAGCGCATCGGCGTTCGGAATCGCAGCCCTGGTGGAGAACGCTAAGACGCGCTTTGCCCGCTATCGTATGTATCGCCAGACCGTCAATGAACTGGCAGGGCTGTCGGATCGTGAACTGGCCGATCTGGGCCTGCATCGGTCCATGATCCGCCGGGTGGCCATGCAGGCCGCCAACGATCACATAGCGCAATAAGCGCGCCACGAATACTGAGATCAGGCCCTTACTCCTCCCTTAGGGTCTGTAATCAGCGGCAACGTCTTTCCTCCTCCCTGACGTTGCCGCACCCTATACCGGCCCCAACCCGCCGGATCCTGATACATTGGGGCTCTCCTCCTCCCTGCCTCGATGTTGAAAGCGCGCGGCGACGTCTTCCTCCTCCCTGACGTCGCCGCGTCTTCCTCATACCGGGCTCAAACCCGGGCACGAATACATCGGGGCTCTCCTCCTCCCTGCTCTGATGTTGACAAGACGGCGGTTCCCCTCCTCCTCCCTGGGAACCGCCGTTTTTTTAGTTTTCGAGCAGGGGTGTAAAACAGCGTCCTGATTTCTGATCCGGAGGACGTTATGGCAGCCTATTTCATCGCGCAGATCGACATCCACGACCCGGATGGGCATCAGGATTATCTGGCTGGCTTCATGCCGATTTTCTACCGCCACAGAGGCCGCTTGCTGACAATCTCATCCAAACCGGTCGAACGGATCGAAGGCGTTTGGCCCGACGGCGGGATTGTATTGATGGAGTTTCCGGACCTTGCGGCGGCGAAAGCCTGGAAAGACGACCCGGAGTACATCGAACTGGCGAAGATCCGGTAGGCCACCGCCGCAACCAATCTGATTCTGGTCGAAGGGATATGACGCCTCAGAACGGGACGTCATCCTTGTTGCTCAGAAAACGCGAGACCACTTTCTTGGTGCCGGCCTTGTCGAAGTCGACCTCGACCTTGTCACCCTCGATCCCGATCACCGCACCATAGCCGAATTTCTGGTGGAACACTCGTTCGCCCAGCGTGAAACTGGCCACTGCGGTGGCGTCGATGACCGTGTTCCGGCTTTCTTTGGGTTGCGACATGCCATGCTGCCCCTGCCGCGCCTGCAACCGCCTCCAGCCCGGCGAGTTGTAGACATTGGCTTCGACCGCACGCGTTTCAATGCCCGCAGTGTGCTGACCGCCACCATAAAGACCCGGAGGAGTAAGCACCTCAATGTGATCTTCCGGCAATTCGTCGATGAACCGGGATGGCATGGAGTTCTGCCACTGCCCGAACACCCGCCGGTTGGCGGCAAAAGAAATCGTGCACACCTCCTCGGCACGGGTGATGCCAACATAGGCCAGGCGACGTTCCTCCTCGAGCCCCTTGAGGCCAGATTCGTCCATTGACCGTTGCGAGGGGAACAACCCGTCCTCCCATCCCGGTAGGAAGACGGCGGGAAACTCCAGCCCCTTGGCCGCGTGAAGGGTCATGATCGAGACTTTGGCCCCGTCGCTGTCCTGCTCGTTGTCCATCACCAAACTGACATGCTCCAGAAACCCTTGCAGGTTCTCGAAATTGTCCAGCTGATTGACCAGTTCCTTTAGGTTTTCAAGGCGCCCCGGCGCTTCGGGCGTCTTGTCGTTCTGCCAATGGGCCGTATAACCGGATTCGTCGAGGATGATCTGCGCCAGCTCGATATGCGTGTGTTCGGGCGCACCGAACCGCATGGGTGAACCGTCATCGATCACGGACTCTTCGTCCACTTCAATCCGTGGTCCACGCGTCATCGCATTCCAACGCGCCAGACCGTCGATGAACTCGCGCAGCGCCTTACCGCCCTTGCCCTTGATCAGCCCATTGTCGACTGCAATCCGCGCGCCGTCGATCAGAGACACCCCGTTCTCACGCGCTGTCATCTGAATCGTCTGCTGCGCCTTGTCACCAAGTCCGCGTTTTGGCGTGTTCACGATTCTCTCGAACGCCAGATCATCCTCGGGGCTGACCACAAGCCGGAAATAGCCCATGGCATCGCGGATCTCCATCCGTTCATAGAATCGGGGGCCGCCAATCACCTTGTAGGGCAGACCGATGGTCAGGAACCGGTCCTCGAAGGCCCGCATCTGGTGCGAGGCTCGGACGAGGATGGCGATCTCGTCGAGGTTCATAGGGCGAATACCCCGCGTACCGTCCTGCATCGCGTCAATCTCCTCGCCGATCCAGCGGGCCTCTTCCTCACCATCCCAATGGCCTATCAGGTTGACCTTGTGGCCTTCCTCGGCATCGGTCCAGAGCTCTTTGCCCAGACGGTTTTCATTGCCCCGAATGACGTTCGACGCAGCCGCCAGAATATGCGGGGTCGAGCGATAGTTCTGTTCCAGTCGCACCACATACGCGCCGGGAAAGTCCTTTTCGAAGCGCAGGATGTTGCCCACCTCGGCCCCGCGCCAGCCATAGATCGACTGATCGTCATCGCCGACGCAACAGATGTTCTTGTGCCCCCCGGCCAGCAGGCGCAGCCACAGATATTGGGCGACGTTGGTGTCCTGATACTCATCCACGAGGATATAACGGAACCAGCGTTGGTATTGCTCCAGAACATCCTGATGGGTCTGGAAGATCGTAACCATGTGCAGAAGCAGATCGCCGAAATCCACCGCATTCAGCTCGCGCAAGCGGGTCTGGTATTGAGCGTAAAGCTCGACGCCCTTGTTATTGTAGGCCCCGGCATCGGCAGTGGGCACCTTGTCAGGTGTCAGAGCGCGGTTCTTCCAGTCGTCGATGATGCCGGCCAGCATCCGCGCGGGCCAGCGCTTGTCGTCGATATTGGCGGCCTGCACCAATTGCTTGAGCAGGCGAATCTGGTCGTCCTTATCCAGAATGGTGAAGTTCGATTTCAGATCGACCAGTTCCGCATGGCGGCGCAGCAGTTTGACGCAGATCGAATGAAACGTACCCAGCCATGGCATCCCCTCGGCGGGCTGTCCCAGCAGGCGGCCAACCCGTTCTTTCATCTCGCGCGCGGCCTTGTTGGTGAACGTGACCGACAGAATCTCATTCGGACGCGCGCGCGCAGTGTTGAGAAGATGTGCGATCCGAGCCGTCAGCGCCTTGGTCTTGCCGGTGCCAGCCCCGGCCAGCATCAGAACCGGACCGTCCAGCCGCTCGACCGCATCGCGCTGTGCCGGGTTCAGCTCATCCAGATAGGGCGAAGGGCGCGCAGCCATTGCCCGCGCCGACAGCGATGCGCCCTCGAAGGCGTCCATTTCGTCAAAACTGCTCATGGCCCCAAACTACGCTGGAAAAGCGCGAAGGGAAAGGGTTTGTTCACGGCTTGTTCGCAGACTTTTCACACTTCTTTTTACATTCAATTCTAAACAAAGACGCCGCCGCCCTGCGCCCCTGTTAACTCTCTGTCAAATCCTGACTGTGATGCTTGTCAGAGTGTTGTGGGAGCGGACATATGAAACAGGCGGAACTGACAGGTCAGTCCTCGAGGCTTAAAATGATGGGCGTGGCCCTGATGCTGCTCGCGCTGACAACAGCAGCGGGCTGGGGGATCTATGCCGCCCCGGCGCCAGTGGTTGATCGCATGCTGGAAGCTGACCTGCGAAAAAACGCGATGCGGATGAGCCGCCAGATCGAAAGCCATCTGAACGATCTTGGCCAGACATTCCGTTTTCACGCATTGACCGAGCATGACCAGGAGTTTTTGGAGCTACTGCCCGAAACCACGGACATTTACCGCTTCAAGCTGTTCGATGCTTCGGGGCAAGTGTTCTGGTCGACCCGTGCAAGCGACGTCGGGTTCGTGAATACGAAACCCTATTTCCAGTCGATCGTCGCCGCCGGGGGTCTTTATTACAAACACGAAGAGAAGCCGATTGCCGAAGTTGATTCCTTTGTTGTCGGCGATTCCCGGGATACGGAACTGAACAGCCGCCATGTGGCCGAGGTCTACACGCCGATCATCAAGGATGCGACGTTCCTAGGCGCCATCGAGTTCTATTCTGACATTACGGACCTGCGGAACCTGTTCATCACCCGCGTTCGCCTGTCCCTGGCGCTGCTCAGCGGGATAGCCCTGCTGGCGCTGACGACAGTTATCCTGATTGTTCATCGCACCAATCGTCGACAGGTTCGCGATCTGCGCAAACGGGCCATAAAAGAGCGGGAACTGATGGACGAACAGATGCGCCTCGCCCGCGAGGTCCGCCTGCTAGGTGAATTGAACGAATGGCTGCAATCAAGCCGGTCGCTGGATGAACTGTTCGACATGGTGTCTCGCTTCATGACCCATATCCTGCCAGAGGCCGAAGGCAGTGTGTATGTCTACTCCAACTCACGCGACGTGCTGGATGGCTGCGCAAGCTGGAACGGTGGAACTCATAAATCTCACATTCATCCCGAAGGATGCTGGGGCTTGCGGCGCGGCCGGACCTATGAGTTCGGCGCATCCGAGATTGATTTTGTCTGCGAACACGCCGAACCGCATGACGGTCGGCCCTATTTCTGCTTTCCCATTCTGGCCCATGGCGAAACCGTTGGCCTCTTGCATCTGCGGGCACTTGAGGGGCGCGAAGACTGCTTCAACAAGAGCCGCAAATTGGCCCAATTGTGCGCCGAACAGATCAGTATGGCGATCGCCAATGTCCGGATGCGGGATCAACTTCATGACCAATCGGTACGAGACCCGCTGACCGGGCTGTTCAATCGCCGCCATATGACCGAGATGCTGCGCAAGTCCATCAGCCGCAGCCAGCAGACGGGCGCTGCACTAAGCCTGATCGCAGTGGACGTGGATCACTTCAAGAAGTTCAACGATACTCACGGGCATGATGCTGGCGACATGGTATTGCGCGCAGTCGGCGCCGCCTTGGAGCAAGGGTGCGACCGGGACGAAGTCGCCTGCCGCATCGGTGGTGAGGAGTTTATGCTGATCCTGCCTGACAACAGCCCCGAAGATGCCATGACCCGCGCCGAACAGCTGCGCCAGGCGGTCGAGGCTGTATCCGTACGGTATGGTGAGAAGGCATTGCCGCGCATCACGATATCACTTGGGGTCGCACATTACCCGGCCCACGGCACCATGCCGCAGGACCTGCTGCGCGCGGCCGATGATGCGCTTTATGTCGCCAAGGACAAGGGCCGCAACCAAGTGCATGTCGCAAGTGGCGCCAAGAACCAGGCCCAACGTACGTCACCTGAAAGCCAGCAACCATCTAAGGATGCAGCTTAAAAAACTTGCCGAATCGCATGGCAGGTCGGATCAATCTGCATGGACTTGCACAGCACCTATCCCGGCATACCGGATCTGAAACACCGTGCGCGCCGTCGCCTGCCGCATTTCGTGTGGGAATATATCGACAGTGGAACCGGGATGGAAACGACACTGCACCGGAACCGCCAAGCCCTGGATGACGTGCGCCTCTGCCCCTCGATCCTGCACGGCGAGCTGGACTTTGATACGTCAAAGACGTTTCTTGAGGCTCCGTATCCGATGCCATTCGGAATCGCACCGATCGGAATGTCCGGGCTGGTCTGGCCCCGCGCGGAACAGCTGCTTGCCAGCGCGGCCGCAAAGGCGGGTATTCCCTACACTCTGTCGACAGTAGCCAGCCAAAGCCCCGAAGACATGGCACCGCATCTTGGGGACAATGCCTGGTTCCAGCTTTATCCGCCCCGAGATCCGGATATTCGAAAGGACCTGCTGAACCGGGTCCGCAAGGCCGGGTTCAAAACCCTGGTTCTCACAGCGGATGTTCCCGTCGCATCGCGCAGGGAAAGGCAGACACGATCGGGCTTGCGGCAACCGCCAAAGCTGACCCCGCGCGTGCTGGCGCAGATCGCCCAGAGACCCGCCTGGGCGATGGGCATGCTGCGCAACGGTGTGCCGCACATGCGAACGCTGGACAAGTATATTGAAAACCCCGGAGATCTGCCCCCGACTGCACATGTCGGATACCTGCTTCGAACATCGCCAGACCTGGAGTATGTCAAATGGCTGCGCGACCATTGGGACGGGCCGCTTGTCCTGAAAGGCGTCCTGCGCCCGGAGGATACGAGCAGGTTAGAACAGGTTGGTGTCAACGCCTTGTGGGTGTCGAATCATGGCGGTCGTCAATTTGACGCGGCCCCGGCCAGCATTGAGGTTCTTCCCTCTATCCGGGATGCGACCCGCCTGCCCCTGATCTTCGACAGTGGCGTCGAAGGCGGCCTGGATATCTTGAGGGCAATGTCACTTGGCGCGGATTTCGTCATGCTCGGGCGCGCTTTTTTGTATGGACTCGCCGCACTTGGCGCACAAGGGCCCGCACATGTCATCGATATCCTAAGACAGGATCTGCACGCTAATATGGGTCAGATGGGATTGGCGCGCTTGTGTCAGATTGAGAGTTAACGTTTATTATTTGATGCTGCGACGCGGCATAAGTATAAAGGCACTGCGACCAAAGGGCGTTTGCGAGCGTTAACATGCCGGTTCTACCCAGAAGAACGGATATACGTGTGCGTATTCTCTGCCCAATAAGACGCCTATACACGAAAGTCCGGGACCTATCATGACAGACTTCAACAAGATCCTGATCGCCAACCGCGGCGAGATTGCCATCCGCGTCATGCGCGCAGCAAACGAAATGGGAAAACGAACCGTCGCTGTTTACGCTGAAGAAGACAAACTGGGCCTGCACCGGTTCAAGGCGGACGAGGCGTATCAGATCGGTGAAGGCATGGGGCCGGTCGCCGCGTATCTTTCGATCGACGAGATTATCCGTGTTGCCAAGCAATGTGGTGCCGACGCGATCCACCCGGGCTATGGCCTGCTGTCCGAGAACCCGGATTTCGTCGATGCCTGCGTCAAGAACGGTATCACCTTCATTGGTCCAAAGGCGGACACCATGCGCGCGCTCGGCGACAAGGCCAGCGCGCGACGCGTAGCCATCGAAGCAGGTGTTCCGGTCATTCCTGCCACCGAAGTTCTGGGCGTTGACATGGACGCGATCCGCAAGGAGGCCGCCGAGATCGGTTACCCGCTGATGCTCAAGGCGTCTTGGGGCGGCGGCGGGCGCGGCATGCGCCCGATCCAGTCGGAAGAAGAACTGGAAGAGAAAGTCCTGGAAGGCCGTCGCGAGGCAGAGGCCGCCTTCGGCAATGGCGAAGGCTATCTGGAGAAAATGATCATCCGAGCGCGCCATGTCGAGGTGCAAATCCTGGGTGACAAACACGGTGAAATCTATCACCTCTATGAACGCGACTGCTCGGTCCAGCGCCGGAACCAAAAGGTCGTTGAACGCGCCCCTGCCCCGTATCTGTGCGACGAACAGCGCGCCGAAATCTGCGAACTGGGCCGCAAGATCTGCGCTCATGTGAACTATGAATGTGCCGGAACCGTCGAGTTCCTGATGGACATGGAAACCGGCAAATTCTATTTCATCGAAGTAAACCCTCGTGTGCAGGTGGAACACACCGTCACCGAAGAAGTCACCGGCATTGACATTGTGCAGGCGCAGATCCTGATCGCCGAGGGCAAACCTCTGGCAGAGGCGACCGGCGCTGCAAGCCAGGCAGACGTGCATTTGAACGGCCACGCGCTGCAGACCCGCATCACGACGGAAGATCCGCAGAACAACTTCATTCCCGACTATGGCCGCATCACCGCGTATCGCTCGGCCACCGGTATGGGTATTCGCCTGGATGGCGGGACGGCCTATGCGGGTGGTGTGATCACCCGGTATTATGACTCGCTGCTGACCAAGGTTACCGCTTGGGCCCCGACGCCCGAAAAAGCGATCAGCCGGATGGACCGTGCCTTGCGAGAATTCCGTATTCGTGGTGTCAGCACCAATATCGATTTCGTCATCAACCTGCTCAAGCACCCGACCTTCCTGTCGAACGAATACACCACCAAGTTCATCGACACCACGCCTGAGCTGTTCACCTTCAAGAAGCGGCGCGACCGGGGCACCAAGGTTTTGACCTATATCGCCGACATCACGGTGAACGGACATCCCGAGACCAAGGACCGCCCCGAACCGCGCGCCGATCTGAAAGAGGCCAAGCCGCCCGCGCTGAAAGCCGAACCGCAGATGGGTACGCGCAACCTGCTGGAGCAGAAGGGCCCGCAGGCGGTGGCAGACTGGATGAAAGCCCAGCGCCAACTGCTGATCACCGACACCACCATGCGCGACGGGCACCAGTCTCTGTTGGCGACCCGGATGCGGTCAATCGACATGATCAAAGTGGCCCCGACCTATGCGGCGAACCTGCCGCAGCTGTTCTCGGTCGAGTGTTGGGGCGGTGCGACCTTCGACGTCGCCTACCGCTTCTTGCAGGAATGTCCATGGCAGCGCCTGCGCGACCTGCGCGAGGCGATGCCGAACCTGATGACCCAGATGCTGCTACGCGGCGCAAACGGAGTGGGGTATACGAACTACCCTGATAACGTGGTGCAGGAGTTCGTGCGTCAGGCGGCGACAGGAATTGACGTGTTCCGTGTCTTCGACTCGCTGAACTGGGTCGAGAACATGCGCGTGGCGATGGATGCGGTCGTCGAAACCGGTAAGATTTGTGAAGGTACCGTCTGTTACACTGGCGATATTCTTGACCCGGACCGTGCCAAGTACGACCTGAAATACTATGTCGGCATGGCGAAAGAGCTGCGCGACGCCGGCGCGCATATTCTGGGCCTGAAAGACATGGCGGGCCTGCTGAAACCCGCCGCGGCCAAGATCCTGATCCGCGCGCTGAAAGAAGAGGTCGGGCTGCCGATCCACTTCCACACACATGACACTGCCGGTATTGCCAGCGCGACCATTCTGGCCGCGTCCGAGGCGGGCGTGGATGCTGTTGACTGCGCGATGGACAGCTTCTCGGGCAACACCAGCCAGGCGACGCTGGGTACGGTGGTCGAAGCGCTGCGCCACACAGACCGCGACACCGGTCTGGACATCAAGGCGATCCGTGAAATCAGCGATTACTTCGAGGTTGTCCGCGGCCAGTACGCGGCGTTCGAGTCGAGCCTGCAGGCTCCGGCCTCGGAAGTTTATCTGCACGAGATGCCCGGCGGTCAGTTCACCAACCTCAAGGCACAGGCGCGCAGCCTGGGCCTGGAAGAGCGCTGGCACGAAGTGGCGCAGATGTATGCTGACGTGAACCAGATGTTCGGTGACATCGTGAAGGTAACGCCATCTTCCAAGGTCGTTGGCGACATGGCGCTGATGATGGTCAGCCAGAACATGACCCGCGAGCAGGTCGAGGACCCCGATACCGACGTGGCCTTCCCGGACTCGGTCGTGGACATGATGCGCGGCAATCTGGGTCAGCCTCCGGGCGGTTTTCCGGACACCATCATCAAGAAGGTGCTTAAGGACGAAGCCCCCAACACCGAACGCCCCGGCAAGGACGTGACTGCGGTTGATCTTGAGGCCACCCGCGTAGAGCTGTCCAAGCAACTGGAAGGCAAAGAGGTCGATGACGAGGATCTGAACGGATACCTGATGTATCCCAAGGTGTTCCTGGACTACATGGGACGTCACCGGATTTACGGCCCGGTCCGTACCCTGCCTACGCGCACTTTCTTCTACGGCATGGAGCCCGGTGAAGAGATCACGGCGGAAATCGACCCCGGCAAGACGCTGGAAATCCGCTGTCAGGCCATTGGCGAAACGGATGAAAAGGGCGAGGTCAAAGTGTTCTTTGAACTCAACGGCCAGCCGCGCGTGATCCGGGTTCCGAACCGGATGGTCACGTCAAGCACGCAAGCGCGCCCCAAGGCCGAGGTTGGCAACCCGGATCATATCGGCGCGCCGATGCCGGGTGTTGTGGCCACCGTCGCAGTGACTGCGGGTCAACAGATCAAGGAAGGCGACATGTTGCTAACCATCGAGGCGATGAAGATGGAAACGGGAATCCACGCCGAGCGCGATGCGACCGTCAAGGCCGTTCATGTGCAGCCCGGCGGCCAGATTGACGCAAAGGACCTTCTGGTCGAGCTGGAATAAGCTGACGAACCGGTTACAGTTCAAAGGGCCGCGCGGGAAACCACGCGGCCCTTTTACTATGCTGAACCGGAGAAACACCATGCTTGCTATCACCCCGATCTATGCGGCCCTGATTGCTATCCTTTACGTTGCACTCAGCGTCAAAGTGATCCTGCAGCGCCGCAGCGACAAAATCTCGGTCGGGGATGGCGGCAGCAAATTGATGATCAAGGCAATACGGACACATTCAAATTGCGCCGAATACGCCCCAATCGCCCTTTTGCTGATTGCTATGGTAGAGTTGCAGGGCGCAGGTGGGTTGATTTTGCATGGACTGGGCTTGATGTTGCTGGCCGGACGTCTTTTGCACGCATACGGATTTGGGCGCACGCCCCAGATCGTCATCCTGCGGCAGGCTGGCATGAGCCTGACTTTCCTGGCCATTCTGATTGCGGCCATCACAAACCTGATTCTGGCGCTATAGGTTGGCTGGCGGATGCTATCCCGTCAGATCCGTCGTCATCACATTGGGCGCTTTCAACAAAATGGGCGTGATCCGATTGTGTGCGTGATTGTCCGGTTCTGGCATCGCGGTGACCAGCAAAATCATTGCGGCCAGCGCCATTATCTTCATGTCTGCAACGGATATCATGAAAGCCCTTCCACCCATGTCTTTTTTGATCTGCGTTTGAGATTGAACGGACCGGAAGCCGGGTTCCGTCGAAAGATTTTTCCTCTTTTTTGTGTTTTTCCGCTTGCAGCCCCGCGTGGGAATTTATACATCCCTCCTCACTCAACGGCGCGGGCGTAGCTCAGGGGTAGAGCATAACCTTGCCAAGGTTAGGGTCGGGCGTTCGAATCGCCTCGCCCGCTCCATTGAGAGGTCTTTGGACCACATATGTATCTGATGCGGGCGTAGCTCAGGGGTAGAGCATAACCTTGCCAAGGTTAGGGTCGGGCGTTCGAATCGCCTCGCCCGCTCCAGATACCAAATTCACCAAACAAGCTGGTTCTTTGTAGAGCGTTGCGCCATTCTGGCTGCATTGCGCACTATAGGATCATTACCCATGTCTGATTACATTATCCGCCCTCTGACCCGCGAAGAAGTCCAACACGCCGTGGATTGGGCTGGGCGTGAGGGATGGAATCCGGGCCTCCACGATGCCGAATGCTTTCGCCCGACCGACCCGGAAGGGTTTCTGGGCGGGTTCCTGGATGGTGAGATGATCGCCTCGGTTTCGGCAGTTAATTACAACGACGCGTTTTCGTTTCTTGGCTTCTACATCGTAAAACCTGATTTCCGGCATCACGGACACGGGCTTGAGATTGCGGGACACGCGCTGGCGCATTGCACCGGCCGGAATATGGGTCTGGATGGTGTGGTGGAACAACAGGACAACTATCGCAAATCCGGCTTCACCTTCGCCTACAACAACTACCGTTTTTCCGGGACGAAGACACGGGTTTTAGCGAAGTTGGGCACCGCGCCGATTGACCACATAACCGATCTGAACAGCGCATCTGATGACCTGAAAGCTTACGACCGCAAGCTATTCCCTGCCCCGCGCGATCTGTTTCTGGAAAGCTGGTTGAGTGCCTTTAGCCATGTCTCGAAACTCTACACTGAGAATGGTAAAATCCGCGGCTACGCGACTCTGCGCCCCTGCCTAACCGGCTATAAGGTTGGCCCGCTGTTCGCAGATACGTCCAAAATTGCGAAGGCTTTGCTGCGGGCACTTTTGGAGGCAATTCCTGAAGACCACAGCGAACATGAGGTCTTCGTCGATATACCTCAGCCCAACACAGCTGCTTTTGCGCTGGCCGACGAGCTTGGGCTGGACAAGGTGTTCGAAACGGCCCGAATGTATTCCGATCACGAACCCGATATCGACCTGACTCGCATCTTTGGCGTAACGACGTTTGAGTTGGGCTAGAACGCCTTGAACGTCATCGTGGTCAGCGACCGCTCAATGTTTGGAATCACCAGCAGGTGCTCGTTGATAAAATGGCCCACATCCTCGGTTTCGGGGATATAGAGCTTGAGCATCAGATCATACTCACCGCTGGTGGAATAGAGTTCCGAGTGAATTTCGCGTAACGCAATCTCTTCGGCGACCTTGTAGGTAGTACCGGGTTTGCAACGGATTTGTATGAAAACGCAGGTGGACATGAGCCGGGCCTTTTGAATCGAGTTTCCGGCAGGCTGGCATGGCGCGGACCTGGGTGCAATCCCCTGCAACAGTTTGAAGCGATCGCGACGCGGGCACTGGATCAACTGGCCCAACCCCGTCTATAAGCGCGCCTGTAGCAAAAGGAATTCGCCCATGCGCAGCGCAAAGATCAGCCGTCAGACCGCCGAGACCGAAATTTCGGTCGAGGTCAATCTGGACGGCACCGGCCAGTATGACAACCAGACCGGCGTAGGCTTCTTTGACCACATGCTGGACCAGTTGGCACGTCATTCACTGATCGACATGACGATCCGAGCCAAGGGCGATTACCACATCGACGACCACCACACGGTCGAAGATACCGGCATCGCGCTGGGGCAGGCACTGACGAAAGCTCTGGGCGACAAGAAAGGTGTTCGGCGGTATGGCGAATGCCACCTGCCGATGGATGACGCTCAGGTGCGCTGTGCGCTGGACCTGTCGGGCCGCCCCTACTTGATCTGGAATGTGGAGCTGCCGACACAGAAAATCGGCGCGTTTGACACAGAGCTTGTGCGTGAGTTCTTTCAGGCTCTCAGCACCCATGGCGGCATCACGCTGCATATCGACCAGTTGCACGGCTTCAACAGCCACCACATCGCCGAGGCTGCATTCAAGGCCGTTGCGCGCGCGCTGCGCGACGCCGTCGAAACCGATCCGCGCAAGGCAGACGCGATTCCGTCGACCAAAGGCGCGTTGTAAATGCTGACCGCCATTATCGACTACGAAAGCGGCAACCTGCACTCGGCGGAAAAAGCGTTTCAGCGCATGGCGCAAGAGGTCGGCGCGGGTGAGGTTGTCGTCACCTCGGACGCGGATGTTGTGGCACGCGCGGATCGTTTGGTCTTGCCCGGCGACGGAGCGTTTCCGGCATGCGCCGCCGAACTGCGTGGTCACAAGGGTATCTATGACGCGATGGTCGAGGCGGTCGAACAGAAAGGCCGCCCGTTTCTGGGCATCTGTGTGGGCATGCAGTTGATGGCAACCAAAGGCCATGAATACAGCGAAACGGATGGTCTGGACTGGATTTCCGGCGATGTCGTCAGGATCGAACCGTCAGACACAGCGCTGAAAGTGCCGCATATGGGCTGGAACGATCTTGTTCTGGACAGCGATCACCCGGTGTTCAACGGGGTGAAATCCGGCGATCACACCTATTTCGTCCACTCTTACCACTTCCGCGTATCCGACCCGGCACAGCGATTGGCCTATGTGGACTACGGGCAGGAAGTCACGGCCGTCATTGGCCGCGACACGATGGTTGGAATGCAGTTCCACCCCGAGAAAAGTCAGGACGTTGGCCTGCGCATGCTGGGCAACTTCCTGACCTGGAAACCCTGAGGCCTACTGAACACGCGTCCAGGTTTGTCCGCGGCAGATCAGACCGCCCGCCACACACCCTTTGACGGTCAGTTTGTTCTGGCCGTCCAGCGACATTTTCGAATTGTATGTCTTGTCCCGGTCCGGTGCCCAGATCTTGCCGCTGTCATAGCTTCCGCCATCCTCGGGCACCATGTCCCAGATGATCTTCTTACCGAGGTTTTCATATTCCAGCTGCTCGTTGCCATCCGCATCAAACGCGCTGTCGATGGTTCCGCAGATCGCACTACCGCATTCGGAAATCGTCACGTGCAGATAGCCGCCGGTATCACCGGGTGCAGTCTTCCACAGACCGTCGACGGGATCTGCAGCCATCGCGCCGGTTGCGAGAAACATCAAACCCGCTGCAAAAGTAAATCTCTTCATAGTTTTCTCCCTGTTTTGAGGGCAGTCTGACCCGGCATTCAGCGACGGGCAAGAATGACCCAGCGTCGCGTTGCATCCCCTGCCCTGCCTGTGCGATATCCCGCGCGTGTAACAGTGATATAGGGCCGCCCGACATGATCCTCTACCCCGCCATCGACCTTAAAGACGGCAATGCCGTGCGCCTTCTGCGCGGTGACATGGACAAGGCCACCGTGTTCAACGAAGACCCGGCGGCACAAGCGCGCGCCTTTGTCGAGGCCGGGTGCGAGTGGCTGCATCTGGTCGATCTGAACGGTGCCTTCGCGGGTGAACCGGTCAACGCTGCCCCGGTCGAGGCGATTCTGGAAACCTGCAATGTGCCTGCGCAATTGGGCGGCGGCATCCGTGACATGGCGACCATCGAAACCTGGGTCGAAAAGGGTCTGGCGCGGGTTATTCTGGGCACGGTTGCCGTCGAAAACCCTGACTTGGTGCGTGAAGCAGCCATGGCGTTCCCGGGCAAGATCGCCGTGGGCATCGACGCGCGAAACGGCATGGTGGCCACAAAAGGCTGGGCCGAAGAAACCAATGTTCAGGTGACTGATCTGGCCCGCAGCTTCGAAGACGCGGGCGTGGCCGCGATCATCTACACAGATATCAACCGTGACGGCGCCATGCAGGGCCCCAATATCGAGGCCACGGCAGACCTCGCCAGAACGGTAGACATTCCTGTTATCGCATCCGGTGGCGTGTCATCGATCGCCGATCTGATCGCCCTGCGCGATTGTGGCGCAGCCCTGAACGGTGCCATTTCCGGACGTGCGCTTTATGATGGGGCGATTGATCTGAAAGAGGCTCTGACAACTCTCAGAGAATAGTTCAATGTTCCATTCGCCTGTAAAGCGTTCTGATTTGTCCGCGCAAAGCCTGCTGCACAAACGGTATAAAGACGGCGATTTTCTTGACTGCTTCAGCGTCGAATCGGAACTCTCGCCTCGTCGAGCCGCAGAAATCATTACCGCGTTTCCGGCATGGACGATGGCGCTGGTGCGATTGCGTGGCGCGTTGGTCGCACCTTTCGGCCTCAGCTCGAAAGGACCTGAGGCTGCGGACAAGCTGGGGATTTTTCCGGTTGAATATGATGGTGAGGCCGAAGTGATTGCAGGATTCAACGACCGCCATCTGGATTTTCGTGTCTCAGTCCTGTCAGAAAACGGCCGAATCTCGCTGGCCACCTGGGTACATCGTCACAATTGGGGTGGGCGACTGTACCTTGCTGCGATCCTGCCGTTTCACATCCTGATCGCGCGAAACGCGCTTGCGCGTGTGAAAAGCGCAAGCGCATAACCAAAAAGGTCTTAACCCGCAGCGGCGGCGGTCAGCTTGGCCAGTGCGCCGCGCATTTTCTCGATAACGGGTGATTTTTCGACGTCATCCAGTTCATCCATCGTCTCTTTGGGATCTTCATAGGCCAGCCAGACCTGACCGTTGCCGTCCTCATATGCCTGCACCTTGAGCGGCAGGAACAACCCCGCACGCGGATCGATCTGCATGGCCGGCGTACCCAGCGCAGGATTGCCGAAAATCAGCACTTGATTGGCCGGGATGGGCATTCCGACCTTTTCCGCCCCCGCCGCGTGGTCGATGCGGGCGAACACCGTGGCTCCTGCGTTGCCTACCGCTGCCTCCAGATCATCCAGCGCCTCGACTACGGATTTATTCGTTTGAACTTTGATGATGTCGTCAGCCATGGCGGCAAGAGCCCCTCCGAACGAAAGAATTGAAGCCAGTATCAAAGTACGCATATCGGTTTTCCTTCTATAAAATTCACCCCAATTCTCACAGGTTTTGGAAATCTGACAATCACAAGTCTGGCATCAGCAAAGCCTTGCCTGAATTGGAGATGCCCATTTTACCCTTGCTTTTGCGAACAATCCGACCAAAAGCCAAACATTTTACTGCGTTGGGCCATAATTCGGGCGGAATCCCCGCTTAATTCCCTCGTCAAACACAACAACCCGGGTGGCAAACGTGAGTATTTCGAACCTAGACGTTCCCAACACGTCCAGATTCAGATCAGCAACCATTGCGATCTTCTGCGCGGCGATTTTCACAAGCGCGAGTCTGCTTTTCTTTGTCCAGCCGCTTTTTGCCAAGCTGGTTCTTCCCAAAATTGGCGGTGCGCCGGCAGTTTGGACCACCGCCATGCTGTTTTTCCAAGTGGTGCTGATTCTCGGATATGTGTACGCACATCTTTTGACCAAATTTCTGCCCTTGCGCTGGCAGATCGTTACCCATTTTGCCCTCTGGGTCGCAGCGCTGACTTTCCTGCCGCTGTCCACCAGCGAAAGCTGGAGCTATAACGCCTCGACCTCGACCGCAGTGCAAACGCTTGGCCTGTTCGCCGTAGGTGTAGGTGTACCTTTTGCAGTGTTGTCAGCAAATGCGCCCCTGTTGCAGTCATGGTACGCCAAGTCGGGCGGGCCGTCGGCGGATGATCCGTATTTCCTTTACAGCGCCAGTAATGTCGGATCATTGCTGGCGTTGCTGGCTTTCCCCCTGGTTGCAGACCCATTTTTTGGGGCCGCTGAGATCAGCCGCGTGTGGCTGATCGGCTTTGTGCTGTTCGGGGCGCTCTTGCTTGGCAGTGGCATGATCGCCCTGCGGGGGTCACGTCACACAGAGTCGTCGGTGCAAACAGCACTTAAAGCCAGTTTCCCCACTCTGTGGCAAATAGCTATCTGGGTGTTCGTCGCATTCATTCCCTCCTCATTGATGCTGTCCTTCACAACGCGCGTCAGCACGGACCTTGGTGCTCTCCCGCTGATCTGGGTCGTTCCGCTGGCGGTCTACATCCTGTCCTTCATCATTGCCTTCGCCAAATGGAAACACCTGACGCTTGACGCTTTGAACCTGCCTATGCTGGCGGCGCTGGCGGCGGGTGTCGTACTGGTGTCCAAAGTGGTCAGCGAACATGACGCGCCGGTGGTCATCCTGCTCTATGTCCCGGTGTTGTTCGTCATCGCTCTTTTTTTGCACATCGCCTGCTTTACGATATGCGTCCGTCAGCCGAGCAGTTGACCGTGTTCTACATTGCCCTTTCCGTGGGCGGAGCGATTGGCGGGCTGTTCAACTCGATCGTTGCGCCAATTGCCTTCACACGTGAGTTGGAGGCGCCAATCACCATGATCCTGGCCGGAGGATTATTCCTTGTCCGCGCGCCGGGATTTGCCCTTCGCCACGTCATCATGGGCATTGCGGCAAGTGTTTTCATCCTCGTCATCGCGGGTGCGACACGGGGCGTCGCAGCCATGAGCGCGGACATTCCGCGCGCAGGCGCCCTGTTCGTGCTGATATTTGCAGTACTGTACCTGTTCCGGACTCAGGCCTTGCGTATCCCGGTGGTTCTTGCCGTCGTTCTGCTGCCTGCATTTGCAGTAAAGAACAATCCGGTGTTCGAAGACCGCAGCTTCTTTGGTGTGCATTCGGTGTATTCAAGTGAGGGCTACCGCGTCTACAAGAACGGCACCACGGTGCATGGCTGGCAACGCGAATCCGAATATGGCACTCGGCCCACACCGCTGTCCTATTATCACCCCGAAGGACCAATGGCGCAGGTCATCACGTCAGATTTCGGCAAACAATCCAGCAGCATCGGAATAGTTGGGCTGGGAACAGGGGCGCTGGCCTGTTACCGGCAGCCTTCGCAAAACTGAGACTTCTTCGAGATCGACGCGACTGTAGACCAGATCGCACGCGACCCTTCGCTGTTCACCTATCTGTCTGAATGCACGCCCGATTCAGAAACCCATCTGGGTGATGCCCGGATCGTCCTGAAGCAAAGGCCATTTGCCTTCGATATCCTGGTTTTGGATGCTTACAGCTCGGACGCGATTCCGCTTCACCTGATCACACGGGAGGCGGTAGAGATGTACACGAGCCGCCTGACCGACGATGGGGTTCTGGTGTTCCACATCACGAACCGGTTCTACGATCTGGTCCAGCCTTTGGCACGAATTGCCGACAGTTTGAACCTGACAGCTGCGCATCAACGGCTGGCCGTGGGTGAAGAGCAGGTTGAAACCGGAGCCGCCACCAGCAGCGTTGTGATCCTGAGCCCGGACAAATCCCGAATTGAGAGTTTTGTGCAGGACGGAAACTGGCAAGTCGTTGAAACCGACGGCGCGCAGCCGTGGACCGATGACAAGGCAAACTTGCTCTCGGCGCTGAAACTGCTGAAGAACCGGGATCACTAAAGCAGGACACCTGCGCTGACCATGGCCGGTGCGATCCGGGCCGTGGGCGTCAAAACGTCTGTGGCATCAGCGACGCTTTGCCGGTAAAGGTCCGGCAACGAAGGACGATCAGATGCTGAAAACCCGGATCATTCCCTGCCTTGATGTTGCCGATGGCCGCGTGGTCAAAGGCGTGAATTTCGTTGGTCTGCGCGATGCAGGCGATCCCGTTGAATCGGCCAAGGCGTATGACGCCGCAGGCGCGGACGAGATCTGTTTTCTGGACATCCACGCCACCCACGAAAACCGCGGCACCATGTTCGATGTGGTACAGCGCACGGCCGAGCAGTGCTTTGTACCTCTGACAGTCGGCGGCGGCGTTCGTACCAAGGATGATGTACGCGCCCTGTTGCTGGCCGGGGCAGACAAGGTCAGCTTCAACTCGGCTGCCGTTGCCAATGCCGATGTGATCGCGGAATCGGCAGATCAATTCGGCAGCCAGTGCATCGTCTGCGCCATCGACGCGAAAACTGTCAGTCCCGGCAAGTGGGAGATTTTCACCCATGGCGGACGCAAGCCCACGGGCATTGACGCGGTAGAGTTCGCAAAAACCGTTGTCGCCAAAGGCGCCGGAGAAATCCTGCTGACCTCGATGGATCGCGATGGCACCAAGGCTGGCTTCAACCTGCCCCTGACACGCGCGATTTCCGATGCAGTCGACGTGCCGGTAATCGCAAGCGGCGGTGTCGGCAATCTGGACCATCTTGTCGAAGGCGTCACCGAAGGTGGCGCGAGTGCGGTGCTTGCTGCCTCGATCTTCCATTTCGGCGAATACACGATCCGCGAAGCCAAAGAACATATGGCCGCCGCTGGCATTCCGATGAGGCTGACATGAGTATTCTACACGACCTTTCTGCCACGATTGAGGCGCGCAAAGGGGCGGATCCGGATTCAAGCTGGACTGCCAAGCTGCTTGCAAAGGGTCCCGAGAAATGCGCCGAGAAATTTGGTGAAGAAGCCATCGAAGCCATTATTGAAGCCACGAGGGGCGACAAGGCCAAGTTGACCGCTGAGGCGGCAGACGTTCTGTACCACCTGCTGGTCATGCTGGCCGCGCGAGACGTAGCGCTGGAGGATGTCCTGGCTGAGCTTGCGCGCCGTCAGGGCGTCAGCGGCATTGCCGAAAAAGCCGCCCGACCCAAAGGGTAAGGGCCGGGTTCCGCGCCGTTACAATGGCCGCTATACTCGGGCGTCAGACTGACAGGCCGAGGGCGCGACATGATCCGAGTACTGATGCTTGTGGCAACACTTGCTCTTGGTGCAGCTTGCTCTGCACCTCCCGCCTCGACCGGGGATGAGGTGCAACGCCTGACAGCCGAGATTCAGCTGCTTGGCCCAGATATCGATCCTGAAGAGGCCCACCGGGCAGCGCAAGTCGCCTATTCCTATACCGCGCAGCTGGTGGGCGAATACCAGATCACCGATCCGCCGCTGATCCACAATGCAAAGGTCAACAAGGGCTTGCGCCCGCGTGGTCTGTGCTGGCATTGGGCCGAGGATATTGAACGTCGCCTGAAACAGGAAAACTTCCAGACGCTGGAGTTGCACCGCGCCATCGCCAACGCCGACAATCCGCTGAGGATCGACCACAGCACGGCGATTATCAGTCGCAAGGGAGAGTCGCTGTATGAGGGCGTCGTGCTGGACCCCTGGCGCTATGGCGGGGTGCTGTTCTGGTCTCCGCTGGTCGAGGATACCCGCTATAAGTGGGTGCCACGTGACGTCGTGCTGGAAAAACGACGACAGGAACAGGTGGCCCGGCTGAAGCCATACAAGCCTGAAACGCCTTAAAGCTTGGACGAGATGATCCCGGTCGAAAACCCGCCCATGCGCAGCTCGCCAAACAGGCGCTGATATTCGATCTTAGGGCAGCGGTTCATCACGACATCTACACCGCGGGCCTCGGCTTTGGCTGCTGCTTCGGGGTGTTCAACCCCGATCTGCATCCAGATTGTGCTTAGCGACGGGAAAGCGTCCAGCGCTTCATCCACTATGGGAGGCACGGCCTCGGATCGACGGAAAATGTCTACCATGTCCACGGGTTCGGATATCTCCGAAAGGTTGCCGCGTACCGTCTGGCCAAACAGGTCTTTCCCGACATGGCCCGGATTGACCGGGATCACGTTGAAACCTTTCAACGACAGGTAGCGGGCGACGTAATAGCTGGGTCGCACCGGGTTCATGGACACCCCAACAACGGCAACGGTCTTGGTGCGTTGCAGAATGGTTCTCAGGTGCTGATCGGAATAGTGGGGCATGCCCTATCCTTAGCAGGGTTCCAAAAAGAAAAAAGCGCCCAAGAAGCCTTGGGCGCCAGTTGTTGGAACGAGGGACAGTGAAATGACCCGCGGCAGTTCCGTTCCGCGGTCACTGTGACATTTAGGCATATTTTTGTTAAAAAAAAGGGGGCACGCGCATTTTTGTGATGACTCTTCACAATTACCTGATTCCCGCTCATTCCCGATAGAGGGCCGCCGGCCAGTTTTGTTCAGCCATCTCAATGTATTCCGCCTGATCCTGCTGCCAAACCTCCTCGATCTCCATCGAGTGCGTCAGGTAAAGACGACCATCCACAACTTTCCAGGCCTTGGGGTCTGTACTCTTCAGAACCCCCATCGCCATCGCATAAGAACAATAACCGCCGAACTGCGGCGCGAAAGCACGGGGATTGCTTTCAAAAAGTTCGCGGTTCTCCTGCGAGGTGAAATGCCAACGCGCCCCTTTCCACATTACTGAATTCTCGGGCATGCCTATTATGGGCGTAGAACTGTCGAAATAGGACACGGCATCATACCCGGCCAACGCCACCCCTTCGGTGGTGTAATAGACCGGCATATCTTGCGCGTAGGTGGCAGGAGCCAGAAAAAAGGCGCACAGCGCGCCAAGTGTGGAACGTCGGGTCAGCATTGTCATGTCAGAATCTGAATTCACTGGGGTATTAAGATGCAATTTTTTGCTGCATGCGGAACCCCTGTTGACGTGGATGTGAACGATCTTCACCCAAATACGTTCAATCAAAGATATCTTCGATCACATCCCAGGCTTCATCGAAAACGCGCGAGAACATGCTCTTTTTCTTCTTTTTTCGCTTGGTCTTCCGCAGAGGGGAGTGAGAAACGGCAGATCGCACCGATTTGGAAGGCGCAGCCTTCCGCTTTGGCAGCATCTTCAGATCGTGCAAAGGGGCGCCACAATTGGAACAGCTCAGCTCGTGCCGCTCTTTGCCTCTCAGAACCAACGCAGCCCGGGTCCCACAATAGCAGCAGGTCGCGATTTTTGATGGACCGGAAATAGCGCTCTCCTTTTTTGTCAGGGCCGGGATGCATATAAGGCGATTGCCGCCGCATTTGAGACATTCAGCGATCCGAACCCCCCAGCTGCGTCAATTTTCACCAATTGATCCACGGTTTCCTTCGTCTTTTGGCGCAATCCCGGGCCTTCCGCTCCCAGAACAAGTGCGACGGGGCGGTCCCGACCGTCGCTCAGCGCGCCTTCGATCGTTACATCTGCTTCACCGTCCAGCCCAAGGACCAGAAAGCCCATATTCTGTAGTTCAACAATTGTGTCGGCGAGGTTGCGCATCCGCAGATAGGGTTGACGCTCCAGCGCGCCGCTGGCGGTTTTTGCCAGTGCCCCGGTCTCGGGCGCGGAATGGTGGCGCGTGCCAATCACGGCACTGGCACCCAGAACTTCGGCCGAGCGCAGAATCGCGCCGACATTGTGCGGGTCTGTGACACGGTCCAAAAGAATAACGCGCGGGTTTTCCCGACCGATGCAGTTTTCAGCCAAACCGCCCCAGTCAAGTGGCTTCACCTCCAGCGCGGCCCCCTGATGCACCGAACCTGCATCAATGGGCGCCGTAAACTTGCGCGGATCAACCATCTCGAGTTCGATACCAGAGAATTCAATCGCTTCCGCCAGTTTATCCCGCGCGTTGCGCGTTGCGATCAGGCGCAATTTCTGCCGATTTGGGTTCATCAAAGCATCGCGAACCGCATGCAGACCGAACAGCCAGACGGTTTCAGCAGCCGCAGCTTTACGCGCCTGTTCCTTTTCAACGACCCATTTGGGTTTCTTCATTTTTCAGGCCTCCGGGCCAAGAGTTCGGTTTCCTGCGTCAAAGCGAATTTTTCCTGTTGACGCTTCTTTGGTGCGCTAGTAATCACGCCTCCACGTCAGGTGCAACGCCTGACAGTGGGCGACAGGCCGCAAGGTGTGGCAGGGGACTGTAACTCCCTCGCGGAGACGCACGCCTGGTTCGATTCCAGGGTCGCCCACCATCTTTCCAGCAAGTTTAAAAGATGGCCACAATGCCCTGTCAGCACGTTTCCGTTTACAAGTGCACGCGCACATGCGACCTTCAAGACTCGTAAAAGTTGCGAAACCGGGCGTGGCCGCTAGTCTGAACACGTTTTTGCGTGGGACTTGTTTTGAGATTGCTTTTGGCGGCGCTCGCCGTTTGTATCGCGGGCGCAGCGAATGCGCTGACCGTTACATTTGATATTGATTTAGCGAATGACCAAACTGTTGGCCCCAATTTAAATCAAGGGACAAGCCAAGGTTACACATTCAACTACGCGACTGTCTACAACTTCGGAAACTTCATAAACCTTCACGATGACAACGGGGTTCTTTCCACAACAATCACGCCAGTTGATGGAAAACGGTTCGCGGCGCATACCGTAGACTTGGTTGGGTGGTCCCTAGCATACACAACTGGATCCGGCCTTGCGCCTACTTTTGGGGCTTCAGCTTATTACCAATGGCTGACAGGAGGCCCTGCCGCTTTTCCGACACTGACTTTTTCCGGGTTGAGGAATGGTGCATTCGTGGCAAGCCAAACCTTCGCACCTATGGCGTTAAGCACAGTTGGACTCAACGGCGCGTTCTCGGCAATTGATGCGTTGCAGATCACATTCAACAGCCCGGCACCGACCTAGGGCATTTACCCTACCACACCAAACATCGGTTGGTGTAGCCAATGGTGCGGTGAGTTTCATGTGGACAATCTTGTTGTCGCACCGGTCCCCCTGCCCGCAAGCGGGCTGCTTTTGATCGGGGCCATTCTGGGCTTGTTCGGGTATCGCAGGCTTAAGACAACCTAGTTGCAGCCAACACCAAAAAAGGCGGCGCCGACTGTTGCTCAGCGCCATTTTTGGTCTCTAAACCAACAGCTTGGAAGATTCTATTCCGCCGCCGGGCGCAGTTCCGAGACCTTGTTGAACCACGCCTCGATTGCATCCAGATCCGCCGGGAGGGCTTGCGCGGAACCATCCGCGAAGGTCTGGAATTTCTCCTCGTTCAAACCGTTCACGCCGACCAGCACCGGGATATCCATTGCCAGCGCTTCGCCGATCACGGGGCGGAACCCTCGACCGTCGGATTCGTGCTTGCCAAATTTGTTGATGATCAGTAGCTGAGGCGCGCCCTCCAGAGAGGCGGTCACATATCCCACCGCCTGTTCCAGCGCTGCCGGGTCCAGACGGCAGCCGCGCGACTGGGTGCCCAGCGACTGCGAAATGCGGATGGTTTCACCGTCAGGCAGCACCCGCACATCCATATCGCATTTGCTGCTGTCGGCGCATTCCGTGTTTGTTTGCACAACACCGGCCAGTTTTGCTCCGGACGCCAGCAGACGTTCCGCGACGGCGCTCAGAAGGCGGTCCGTCGCGCCGCGATCGGTGGTGGTGACATAGGCCAGATGCATCTTGGACCTCTTGTAATTCGTTTGTGACGTTTCAAATAGCACGCAAGGCACCGCCCGGCCACTCCCTCGTTTACGGAAGCGGGGACAGACCAATCACAGGAGCGTGCAGGTGAAGCAGAACCGCATAGACTGCAAACGCGGCCAGCCATACCCCGGGACGAGGCCAAGGACGCGGTGCGCACAGTGAGAACCGCGCCGTGTTGCGGGACAAGCGGACCCATTTAAAGCCCATCTCATGCGACTTGCGCCGGTCGACAAGGGCCATGCCCATGACCGCGAAACCTGCAAACAGACCGAACAGAATCACATGTGACAGGCTGCCATTGGCCAGCAGATGTGCCACCGCCCACAGCATCAGCGCGGCAAGGATCGGGTGTCGGGTGGTGCGCAGGATACCGGGCTGCTCTGGATCGAAGGGCCGATTGCCCAGCCCTCCGAAAGAGAACGGGTTCTGAATAGTCAGCCCTGCAACAGCCAGCCAGCAGACCACAGGCATGATCAGAACCGGCGCCCAACGCAGCAGCGCGAATGGCGGGATGACCTCGACATAAGGGGCATTTGCGGCGGCAACGATTAACCAAGTCAGGACGGCCAGCGACAGAACCGAATAGGCCGTGAAATACCCCCGGCGTCCGAGTGTGCCGATCAACCACCTTCGGACGGCCGGCCGAACGGGAATCGCGTGGCTGAGAAGGAAAGTGACGAGCGCTGCAAGGAATAGGACCCAACCGGTCATGGTGATCTCCGAGTTATTGGGATCGGTCTAGATCAGGACGGCGGTGGTATCCTTGTCCGAAATCAAGTCAAGCACAGGGGCGGGTGCAGCGCCCCCGTGCTGTGTTACAACCCAAGCGCCGCGCGGCGTTCTTCGGCAAAGCCCTGCACGATCCGGTCGGCAATCAGCGCCAGAATCGCCATCGCGGCCCCGGCCGAAATGCCAAGCCCCACATCTGCCTGACCCAGCGCCAGATAGATCGACTGGCCCAGGCCGGTGGTGCCGATCAGTGCGGCGATCACCAGCATCGCAAAGGCATAGAGGATGGTCTGGTTCAGTCCCAGCAAGATGGTCGGCGCGGCATAGGGCGCACGGACGTCGCGCATGATCTGCCACTCGGTCGCACCGCTTGAAATCGCGGCCTCCATCATCTCGTCCGGCGTGTTGACCAGCCCGTGCCGCGTGTAGCGGATCATCGGGACGATCGCATAGGCACAGATCGCCAGAAAGGCCGAGAACTCACCGATCTGGAACACCATAAGAACCGGGATAAGGAATACGAACAGCGGGATTGTCTGCAACATGTCGCAGATCGGACGAACCACTTTCCAGACCGGCTCCCAGACCGCGCTGGCCAGACCGATCAGTCCGCCGGCGACCGCACAGGAAAACACTGCCGCACCGCTGAGGTAGAGCGATAGCAGCGCTCTCTCCCACAGTCCCGAAACGAGGATGGTGCAAAGCAGCCCCACACACAGCGCCGCCAGGCGCCAGCCCCCCGCCACCCAGCCCAGAGCAGCGGCACCGGTCAGGACAAAGAGCCACGGCAGGTTGGCAATACCGGTTTCCAACATCCCGATCAGGATCAGGACGATCAGACCTCCTGTCAGCCGACCACGCCAAGCCATCAACAGCGCGATCCCCGCACCTGCGGCGAACAGACCAAAGCTCATGCCCGGCGTCCACTGGAAGCCCCAGGTAAAGGGCAGAACGGCCTGATCCAGACCGATCCGCAAAGGCAGCAGCACATAGAACAGTGAATTGTTCTTGAGCGCATCCAACCATGGGCCATTGGCTTGAGTGAACGCAGTCAGGCCACTGTCCACGGCTTCGGCCATCGGGTCCAGCAAGGTCAGTTCGGATGGGTTCGGCAGCCATGCCGAGAAGGCGGCAGTGAAAAGCACGGCAAACCCCAGAATTGCCCAGACAACACGACTGTCATAACGTTTGCGCTCGGTCGCCAAGGTGCCGCTCATTCTGTCTATCACCACGGCAAAGACCACAATGACCAAACCCGCCATCAGAGATTCCCCGAACTGCGCCTTGCGCATGGTCAGCAGGACCTCCCAGCCGATGTCGTTGAACCCGCCGATGACGGCGGCGATGATCACCATCGACAGCGCCGCCATCAGGCACTGGTTCACGCCTACCATGATCTGCGTCGCAGCCGCCGGGATTTCCACCTGGAACAACTGCTGGAACCGGGTGCCGCCGGACATTATGGCGGCCTCTTTAATCTCGGGCTCGACACGCTCCAGCCCCAGCATCACGTTGCGCGCCATGGGCGGCGCGGCGTAGATGGCCGAGGCGATCAGGCCAACAACAGGACCAAAGCCAAAGAGCAACAACAGAGGCGTGAGATATGCGAAGGTCGGCACAGTCTGCATCACATCCAGAACAGCCTGCACGAAGGATTTGACCCGCGGCACCTCATTGGCGAGGATGCCGATGCCACCACCCAATATCAACGCCACCGGAACGGATACTGCGACCAAGGCCAGCGTGTTCATGCTCTCAGCCCAGTAGCCTGACGCCAACACAAAGCTGAGGCCCAGAAAGCCGAGAGCGGCCATGGGCAAGCCGCCCAGGTACCAGCCCAACGCGGTCACGATTCCGATCAGGATGGGCCATGGTGTGTTGCCAAGCACGTAATTCGCCCAGTTCATCGGATAGGTCATCATATCCGAGAACAACCGCATCGCTGGTTTGATCAGGTTCAGAAACCAGTCCAGAAACGCGCCCACCCATTGGGTTGCGGGCAACTCCCACGCGGCGGGCCATTTGACCAGCCATGGGGCGATGCCCTCCAGAGCAAGGCAGGCCGCACCGACGATAACCGTGATCAGGGCGGCCTTCGCACCCGCCGTCAACTGCGCGCTGCGTTGCGTCGGAAAGTCAGTCAAGGCGGTCATGTTTCATCCACCTGAAGTGCGGCAGCCAGATCAGACGGGTGCACCGTCCCAACGACATTGCCATCGACATCACGCACCGGCACGGGTTCATAAAGTTCCATGCAATGGGCCAGGGCTGCGTCCAGTGTCATCGACGTGGTCAGGCCGGGATCATCCGGGCCACATTCTGCCTCGCTCCGCATGACCGAGGCGACCTTGGCATGCTGCCCCTTGGCGACATCCTTGGAGAATTCGCGCACATAGTCATCAACGGGTCGCAGGACGATATCTGTAGGCGTGCCGATCTGTACGATCTTGCCGTCCCGCATGATGGCGATGCGGTCAGCAAGCTTCAGTGCTTCCTGAATATCGTGAGTGATGAAGACGATCGACTTCTTCAGGGTCGCCTGTATGCGCAGGAATTCGTCCTGCAACTGGCGACGGATCAGCGGATCAAGCGCAGAAAACGGCTCGTCCAGAAACCAGATATCGGGGTTCACGGCCAAAGATCGCGCAATCCCCACACGCTGACGCTGACCACCTGACAGTTGCCGGGGGAAGCTGTCTTCGCGCCCTTCCAGTCCGACCAGCGAGATCACTTCCTGCGCACGATCCAGCCGTTCCTTCTTGCCAACGCCCTGAACGCGCAGAGGATATGCGACGTTTTCAGCAACGGTCATGTGTGGGAACAGGCCGAAATGCTGGAACACCATGCCCAGCTTTTTACGGCGCAGATCGGTCAGGGCCTTTTTTGAGGCACCGATGACGTTTTCGCCATCTACCCGGATCTCACCGCCCGTGCCGGGTAACAGTTGCGAGATACAGCGGATCAGCGTGGATTTACCCGAGCCCGACAGGCCCATGATGACGAACAGCTCGCCTTCCTTGACCTCGAAATTGGCGTCCTGAACGGCTGGGATAAACCCTCGTTCGCGCAGGTCGGTGGCGGCTTTTTCGGCGTCGTTCCCTGACCGAGACAGCGCGTCGGTCAGGGCTTTGTCAGCGCCGGGGCCAAAGACCTGCCAGAGATTCCGGCAGGCGATGGCTGGCATAGTCGCGTCAGTCACTTACGTGCGCTCACTGGGTTGCTGCGTCTACGACCGGACGCCACTTGCCTTCGTTCTCTGCCATCCAGGCGGCGACGACTTCTTCGACCTTTCCGCCGTCAACGTCGATCGCGCCCATCATCGGTTGCTGGTCTTCGACCGCCAGTTGATAATTGGTCAGAATTTCATAGGCGGCCGGCCATTTCTCTTCCATACCGCTCCAGCCAGCTTTGAAAATGCGTGAGGGCGAAAAGTCGCAATCGTTCACCGCGTTCGGGTTCGGACCCCACGCCGGATCGTTAAAGCACGCTTCTTCACCTGCGGGCAGTTCAACGAACTGTACGTCATAGGCAGACATCGCCCAGTGCGGCTGCCAGAATGTGATCAGCAGTGGCGACTTGCGCTCGGTCGAAGCACGAAGTTCGGCGATCAAGGCGCCTTCGGACCCGGCGGGGACAGCCTTGAACGGCAGTTCCAGGCCGACCATACGATCCGCGCCAGGTGTGCCCCAATCGGCCGGATAGTCGACCAGACGGCCACCGGGCAGAGTTTCCGCAGTGGCAAAGACCTGCGCACAGTCTTTCAGCGCTTCCCACGCGGGCAGTCCCGGGCACAGATCGGCGACATGCGCCGGATATGCGATACCTTCCTTGGCATCCAGGCCAAGATCGCCGATTTCGACAACCGTGCCTTCCTCGATCTTCTTGGCATATTCATCCGACACGTTGGACGACCAGATTTCCAGCGTCGCGTCGATGTCTCCATCGGCCAGCGCCTGGAACTGGTTCATCATACCAGCGGTCACATATTCCACGTTATAGCCAGCTGCCTTGAGCATCTCACCCGCCACATGCGTGGTCACGTGCTGACCAGTCCATTCGTTGATCGCCAGTTTGATCGGCTCGTCCACGGCACCCATATCCGCCGCGTGCGCTGCACTGGCAACGGTTAAGGCCATAAGGCTTACACTTAGTTTTTTCATGGATTTTCTCCCTGTCTTATTTGTTTTGCCCACCCCGGCGAGGTTTTTCCCGCCGGTATCTTTGTCTGATGACAATACCATGCCGCAACATGCACAAATTCAGTCGGAAAAGGAAAGTGATCAGTTTGTAACGGCGCAGTTTTCTTCCCGCCAAACCGTTGATGTTTCCCCGCAGACGCCGCAAAGGCCCCTGCCCGACCCGTCATTATCCCTAGCCCCGGGCACGGAATGTTGACTGACGAGTCAATCACAAACCGTTTTAAGCCCGTTTGTCGAGGATTTCTTTGACGGTAATAAATCTTTTTTCTTGTTGAGCTCGAGTTTTTAGCCCTGACGGGTGAGTTTCAAACACTCAAAATTCCCATTGCAAAAGGAAGGCAAAACAAAACACTCTTTACATGACAGCTTTGAGGTTGGGTCTATGCGTTCATTTAAAGAGATCTATGATATTGCCGCCTCTCGCCACGGTGGGGCCGAAGCCTTTGAAGCACAGCTGAACAAGCCCAAAAGCCACGAAGAACTGGCGGCAATGCCCGAGGACCGGTGGCTATCGATCATCACGAAATGCGTCTTTCAGGCCGGTTTCAACTGGAAGGTCATCGAAAACAAATGGGATGGGTTCGAAGCCGCCTTTAACGGTTTCGATGTGGGTCGGTGCGCGTTCATGGATGATGAAAAGTTTGATGCCTTACTGCAAGACACACGCATTGTCCGCAATGGAACCAAGATCGCGGCAGTGCGGGACAACGCGGCGTTCCTTTTGGAACTGCGCGAAGAAGGCGGCGCGGGCAAGGTTCTGGGCGGCTGGCCCTCTGATGACTATATCAACCTTCTTGCCATGCTGGCCAAACGCGGGTCTCGTCTTGGCAGAGCTTCGGCGCAGTATGCGATGCGTTTCGCAGGGCGCGACAGTTTCATTCTGTCTCGGGACGTCACCGCCCGTCTGATCGCCGAAGGCGTGATCGACAAGCCCGCCACGTCGAAAAAAGCCATGGCGGCGGTGCAACGGGCCTTTAATTCATGGATGGATCAATCCAGCCGGTCTTTGACGGAAATCAGCCGGGTTTTGGCCATGAGCCTGTGAAAACGGTTTGCGGATCGCAAGCAGCGGACTAGGATTCACCTCATGGTTCTGCGCGTATTCCTGTGTGCTCTTTTGTTGCTGCCCTCCTGCGGTCGTCAATTGACAAAGCAAGAGCGTGATTTTGCGGATGCCATTCAGGGCGAAACCCTTAATCTTGACAGCGTGCGATTGGTCCAAGGTGCGCCGGTTGCCAACGTGACGTATTTCCGCGAGGAGCGCCCACGTCTGGCCTGCCGCGAGCGTATCCTTCCTCCGGTGGAACCCGGGCCTGTGACAGGCAGGCCAGCAGCCGTGGCCCTGTTCAACAAGGTTTACTTTGCGCGCGACTGGTATCTGGAAGACTACATGTCTGATTTTCCGGATCAGATGAACCTGGTGGCCGCAATGTTACTGGCCCATGAACTGACGCATGTCTGGCAGTGGCAAAACCGCCGGACCACCGGTTACCACCCGCTGCGTGCTGCGGCGGAACATGGTGGGCGCAGCGATCCGTATCTTTTCGACCTCGAAACGTCGCCGGACTTCCTGTCCTACGGGTTTGAACAGCAGGGCGCCATTGTCGAGGAATACGTTTGCTGCCGTGCGCTGGACCCTCAGGCCACCCGAACCAAACGGCTGCACGCGATGCTGAGCGCGCATTTTGATCTGTCACCGCTTCCGCAAAAAGGGCGTGAGCGCGCAATCTTACTTCCCTGGAGCGAGGCCGAGATCGACGGAATTTGCAGCGGAACCTAGTTCTGCTGCAGTGTTTCAAGATAGGCCACCAGATCCACGATGGGCTGGCTCGTCAGAATAGGCTGACCTTGCGGCGTTTTCATGGATGTGTCCTGCCCGTCAAAATAAGGGCCATAAACCGGCATCGGGCTACCATGACTGACCAATGGGTCCCGACCATCAATGCGGGCGACAACGCTGGCAGTCGGGAACATGCCTTCTTCGTTGGACAAAGTGGTCAGATCGCTCGGTTGAACCACCAACACGGCTGCCATCGGACCCTGCCCCATTGCATCGATCCCATGGCAGGTCGCGCAATGGTGCAAATAAAGTTCTTCTCCGGTCTTCGCGTCTTGTGCCCAAGCGGCCTGCCAGGCAGCAGCCGAAACCCCAAGAACCAGTACTCCGATTGTTGCCTTGAACATCGTATCCTCCTGCCAAGATTGACATTTGCAGGGTTGCCCGATGGGCGTCTTGGCGCAATGATCCAGATCAACGAAAATGCTGCAGAGGGTTCGGGCAATGACACAATACGCCGCCATCATGCTGGCCGCCGGATTTGGAATTCCGATCCTGGCCGCGCTTAACGCGGCGCTGGGCAAAGTCATCGGGTCGCCAACGACGGCTGCTGTTGTGCTGTTTGCCATTGCCTTCATCGCCTCGGCGTTGATCATGGCGCTGTTTCCCGGATTTGCGGCCTTGTCCAAGGTTGCCCAGGCGCCGAAACACCTGTTGCTTGCAGGTGTCCTGATTGCTTTCTATGTCCTGTCGATCACCCACGTCGCACCACATTTTGGCGTGGGCAACGCTGTATTCTTTGTGCTGCTCGGGCAATTGATCAGCGCCGCGGCCATCGACCATTTCGGCCTGTTCGGCGCACAGGTCGAGCCGCTTACTTTCATGCGGATGGGCGGGATCGCTGTCATGGCCATTGGCGTTGCGATCACTCAACTGGCCTGAGGACCCCGCTCTCAAGCCGAACCATCCGGTCCATGCGCGCCGCCAGGTCAAGGTTGTGGGTAGCTATCAACGCCGACAACCCTTCGTCCCGTACCAGCTTCATCAATGTATCAAAGACCTGATCCGAGGTTTCGGGGTCCAGATTGCCCGTCGGTTCATCCGCCAACAAAACACGGGGCGCATTGGCCAATGCCCGGCAAAACGCCACCCGTTGTTGCTCCCCACCAGAGAGCGCTGCGGGGCGGTGGCTGGCGCGTGCGGCCACGCCGACACGGTCCAGCAGGTCCAGCGCTCGGGCCTGTGCGGCCTTGTCCGACACACCATTGGCCAGTTGCGGCAGAGTGATGTTTTCCAATGCCGTGAATTCCGGCAGCAAGTGGTGGAATTGATATACGAACCCGACATCCTGACGCCGTAATGCGGTTCTGATCCGGTCGCCTTTGCCCGACACATTCCGCCCGCCGATTTCGACGGTTCCTTCGTCGGGCATGTCCAGCAGGCCAGCGATATGCAGAAGCGTTGATTTACCTGCCCCTGAGGGTGCAACCATCGCTACGGCCTCACCCGCGCGCAGATCCAGATCAACTCCGCGCAAGACCTGCACTTCGCCCGGCTTGCCTTTCAGATAGGTCTTGGTCAGACCCTTCAGACGCAATGTGACATCATTCATAGCGCAACGCCTCGACCGGGTTCAGCCGCGCCGCTCGACGGGCAGGAAAATAGGTGACGACAAAGGACAGGCCAAGCGACAGACCGATGGCCTTGAGCACATCGTTCAGGTGCAGCTCGGCGGGTAAAGCATAGATGCCCCGGATCGACGGATCCCAGACGCCGCCGCCCATCACGTAATTCACGAACGAAAAGATCGGATCGATATAGATCGCGAAGAGGCACCCAAGGAAGACCCCCAAAGCCGTTCCGATCAGGCCGGTAAAAGCGCCGCAGATGAAAAAGACACGCAGAATCGATCCTTCGCTTAGGCCGATGGTGCGCAGGATGCCGATATCGCGGCCCTTGTTCTTGACTAGCATGATCAGGCCCGAGACGATATTCATCGCGGCGATCAGAACGAGGATCGAGAGGATGATGAACATTACGTTATCCTCGACTTCCAATGCCCGCAGGAACCCACCGGATGCATCCTGCCAGGTCCAGATCTGGCTGCGCTCGCCCGATGCCTCGAGGATGGAAATCAGAATCGGGCCCAGTTCTTCGGGCTTTTCCACCATCACTTCGATCTCATCCGCCACACCTTCGCGATTGAAAAAGCCCTGCGCCTGCGAAAACGGCATGTAGACACGCGTGCGGTCGATGTCATAGCGCCCGGCCGAGAACACATAGACAACGCGGTAGGCATTCACGCGGGGCGAAGTACCGAAGGCGGTTTTTACCCCGTTGGGCGAGGTCAACTTGACGACGTCCCCCACGGTGGCGCCTATGCTGCGCGCCACGCCTGACCCAATTGCAATGACATCCTCACCCGTCTGAAATTCTGACAAGTCCCCCACAGCCTGCTCTGCCTGGGCAATACCCGGCAGATCGAGTAGATCGTCGGGGCGGATGCCAAACACTTCAACGCCGCTGCTGCGGTCGCGGTTGGTGATCAGCACCTGCCCCTTCACCAAAGGAGCCACGCGTTGAACACTGGGCACTTGTGCGATACGGGCGGCGCGTTCCTCATAGTCGGCGATTGTGCGATCCACCCGCCCCTGGGCATCGATCTCGCCTGACGAATAGACCGTCACATGCGCGTTGGCGCCCAGAATGGTGCCGACAAATTCCGAACGGAATCCGGACCGGACCGCCAGTGTCGCGATCAGGGCAAACACAGCCAGTGTGATCCCGATCAGGGAAATCCAGGTCATCACACTGACGCCGCCTTCGGCCCTGCGGGCCCGCAGATAACGCCAGGCTATTTTCCATTCAAAAGAGGCAAAGGGCGGGGGGGTCTTGGCCATACTTGCTCCGGGTGTTCTTGTTCGCGGGGACAGTTTCGGCATTTCACCCGATGGTCAAGCCGGTTGTCCCTCTGACCCGACTCCTCAGCCTGAATGAGCCGAATCAACTCGGTGTGCAACTGGAACGATTGAGCCAAACGGATGACTTCGGAAGTTGGCGTTACACCATGAGTTGTGAAGCGCATCACAGACAAACCGATATTGTTTCATGTATGAAGTTAATCATCGCGCTTTGTGAGCTCCTGAATCGAAAAGGCAACAATGGGCGCGAAATTTTATTACTCTTTTTGATTATTTTCAGAAACTTTGTCACCCTGTCTACGGGGGAACACATTTAAGGAGCGGGGGTCGCTCAATGAATTTTCAAATTTCAACCAACGGTGCGGGGGTTATTCCGTCCCGCCAAGCATCGACAGAACTGGATTGCGAGACAGCGGCGCTGCTGCGAGCGGCCATTCGGCCAATCTTTGCCAGCGCGGCAAGCTGGGGCAATCTGACGGATATTCTGAAAGACAAAGGGTACCGTCTGGTTTTCCGGCAAGGTCGTCTGTGTTTAACGGATCGAACCACGGACGCGCGGGTTTGCGGGTTGCAGTTTCTGGGCCTTGAGTTTCGCGAACTGGTCAGTCGACTGGGCCGACCGATCGTGGTGGCACGGGGCGACGGGGCCAATGGGGACATCCTGGCAAAGCGTCCGACAGCGGACCAAAGCTGAAGTCTGAACCGGGTGTCCTGGTCAGGCCGCGAGTGGCGGCCAGAGCAATATCATGGCCGCCTTCATGGATCAGGTCAGTTTAACGTGACAATCAGAGCAGGTACGGATGCTTGTGCTCAGGCAATCTGCTCGTAGATTTCAGCAACTTTGGTAACGGCGACCTCGGGGCTCAGTTCCTCGCTTTCGCCGGTCCGGCGGCAGGTCAGCTCAACAACACCATTCTTCAGACCACGTGGGCCGACCGTGATCCGCCACGGCAGACCAATCAGATCCATGGTCGCAAACTTGCCCCCTGCCCGTTCGTTGCGATCATCATAGAGCGGTTCCAGCCCCAAGGCCGTCAGAGCGTTATAGATTTTGTCGCAGGCGGCGTCAGCTTCTTCATCACCCTGCTTCAGATTCACGATGCCACAATGGTACGGGGTCACACCCTCGGGCCATATGATGCCTTTGTCGTCATGGCTGGCCTCGATGATCGCGCCAACCAGACGACTGACGCCGATCCCGTGGCTGCCCATATGCACCGGAACCGGTTTTCCATCAGGGCCCTGCACAGTCGCGCCAAGCGGCTCGGAATACTTCGTGCCGAAGTAGAAGATCTGCCCAACTTCGATACCACGCGCCACGCGGCGGCGTTCTTCGGGGATCTGATTGAACAGCGCCTCGTCATGCGTTTCATCCGTGCGCGCGTATTTCGAGGTGAACTCTTCCAGAATGGCCTGACACTGCTCGTGGCTGTCATAGTCAATCTCACGATCACCAAAGGTCAGGTCGGTGACGGCGCTGTCATAGAAGACCTCGGATTCACCGGTATCGGCCAGCACGAGGAACTCATGCGTATCATCGCCGCCAATGGGTCCGGAATCTGCACGCATCGGGATCGCCTGAAGGCCCATGCGCTCATAGGTGCGCAGATAGCTGACAAGATGGCGGTTATAGGCGTGCAGCGCGTCTTCCTTGGTGAGGTCGAAGTTATAGCCGTCCTTCATATAGAACTCACGGCCCCGCATCACGCCGAAACGCGGGCGGATTTCGTCACGGAACTTCCACTGAATCTGATAGAGCGTCAGCGGCAGGTCTTTGTAGCTGTTCACGTGGCCACGGAAGATATCAGTTACCAATTCTTCGGCTGTGGGTGTGAACAGCATGTCACGGTCATGTCGGTCCTTCATCCGCAGCATCTCCTGACCATAATCATCATACCGCCCAGATTCACGCCACAGATCCGCCGACTGGATGATGGGCATCTGAATCGCGATGTGACCGGCCCGCGCCTGTTCTTCGTGGACGATGTTTTCCAACTTGCGCAGCACTTTGAAACCCAGCGGCAGCCAGGAATAAATCCCCGCAGAGGCCTGCTTGATCATCCCGGCACGCAGCATCAGCCGATGGCTGACGATCTGGGCCTCGGAAGGGTTTTCCTTGAGAACGGGCAGAAAGTAACGGCTGAGGCGCATGGGTTAACCTTCAAAGGTAAATTTCGACTTCAAAGGTGATTATGTCAAACCACCGCCGGGGGCAATCGGGCATTGGTGTTTTTGCGACTTCGCATCAGTCGGTTTTTTGATTGACCCTCCAATCGGGAACTCCAATTGTGGCGCAAACTCAAAACCCATGAGGCCTTGATGCAGACCATTCAGGAACCCGCCCGCAGCATTCCCGTTGTCCACTCTACAGACGTGCTGGTCGTCGGGTCCGGTCCTGCCGGTTTGGCCGCAGCACTGGCCGCAGCGCGGACCGGTGTGGACGTCTCGCTGGTTGACCGGTTCGGGTGCATGGGCGGCAACATCACCGCCGTCGGCGTCGAAGGATTCGCGTGGTACCGGCACGAGCAAACCGTCGAGGCAGGCGGCATCGGGATGGAATTTGAAACCCGCGCCAAAGAGATGGGCGCGGCGGTGCCCGAAAGCCAGTCGCTCAGCTATGAACTCGACAGTGAAGGGTTCAAGCTGGTGGCGGACAAGCTGGTCGAAGAGGCGGGTGTTTACCCAATGCTGCACCGGCAATTCGTCGCCCCCATCATGGAAGGTGACCGGATCATCGGAATCATCACCGAATCCAAGGCCGGGCGTGAGGCGATACTGGCCAAGGTGGTAATCGATGCCACCGGCGACGCCGATGTGGCCCATCGCGCGGGGGCTCCGACGCATAAAACGCCACGGGAAGACATGATGGCCGCCTCTGTCATGTTCCACTTGGCGGGCGTCGACAAACGTGCCTTTATCGAGGGCGTCAAAGCAGACCCGCAGACCTACAAGGACTGGGGCGGCGGCGGTGAGTGGAATATCGAAACCAGCGGGAAAGAGGACGACATGTTCTCACCCTTCGTGCACAAGCCCTTCCAGCAGGCGATTGATGAAGGTCTGATCCCGCCGCATCTGAACACCATCGCCGGCACCTGGGGCGCGATGCATGACACAGGCGAACTCACCTACATGAACCTCATCCACCTGGCCGAGATCGATGGTACCGACCCCGACAGCCTGACGCGCGGTGAAATCAAAGGGCGCCGCCAATCGATGATGGCTATCGAAGCTTTGCGCCGGTTTATGCCCGGTTGCGAGAACGCGCGGCTGCGGAATTTCGGGATGACCATCGGTATTCGTGACACTCGCAAGATCGATGCGATGTACAACATGACCGAAAACGACGCCCGTTATCAGGGCCGGTTCGAGGACACGATCGGCATCTACCCCGAATTCATCGACGGGTATGGCATCCTGATCCTGCCGACCACGGGGCGGTATATGCAGGTCCCGTACCGCTCGATGCTGCCCAGGGGCATCAAAGGCCTGTTGGTTGCGGGACGGTCACACGGTGCCGACCGGGTGGCCCATGCTGCCACGCGAAACATGGCCTGCTGCGCAGTCATGGGTCAGGGCGCGGGCGTTGCAGCCGCGATGTCGCTGAAGGGCAATCAGGAACTGAATCAATTGAATCTGGTACCTGTACACACGGAACTAGAGCGTCAGGGGGTCAGGATTCACTGATGGACAACATTCCGACAATAGACATCTCGCCGCTGTACGATCATGGCACCGCAGCCTTTGATGCAACGGTACAAAGCATTATTGAGGCCTGCGCGGGGATCGGGTTTCTGTCCATCACCGGGACAGATGTGTCTCAGCAATGTATGGATCACGTCCGTCAGACCACACGAGAGATCTTTGCCATCACGGACTCCCGCAAATGGGATCAGGCCATCACGCGCGAGAATTATCGCGGTTATATCCCGATGGGTTTTTTCACACCCAACGATGGATCCGGCAAAGCCGACAAATACGAGGGTTACAAACTGCACCACGAGGTTGCCGCCACCGATCCCGTGCGCGCTGAGTGTGCCCTGTACGGCCCGAACCTGTGGCCCGCTGAAGTCCCCGAGGCCAAAGAGGTCATCCTGAGTTATTGGAGTCAATTGGACCGTGTCACTGATCTGTTGCTGGGCGCATTGGAATCCGGCCTGGGCTTGACCTCTGGCATTTTGCGCGACGCATTCCGAAACCCGATGACCAATATGACACTGCTACACTATCCCCCGCAGGCTGCGGATGAAGCGGGCTATGGCATCCATCCGCACAAGGATACGGACGCACTGACCATCATCGCGCCTGACCCGGTGGGCGGGCTCGAGGTGCAGACCCGTAGCGGCAAGTGGATTTCACCGGACTGCCCACTTAGCGGCTTTGTGGTGAATATCGGCGACATGCTGGAGCTGTGGTCAGGCGGGCGGTTGAAATCCACGCCACATCGGGTGGTGAACAGATCGGGCAAAGAGCGGTACTCGTTCCCCTATTTCGCCGTACCCCGCCATGACGTCATTGTTGAACCATTGTTGCCCGCCCTGCCCGGCTTCGACCGCCCGGCAGTTCATTGTGGTCACTGGTCGGCGGAAATCTGGCGCACCAACTGGCCCGATGAAACCGCGGAAGAAGGCACCCCGGAACTGGGGACGTTGCACGATTGAAGCCGGCAAAGCCCTTCCCAATGAAGCGCTTGCATCATGGGCTTTGATACGCCAAGAACACCGGCAAGGGCCTGAACAAGGGGATCGCCATGGCTTTGCCGGTAAAGGATCAGCTGAGATACTGGAGCGTCGCCGCTGCGGTCTTTGTGTTGATCCTCTGGGCCTTGGGGGATGTCCTGCTGCCCTTCGTCATTGGCGGAGCAATTGCATACTTCCTTGATCCCGTTGCGGATCGGCTGGAGCGGCTGGGCCTGTCGCGTATGGCCGCCACGGCAATTATCACCGTCGTAGGTGTTTTGGGATTTGTACTTGCGATTTTGATGGTGGTACCTGCTCTGATCACCCAGCTGCTGGATCTGATCGACGTTCTGCCTGATCTGTTCAAGCAATTGCGCGGGTTCATTGAAAAACAGTTCCCGTCCTTACTGGATCGAGAGTCGAACACGCATCAGATGCTTTTGTCCTTCGGCGAAACACTGAAATCCAAGACAGGGGATGTTCTGGAAACGGTTATTGCTTCACTTGGGTCTGCGATAAATATTGTTGTCCTTCTGGTGATCGTACCCGTCGTGGCTGTTTACCTGCTGCTGGACTGGGATCGCATGATCGCCCGCATCGGAGAGCTCCTGCCGCGTGACCATGCCCCCACCATCAGGCGGCTGGCCGGTGAGATTGACGCCGTTCTGGCCTCTTTCGTGCGCGGGATGGGAACGGTCTGCCTTATCCTTGGCACCTATTATGCGGTTGCCCTGATGCTTGCCGGTCTGCAATTTGGCTTGATTGTGGGTTTCATTGCGGGATTGGTCACGTTCATCCCTTATCTGGGCGCCCTGATCGGAGGCTCATTGGCCATCGGGCTGGCGCTGTTTCAGTTCTGGGGTGATTGGGCTCATATCGGGCTGATCGCAGGCATCTTTGCCATCGGACAGGTCACCGAGGGAAATTTCCTGACACCCAAGCTGGTGGGCAGCTCTGTCGGGCTGCACCCGGTCTGGCTGCTGCTGGCCCTGTCTGTCTTTGGGGCTTTGTTCGGGTTTGTCGGCATGCTTATCGCCGTGCCCGTGGCCGCAGCATTGGGCGTGCTGACCCGATTTGCCACATCGCTGTACCTGGACAGCCGACTTTATACCGGTCTTGAAGGTCAGGATCAGGAAACCGAGTAAATGGCCCGACAACTCAGCTTTGATCTGCCCGCCAAGACTGCGCTCGGGCGAGAAGATTTCTTTGTGTCGCCAGCCAATGCTTTGGCCGTGGCGATGATCTCGGCCACATCCTGGCCGGGAAACAAGCTCGTTCTGACTGGCCCGGCTGGCGCAGGGAAAACCCATCTGGCGCATGTCTGGGCCGCGGAAACCGGCGGACGCATCATTCAGGCCGCTGACCTGCGGTATGACGACGTCCCGGATCTGGCACGCAGGCCAATTGCCGTCGAAGACGTGCCCATGATCACCAACGAAATCGACCAGCAGAAAACGCTGTTTCACTTGCACAACCTGGTTCTGGCCGAAGGGCACGCCTTGTTGATGACAGGTCGGCTTGCCCCGAAATTCTGGGAATTGCCGCTGGCGGACCTGCAAAGCCGGGTCGAAGGCGCCCATCACGTGGCGCTGGATCCGCCCGACGATGCGTTGCTGGGTGCGGTTCTGGCCAAGCTGTTCGTAGATCGGCAGCTGAACCCCGGCCCCGAGGTGATAGCCTATCTCGTCAAACACATGGATCGGCGATTTGAAACTGCCGCCGACGTGGTGGCGCAGCTGGATCAATTGGCCCTCATGGAAAAACGCGACATCACCCGCACTTTGGCTGTGCGGGTTCTGAACATGGGCCCGGATGAGATCGAGACGGGTGATTGACCCGCACCCGCCAATTTCGCATCCTCACACAGCATTATCTGGAAGACACATGGATCAGACCGCTGCAACCGACATCCCTGATTGGGGGCCTTTCGGAAAGCCACTGTTCGACGAGCCTGGAACCCGGGCATTGTCGCGTGTCGGAGTTGTCGATGTCGGATCCAACTCGGTCCGAATGGTCATCTTTGACGGTGCGGCCCGATCGCCGGCCTATTTCTACAATGAAAAGGTCATGTGCGAATTGGGCGCGGGCCTGTCCGAGACCGGTCGACTGAATCCGCGTGGACGCGAACGTGCGCTGGCGGCGCTGCGACGGTTTCAGAATCTGGCGGTGGATCTGGAATTGCCGGGTCTGCATGTCGTGGCCACGGCAGCTGTACGCGAGGCCAAGGACGGACCGGATTTCTGCAATCAGGTGAAGGCGGAAACCGGGCTGCACGTGGAAGTCATCACCGGAGAAGAAGAAGCCCGTTTTTCAGCTCAGGGTGTGTTGCTGGGATGGCCCGGCGCCTATGGCCTGATCTGCGACATCGGCGGATCTTCGATGGAGCTGGCCGAGATCGGGGACGGTCAGGTGGGCCGCCGCCTGACCTCGGCGCTCGGGCCACTGAAACTGCGAGATATTAAGGGCGGACGGCGTGCACGCAAGGCCCATATCAAAAGCACGATGGAAAAGCTGCGCGATGAGATGGGTCCGCAGCGGGATCGTCTATTCCTTGTTGGCGGCAGCTGGCGGGCATTTGCCCGGCTGGACATGCTGCGGCGAGGCTATCCGCTGATCGTTCTGCATGAATACCGAATGACGACAAAACAGGTCCGCGAAACGATCAAGTTCATTGAAAAGAACGATCATGAAAAGCTGCGCAGCCAGGCCGGTGTATCCAGCTCGCGCATGTCGCTCATCCCCTACGCAATGGACGTTCTGGCCCGGCTGATCCGAACGTTCAAACCAAAGGATATCGCTATTTCCAGCTACGGGATCCGTGAAGGATTGCTGTATGAACAGATGTCGCAGGAATTGCGCGACCGCGACCCGTTGATCGAAGCAAGCCTTTTTTCCGAATCCAAGGATGCCCGCCTGCCCGGATTTGGTCGCAACCTCTACGATTTCGTAATGCCGCTGTTCAAATCTGCCCCCCCCAGCAGCGTTCGACTGATCAAGGCTGCGTGCCTGCTGCACGATGTCAGCTGGCGTGCTCATCCCGACTACCGGGCCGAAGTCTGTTTCGACAACGTCACCCGCGCCAATCTGGGTGGTTTGAAGCATTCCGAACGTGTCTTTATCGGGCTGGCCTTGCAGCACCGGTATCGCAACAAACGCGAGGGCAACCGGTTTGCACCCTTGTATGATCTGCTGGACGAAAAAGGCCAGAAAGAGGCCGAGATCTTGGGCAAGGCGATGCGCTTTGGCGCGATGCTGTGGATGCATAATGACGCCAATATGGGGCGCCTGAAATTCTACCCCAAAAAGCGCGAGTTGGAACTGTATTTGCCCGAAGCAGCGGCCCCCCTATTCAGCGAAGTTGCCGAAGCGCGCCTGAATTCTCTGGCAAACGCCCTGAAATCCGATACGCGCGTGATCATCAGGGGCTGACCATCGATCCGATCAGATATCAGTTGCTCCTTCGGGCAACTCTTCACCCTCGTTTTCAGGCTCTGGCGGTTCCTCGGCCTGCTTCCTGCGGATGATGATGTCGCCATTGGGCAATATCTCGGGCGCTTCATAAGCGCTCCAGTCCTTGATCTCAGCCCCCAGCTCGGCCAGTGCCGGGCCCATTTCCCGCAAGAACGACTGCATCGCCGGGCCAAACTCATCCGCGAGGCCCAGCAGCTCATCCAGCGCCGGTTCCATTTCCTTGCGCAGACCTTCAAAAAACAGTTCAGCCCCCTGCTCCATCAGGGATTTGCTGTTTTCCTCCTGCGACATGGCGGGTGCGGCAATGCCAACCGTGATCATGCTGATCAGCAAAACGTGTTTCATACCTGATATATAGTCCCCCTGCCGCAGGCGTGAAAGGTCACAGGTCGATGTCCAGCGTGACCGGGAAATGATCCGACGCCGTCAACAGCGCCTGTCGCAGGTCCGGTGCGGACCAGCAGACCGCGTCGCGAAACGGATGCCAAATACGCCAGGCCGGACGGTATGCACGCAGATCCTGGGTAATCATTATATAATCCAGAAGAGCCTCGAGAAACCTGCCTTCTTTCGGACGGGCAAAGCGGGCCGTGGAGGGTATCGATCCGGGCCGAAATCCATGAGCAGTTACCGCGTGCGGGTCGAACAACCCCGCTTGCAGCAAAATCTCGACCGAAGACCGGCCGAACAGATGTTCGAACTCATCCAGCCCGGGACCGTCGTTCAGGTCTCCCAGCAAAATGACAGGTTCTTGGTTTGCAACGTGCAACTCGACCCGCCTGGCCAGCCAGACCGCCTGCGCCAGTTGCTTGCGGCGGTTGGCAATCGAGATACGGATCGCCTCATCCCGCGACTCAGCCCCATGCGGAGCCTTGGATTTCAAATGAGCGCCGATCAGCCGGACCTCGCGGCCCGATTGCGTGGTCACCGCCAATTCCATCGGTGGTTTGGAAAACCGCACAACATCCTCGGTCGCATCTATATCCAGATCGATCCTGAACTCGCTATCGAACCGGGGGGCCAACGGGTCGTCGATGTCACCCCTGGGATCATGGCGCGCGGTAAGAACGGTCCTGTCGTAAAGCAGCGCCAGCTCCTGATGCGTGTCGTTGGCAAACCCCATCACCGCGTCAGAGGTGCGCAGATCAAACGCCTCGGCAAAGGTTTGCAGGGCCCGCACCGTATTCTGGCGTTTACCGGTGTTCGGAGCCTCGACGATCAATACCGCGTCTGCATCAATCGCGGTCAGCACTTTGGCAATCGCCTCGACCTGCTGCGCCTTGGTGACGTCATGCCGACCGGACCAGGTGTCATCGACAATCAGACTGTCTTTTTGATCAAAAAGATTTGCGAACCATTCGATATTATAGGTCGCCAGCCGCATCCTGTCAGGCCCGCGCCCCGTTGATCTCATCCCAGGCGCGGTTGATATCGATCATCTTTTTCTCGGCCAGTCTGATCGCCTCTTCCGGGACACCGCGCGCCATCATGGCGTCCGGGTGCGTTTCGCGGACCAGTTGTCGCCAGACTTTGCGGATATCGGGCAATAGCATGTCCTGCGGCACACCCAGAACCGTGTAAGGATCTTTTGGAGCATCCGGCACAAATCGCGCCCGCAATGCTTTGAATTGAGCGTCGGTCTGCCCGAAGATCTTGCTCACTTCTTCCAAAAACGCGTTCTCATTGGGGTGGTAGAACCCATCGGCCATGGCGATGTGAAACAGCCCTTCCATCAGGTCGCAAAGCGTGGTGCTGTCTTCGGCAAACATCCGGGCGATCTTGCGGGCATAGTCCTGATACCCCGCCACATCCGTGCGGGCCATGTTGAAGACCCGCGCGGCACCTTCTTCGTCTTCACGCGCGATCTGAAACACATCGCGGAAGGCCGTAACCTCGTCTCGTGTCACCTGACCGTCTGCCTTGGCCATTTTTGCGCCCAGCGCAATCACTGCAATCGTGAACGCCACCGAACGTTCCGGGGGCGAACGCAGTTTTTCAAAAACTGCGGTCAGGCTTTCGCCTTGGGCCAGCGCACTGAGCGCTTCGGATATGCGGATCCAGATCGACATGGGCATACACTAGCGTCACAATCCGGGACTGTCAGGTGCGACAGATCACTCAGGCGAAAGAATTTTCTGCATCAGCACAAGATCCAGCCGTTGACCCCATTTGAACCCTACTTCGGGCATTCGACCAACCTGCAAAAAGCCCAGCGCCGCGTGGAACGCCACAGCGCCCGGATTGGCCGAGGAGATGCCTGCAACCAACACATGCAGCCCGTCGGTTCGTGCGGCCTCCTCCAGCGCTTGCATCAAAGCACGCCCAACGCCCTTTCCGCGCCCGTCCGGTGACAGCTGGATCGAGTGTTCGCGCGTCTGCGCGTATCCGGGACCCGCACGAAACGGGGCATAGGTGGCAAAACCAACAACTTGCCCATCATGTTCGGCGACCAGAAATCCGGTGCCCCGCGCCGAGATGTCCTCAGTGATTTGCGTCGTGCTGCGCTCATCGGTCGTGAACGTGATCAAGGACTCGCGAATGATCGCATTGGTGATCCTGGCGATTGCGGGCGCATCCGCCCGCATGGCCGTGCGAATGATCATTCCAGCACCCGAATCCCATGAGGAGTCTCGAATTCCGCCCTGAGCGCGGCCGGGCCGGTGTCGAACACCACATGATCCAATGCACCCAGATGTTTGGCCAGCGTCAATGCATCCGGGTGGTACACAACCAAACGCCGCAGCCGACAGACGCTGTCTTGCAGCATGTCGACCGGGTGAAGGTCGCCCTGCCATTCGATAAGTGCGGGAAACAGGTTGTCGAACGGCAAGCGCCCGGTTGGCGGAACCGCCATGCGCCATCGTAACGCCCCCCGGGTCAGGTCGATCGGTTTCCCGACACCATCGGGAAACATCGAAAGCGAGGCTTCGATATCCTCGACCCGGCAAATCCAGTTGGTCAGACGCGGGCTGCCCTCAAAGCGGTCCAGATCGAACCACCGCGTTCTGCCCGGAGTTTGCGCCTGCGGGTCGATCGCAATCGCTTCCAGATAGAGCCCGCCCCTGAGACCCAGCAACTTGTTGTATGTCCCGAACGTCTCGTGCTTGCCGCCGGGTTGCAGGGCAACGCCAAGCGCTTGTTCGATATGGGCAGTTGCGTCTTCCAGCGTTTCACCCGCGACGGCCAGATGATCCAGTAACATGCGCCACCTCCTGCAAATTTTACGGCCAGATCCTTGCGGATCTGGCCGTATGTTTTCGCCAAAGAGGCGCGATCACAAGAGGTTTCGAAGAAAAACCTGACCTTCGTCAACCGCGCGCTTCGCTGATCAGGCGCAGGATGTCCTGAGCGGCCTCGGGAATGTTGGTGCCCGGACCAAAGATAGCCTTGACCCCATGATCGTATAGGAACTGGTAGTCCTGCTGCGGGATCACCCCGCCGCAGATCACGATGATGTCCTCGGCCCCGGCCTTTTTCAGCTCTCCCACCAGTTGCGGGGCCAATGTCTTGTGCCCTGCCGCCTGCGAGGAAATGCCGACCACATGCACGTCATTGTCGACCGCGTCCTGCGCAGCCTCAGCCGGTGTCTGGAACAAGGGGCCCACGTCCACGTCAAACCCGATATCGGCAAAAGCGGTCGCGATGACCTTGGCACCCCGGTCGTGTCCATCCTGCCCCATCTTGACCACCAGCAGACGGGGGCGGCGGCCTTCGGCCTCGGCGAATTCCTCAATGGATTTCTGGATCGCGGCAAAGCCTTCGTCACCCTCATAGGCCGCGCCATAAACGCCGGCCAGGGTTTTCACCTCGGCGCGGTGGCGGCCGAATTCCTTCTCCATTGCCATGCTGATCTCTCCTACGGATGCGCGGGCACGGGCGGCCTCGACGGCGGCGGCCAGCAGGTTTCCTCCCTTGCGGGTGGTCGTGGTCAGTGCGTCCAGTGCCTGTTGACAGGCGGCCTCGTCCCGCGTTGCACGGATACGTTCCAGCCGTGCGACCTGAGCTTCGCGTACGGCCACGTTGTCGACGTCCAGGATATCGATCGGGTCTTCCTGTTCCTTACGGTACTTGTTGACCCCGACGATGACCTCTTCGCCCCGGTCGATCATGGCCTGACGGCGGGCCGCGCTTTCCTCGATCCGCAGCTTGGGCATACCCGAGGCCACGGCCTTGGTCATACCACCCATTTCCTCGACCTCTTCCATCAGGGCCCAGGCTTTTTCGACCAACTCATTGGTCAGGCTTTCGACATAGTAGGACCCGGCCAGCGGATCGACCACATCGGTTACACCGGTTTCTTCCTGAAGCACCAGTTGCGTGTTCCTTGCGATGCGGGCCGAGAAATCCGTGGGCAGGGCAATCGCCTCGTCCAGCGCGTTGGTGTGAAGCGACTGTGTGCCGCCCAGTACTGCACTCATGGCCTCATAGGCGGTACGGATGACGTTGTTGTAGGGGTCCTGTTCCTGCAAGCTGACACCCGAAGTCTGGCAGTGTGTCCGCAGCATCTTTGAGCGTTCGGACTTTGCCCCGAACTCGGTCATGACCCGGTGCCACAGCGTGCGTGCGGCACGCAGTTTGGCGATTTCCATGAAAAAGTTCATACCGATGGCAAAGAAGAAGGAAAGGCGACCTGCAAACTTGTCGACGTCCATACCCGCTTCGGTCGCGGCCCGAACGTATTCGCGCCCATCGGCCAGCGTATAGGCCAGCTCCTGAACCAGGTTCGCCCCGGCCTCTTGCATGTGATAGCCCGAGATCGAGATCGAATTGAACTTGGGCATTTCATTCGAGGTGTATTCAATGATGTCCGAGATGATCTTCATCGACGGTTCGGGCGGATAGATATATGTGTTGCGAACCATGAACTCTTTCAGAATGTCGTTCTGAATGGTGCCGGACAGGACAGATTTGTCGTGACCCTGTTCTTCACCCGCAACGATGAAATTCGCCAGAATCGGGATCACCGCACCGTTCATGGTCATCGAGACCGAGACCTTATCGAGCGGGATGCCGTCGAACAGGATTTTCATGTCTTCGACACTGTCGATGGCCACGCCAGCCTTACCAACATCACCAACCACCCGGGGATGGTCGCTGTCATAGCCGCGATGCGTCGCCAGATCGAACGCGACCGAAACCCCCTGCTGACCGGCCGCAAGATTGCGACGGTAGAATGCGTTGGATTCTTCGGCGGTGGAAAAGCCCGCATATTGACGGATCGTCCACGGACGGCCCGCATACATCGTGGCCTTCACGCCGCGTGTAAACGGACCAAAGCCCGGCAGCGAGCCCATATGCGGCAAATCGGCGGTGTCTTCCTGCGTATAGAGCGGCTTGACCGCGATGCCTTCCAGAGTCTCTTTGGTCAGGTCGTCCAACGGACGTCCGCGCAGCTCTTTCTCGGCCAGCGCTTTCCAGTCCTTCGTGTCGGTCATTTCGGTTTCCTCTCGTCAATTCGGATGGCGGCAGTCGAAAGCTTCCGCATTGAGGTCCTGCACTTGGCCGTTTCATTCAGGCGCAAGCGCGACATTTTGAGTGTTAGGAACAAATCGTCGGTCGCAATCGGTGGCACAGAGGCTATATTCGAAGGAACAGGAGGCCACATGACACGCACGCTTGCCTTTGTTTTCTCGGCACTAATCCCGCTGTCCGTCTGGGCAGCGGATGGCACAGCGACGACGGATGACAACTTTGTCCGCCCGGTAGGTGACAGCGAACTCAGCGATTTTCTCTGGGTCAGCCGCCCGATCGTGGTCTTTGCCGACACGCCGGCGGACCCGCGGTTCCAACAACAGATCGACATGTTGCTCGAAGGTGAGGCCGCCATGCGTGAACGCGACGTGGTGGTTCTGACCGATACCGATCCGTCGGCGCGGTCCCCGATCCGGTCACAGTTGCGGCCGCGTGGGTTCCAGATGGTATTCGTCGACAAGGACGGTGTGGTCAAACTGCGCAAACCTTCTCCGTGGAGCGTGCGCGAGATTGGCCGGTCCATCGACAAGACCCCCCTGCGCGAACGCGAAATCCGCGATCGCCGCGAAGGCGGCTGAACGCTTTCGCCACCCCGAAAGACCCCGGCACGGAATGCCGGAGGCTTTGACTGGTATGACAAACGCGCGATCATGATCACTCGAACTCGATGATCACTTCGTCCACAGCGAGGCTGTCGCCGGGGCCCGCATTGATCTTGGCAACGGTGCCCTTCTTCTCGGCGCGCAGGATGTTTTCCATCTTCATCGCCTCAATTGTGCACAGCGCCTGACCTTCCTGCACCTCTTGCCCCACTTCGACGTCGATCTTCACGACAAGGCCGGGCATCGGGCAAAGCAGCATTTTCGAGGTGTCGGGCGGCAGTTTTTCGGGCATCAGACGCGCCAGTTCGGCCTGACGCGGGGTACGTATCTGCACCTTGAGGTCCGCGCCGCGGTTACGGATGCGGAACCCACCCGAGACCTTGCCCACTTTCATGACCAGCGGCGCGCCGTCGACCATCATGGTGGCCAGCTGATCGCCCGGGGTCCAATCGCCCGTCACCCTCATTTCCTGACCATTGTCGAACCTGACCGTGGCCCCATCCTGATCCGCCATCACCTTGACAGGCCACTGGATCTCGCCCCCCAGGGTGACAACCCAATCAGTGCCGACCTTGCGTTCGTGATTGTCCATCCGGCCCGACACACGGGTCCGGCGAATTTCGGCAACGCGATGCATCGCCGCGCAGGACGCTCCAATCCGACGCAGGTCCGCCTCGGGAAGTTCCACGCCTTCGAACCCGTCCGGGTATTCTTCTGCAATGAACGCCGTGGTCATATCCCCGCTGATGAATTTTGGATGATCCATCACGGCGGACAGGAACGGCAGGTTGTGGCCAATGCCTTCAACCTCGAAACTGTCCAGCGCCACGCGCATCGCCTCGATCGCCTGCTCGCGGGTCGGAGCCCAGGTACACAGCTTGGCAATCATCGGGTCGTAATACATGCTGATCTCACCGCCTTCATAGACGCCGGTATCATTTCTAACGGCAACATCCCCTTCGGGCGCATCCCCTTGCCATTTGCCGTTGACCAGCATCGGTCCGGCTGCCGTCTCCTGTGGCGGGCGGTACCGGGTCAAACGGCCAATCGACGGCAAGAAGCCGCGATACGGATCCTCGGCGTACAGGCGGTTTTCGATCGCCCATCCGGTCAGCACCACGTCATCCTGCGTGATTGAAAGCTCCTCACCCGCTGCGACGCGGATCATCTGTTCGACCAGATCAACGCCGGTGATCAATTCGGTAACAGGGTGTTCCACCTGCAAGCGCGTGTTCATTTCAAGGAAGTAGAAGTTCTTTTCACCGTCAACGATGAACTCGACTGTGCCCGCGCTGGAATAGCCCACGGCCTTGGCCAGAGACACGGCCTGCTCCCCCATGGCCTTGCGTGTCGCTGCGTCCAGAAACGGCGACGGTGCCTCTTCCACGACTTTCTGGTTCCGGCGCTGGATCGAGCATTCGCGCTCGCCCAGATAGATGCCGTTTCCATGACTGTCGCACAGAACCTGAATTTCAATGTGACGCGGTTGGGTCACAAATTTCTCGATGAAGATCCGGTCATCCCCGAACGAGCTTGCGGCTTCGTTCTTTGACGACTGAAAGCCCTCGCGCGCTTCGTCATCATTCCACGCGATCCGCATACCCTTGCCACCGCCCCCGGCGCTGGCCTTGATCATGACAGGATAGCCGATCTGGTTCGAGATTTTGACTGCCTCGTCGGCGTCTTCGATCAGCCCCATGTATCCGGGAACTGTCGATACGTTTGCCTCCTGAGCGATTTTCTTCGAGGTAATCTTGTCGCCCATCGCCTCGATCGCACCTTTCGGGGGACCGACAAAAGCCACGCCTTCGGCTTCCAGCGCTTCGGCAAACTTGGCGTTTTCGGACAGGAAGCCATAACCCGGATGGACCGCCTGCGCGCCGCTCTGACGGATGGCATCCATGACCTTGTCGATCACGATGTAAGACTGGTTGGCAGGTGGCGGGCCGATATGAATGGCTTCATCCGCCATCGACACATGCAGCGCGTTCTTGTCCGCGTCCGAGAAAATGGCGACGGTGCCGATACCCATCTTGCGGGCAGTCTTGATAACCCGGCAGGCGATCTCGCCCCGGTTGGCGATCAGGATCTTATTAAACATGGAACGTCCTTTGGCTTGGTGTTCTGGAAACGCAAAACGCCGCCGCAGAGAACAATCCCCACGACGGCGTGATACGCGATGACGGGCGGGACGACACGCGCCCCGCAAAATATGCGTTAGTTACAGGTGTTCTGTGTTTTGCAGTAAAGCACGTTGCCCGCCGCACCGACTGCTGCGCCAAACAACGGGTCCGCGCTGAGGACCGCTGCCCCCACTGCCCCGGCGCCTCCGCCGAGGATTGCCTGTTCGCCCGTGGTGTCTCCGCAGGCGGCCAGGCCCGCGCAGGTCGTCGCAACAAGGATGAAGCGTGAGAATCGCATAGTATCTGCCCTTTTGGGTTTCTTGGTCCTTTTCGGGTCAGATGCGCGAAACACGCATTGTTATTCAATATCAACGGACGCGCAGGCGAATTTTGTGCGGGATTTTGCCTCTTTTTGTCCGCTACAGGCAAAAAGAAAAACGCGGACAGGACTATGTGGGGAACACAAGCCTGCCCGCGCAAGGAAGGGGTACGGAATAGTAGGTGCATGTGCGGCGCAGGCAAAGTAGAGCCGCACGGCTCATCCAGTTTGCACAGCACAATATTGCCAGCAAACACAGTATTGTTTCCAATCGGGATTTCGGCTGGAATCTGCCCACACCGGGAAATGCCGCGCAACTTCGCGCCGATACCCGTTCGATACTGCTCGGGCATTTCAAGCTGCTTTGCCGTCACGGTTTCGTGACAGATCAAGCTGCTGTCAGCGCGTTTCGCAGTTGCAGCATCACGACCCTCTGTCAGCGTTGGACATACAGAACCGCCTTGCGCCAATGAGTTATCCAAGCGGCTCAAGACGTCGTGTTTCAGCGCCGTGAAAAACACACATATGCTTGAAAAATCAAAGTCTTCACTTCCCATCCTCGTGATTTCCCAAGATTCGCACCTCGTGAAACGGTCCTTGTGCACACTCGCACTCAAAGGAACACCCACATGACGAAGACTAGAAAAAAAGCACTCCTGCTTGCTGCCTCTGCTCTCAGTGTGACCGGCACGCTTGGCTTTGCTCAGGATGCCCAAACCCAAGCCGAGCTTGACGCCTTGCGCGCCCGGGTCGAGGCGCTGGAATCTGGCAAGAGCAGCCCCGCCAACGGAGACTTCCGCATCGGTAACACCGTTCTGGATGTTTATGGCTACGTGAAGGCCGACTTCTTCTACGACTTCGATTTCGATCAGGGGGATACGGCGTTCGTGAATGTCATCGGGGAACCCTCGGCTGCGACCGATGGCACATTTGGTGCCACCGTCCGCCAATCGCGGATCGGCCTGCGCACCACCACCCCAAGCGGCATCGGCGATATCGGCGGGCAATTGGAACTTGATCTGTTTGGTTCGGGCGGAACAGCCGAATTGCGTGTACGCCACGCCAATATCACCATCGGTGACAACTGGCTGATCGGTCAGACCTGGACCAACTTCATGCCGCTGGATACCTACCCGACCTCGGTGGAGTTCAACGGCCCTGTTGGTATTCCCTTCGCACGGGTTCCGCAGGTTCGCTATACCAACTCTTTCGGAACGAACACGTCCTTCGCAGTTTCGATCGAAGAGAATGTCAGCGGTTCGAATTCGGATGATCCGGTTTTGACCGCATCCGCCGAGTACAATGACGGGACGTATATCGCGCGTGTGTCCGGCCTCTACGGCAAGGCGCAATCCGGCAATGTCGAAGTCGATCAAACCGGGTTCACGATATCCGGCTCTGTTCGCCCATGGCAGGGCGGCCTGTTCCAGGTCAACTATGTAAACGGCGAGGCACTCGGCCCGTACCTGATCGGCCTTGGTGATCCCATCGTGAATGGCCTGGCCAACGACGTGGATGGCTACACCATCGAATTCCGGCAGGATCTGAGCCCGAAATGGAATGTTGGCATTGCATACGGAAAAGAAGACTATGACCTGCCGACTTCGACCGGAACCCTGTCGTTTACCGAGCTGGAAACAATCCACGTCAACGCATTTTACAAGGCAACTGAGGATCTGACACTCAGCGCCGAGTACATCTATGGCGAACGGAACGACGCGCCGACCGGCAGAACCTTTGACGGAAGCCGCGTTCAGCTCGCCGCTCAGTTGAACTTCTGATTCCGCGCACGGATCCTGCCCGGCTTCGGGCAGGGTCATCCCGAAACCGGTCTTAAAGGGCTGATATGCGGCGGTTTGAATCACAATCAGCCTGTCCCGTCGATTATGTCCGGAAAAGACGCACGTGCAGCGGTCACATCGATCACCAGCATTGCGTCATAACTTGCGGGATCAAATGGGTCTTCCGCCGGAATGACTTCGCGCCCGAACAACCAGCTGAGACGCCCCGCATCCAGATTGCCCCGCTCGAACGGCTGATCGCCGAAATGGGCCCACAAAGCTTCCATGAACGCGATATCTGCGCGCTTGTCCGCTGGTTTCCGGTCCCGGAATCGTTCCCGCCGTGTCAGCGGTGTAACGCCTTTGGGATTGGCGCGCCGAATTGTGAACTGATAATCGGTGCCCGAAAGACGACCGGGGAACCCGCGATGTTTTAGCATGGCGACACTCCACAGCTGTTTGTCGCAGACAATAATAGTTCGAACCCGAATTGGGATGGGATCATGTTGCGCACCTCCAAAGCCGCACCGTTGGTCTGAGATGCTTTGGAGTCATGACAGCGTAAGTACATGGTCAAAGCCCCTCCCAGATACACCGGGACTGCTCCAGCCGGTAGGCTTCAAAATACTGTGTCGCGTCCGGAGCGTTGTCACCAAATTCCACCGGGCGATCAGACAGGGAAATGACAACTCTAGATGGCTGCAATTCGTGCTGAGCCACATAGGGAACGGCAAGAATCTGGCACAGATGCTCCATGTCCTTCGACGCTACATCATAGCCAATCCGCCCCACAGATGCTCCGATTTTCGGGGCGACAAATCGAAAACGCACCCAAAGCTCACCCGGGTTGTTGTCCAGCAGGACATCGCTCAGCTGAACCGGCTGACCGGACGGCACCGGCAATGAACTATCTGTCTGGGCAAAAACGGAAGTGCCGAGCGCGCACAACACCAGACACATGGCACGATCCCGGACCCGCCGAAGGCAGGCTCCTCCTTCCGGGATCGCGCGCGCAGTGCTTTTGGCCTGCGCGGTTCTATGTCTGACGGGTCGGATCATTCAACCATTTGTCGCTTTTTGTCAATTCCGCCGCATATTTGAGCATTCTTTGCCTGGAATTGGGTTGCCAGGGCCAAGCAAACCGGGACGACCAACGCCGCCCCGAATGGTTCAAAGCGGAATATTGTCGTGTTTTTTCCAAGGGTTCTTAAGCTTTTTGCCGCGCAAACTGGCAAAGGCACGGGACACACGCCGGCGGGTCGAGTGCGGCATGATCACCTCGTCGACAAACCCGCGCTCGGCGGCGACAAATGGGTTCGCAAACCTATCTTCGTAATCTGCGACATGCTGTGCGGTCTTTTCTGCATCATGCAGATCCGCCCGGTGGATGATCTCGGTTGCACCCCTGGCACCCATCACCGCGATTTCGGCGGTCGGCCAGGCATAGTTGAAATCACCACGCAGGTGTTTGGATGCCATAACCACATAGGCACCGCCATAGGCCTTGCGCGTGATCACGGTGACCTTTGGCACGGTCGCCTCACCATATGCATAAAGCAGCTTTGCTCCGTGCTTGATCACACCGCTGTATTCCTGCTGCGTTCCTGGCAGGAAACCCGGAACATCGACAAGAGTCAGGATCGGGATTTCAAAGCAGTCGCAGAACCGTACGAACCGCGCCGCCTTGCGCGAACTGTCGATATCCAGACATCCCGCCAGTACCATCGGTTGGTTGGCCACGACGCCGACGGTCTGACCTTCCAGCCGGATAAAGCCGGTAATGATATTCTTGGCGAAATCTTCCTGGATTTCATAGAAATCACCTTCATCCGCTATTTTGGTGATGAGTTCCTTCATGTCGTAGGGCGTATTGGGATTATCCGGAACCAAGGTGTCCAGCGAAGCCTCGATCCGGTGAGGGTCATCAAAGAACGGGCGGACCGGGGGCTTCTCGCGGTTATTGAGCGGTAGGAAATCAACCAATCGACGCACTTCGGCCAGCGCCTCGACATCGTTTTCGAACGCGGCATCGGCGACCGAGGATTTCCTGGTGTGGGTAGAGGCACCGCCCAGTTCCTCGGCTGTGACGACTTCGTTGGTCACGGTTTTGACCACATCCGGGCCCGTCACGAACATGTAAGAGGTGTCTTTAACCATAAAAATGAAGTCAGTCATCGCCGGGCTGTAGACCGCCCCTCCTGCGCATGGGCCCATGATCACACTGATCTGTGGTACTACGCCGGACGCAGTGATGTTGCGCTGAAATACTTCGGCATAACCCGCCAGAGATGCCACACCTTCCTGGATTCGCGCACCGCCCGAGTCGTTGATTCCGACAATCGGAGCACCGTTTTGGACCGCCATATCCATAATCTTGCAGATCTTCTGGGCGTGCGTCTCGGACAGCGACCCACCAAAGACTGTAAAGTCCTGGCTGAACACATAGACCATACGCCCGTTGATGGTACCCCAGCCCGTGACAACGCCATCACCGGCAGGCTTTTGATTTTCCATTCCGAATTCAGTGCATCGATGGCTGACGAACATGTCGAATTCTTCAAAGCTGCCCTCATCCAGCAGCAACTCGATCCGCTCTCGCGCTGTCAGTTTTCCGCGCGCATGCTGGGCATCGATCCGCCTCTGCCCACCACCCAATCGTGCGTCGTTGCGGCGGTTTTCCAACTCGGAAAGGATGTCTTTCATGGCGATTATCCCTTGTAAAATTTGCCGGGACCCTACCCTTTCGGCCTTCTTATCCAAAGCCCTTTTCGGCAAATTTGCAAACTTTCAGCAACAACAATCTGGATAACTGTAAACTTGCTAAGTTTTGCGATGGATTTGATGGATGACTGGCAATCCAAAATTCCGTGACTATACATGTGAACTATGCAGTTCAGCTCTCGCGCGGTTCACCGCACACCACCCACATTGGCGACACTTGTTTTGCTCGCGGGCTTGTCCGCGCTAAGCATGAACCTGTTCCTGCCCAGCCTGCCGAATATGGCAGTGTATTTTGGCACCGATTACAAGATCATGCAGCTGTCGATCGCGCTGTATCTTCTGGTCAATGCAGTTCTTCAAATCCTGATCGGACCGCTTGCAGACAAGGCTGGCCGCAGGCCAGTTCTGCTGTGGGGGATTGGTTTGTTCCTGCTGGCTACTCTGGGATGCATCTATGCCCCCAACGCTGAAATCTTTCTGGCCTTCAGAATGTGCCAGGCGGTCGTCGTTGTAGGCATGGTTCTCAGCCGTGCCGCTGTCCGGGACATGTACGATCAGGATCAGGCCGCATCCATGATCGGTTACGTAACAATGGGAATGGCCGTGGTTCCGATGATCGGCCCGGCGATCGGCGGACTTCTGGAGGAAAGCTTTGGCTGGAAAGCAAACTTCTGGCTGCCTTTTGCCATCGGGGCTTTGACGCTTGCCTTGACGTTCGCGGATTTCGGAGAAACATCAGCCAAAAGCGGCAAGACCCTGGTTCAGCAATTCAAGGAATACCCCGAGCTTCTGACATCGCCACGTTTTTGGGGCTATTCGTTGTCCTGCGCCTTTTCGTCAGGCACCTTCTTTGCCTATCTCGGCGGCGCACCCTTTATCGGAACCGAATTGTTTGGACTAAGCGCGGCGCAGGTAGGCATTTATTTCGGCGCTCCCGCAGTCGGCTACTTTGTTGGCAACTTTCTTAGCGGTCGTTTTTCCATGCAGATTGGCATCAACCGAATGGTGCTGTGGGGCAGCTTGCTTAACGCGTTGGGTGTTGCGCTTTCAGCATCTTTGTTTCTCACAGGTCAGGGCACCGCACTCAGCTTTTTCAGCTTGATGACCTTTGTAGGCGTCGGAAACGGCATGGCCATCCCCAATGCAACTTCCGGCGCACTGTCGGTTCGTCCGCATCTGGCGGCAACCGCCTCGGGGTTGAGCGGAGCGATCATGCTGGGTGGCGGCGCCGGGCTAAGTGCATTGGCAGGCACCCTGCTGACCCGGGAAACCGGCGCCATGCCCTTGCTCTGGCTGATGCTCACATCCGCAGTTCTGGCGATTTTCGCAATTGGTTCCGTCATTCGGCGAGAGCGTCAATTGGGGCTGTAACGACTTGCCCCGAGAACTTTGCAAAGTTAGTCTTCCAAAATAGGAAACTTGCAAAGGCACCTCATGGCCACCCAAAAGCTCTATGCCGGCGCGAAACTGCGTGAAATGCGCACGCGACTGGCCCTGACACAACGCGAATTCGCGGCGAAACTGGGTGTTTCACTCCCCTATCTGAACCAGATGGAAAACAACAACAGGCCGATCTCGACGACGGTTGTGTTGGCTCTGGCGCAAGAGTTTGGCATGGATGTCACCGAGCTCAGCACCGGTGACAGCGAGCGGTTGGTGTCGGATATGCGCGAAGCTCTGGCCGACCCGGTTTTCGCGGATATTCTACCGCCACTCGCCGATTTACGCCTGACGGCATCAAACGCCCCGGCATTGGCCCGCGCATTTATCGAGCTGCACAAAACCTACCGGCAGACACATGAGCGTCTCGCCTCTCTCGACGAAGCCTTGGGACGGGAAGACGCCCGTATGCAGGCCAGCCCCTGGGAGGAGGTACGGGACTTCTTTCACTATTGCGACAACTATATCGACGCCGTGGACAGGGCGGCAGAACTGTTCGCCAACCGCGCTGAAGGGCCGGGCAATATCCGGCAAGCTGCTTTGAACAGCCTGACGGAGCGCGGCATTCAAGTGATGTTCTCTGACATCGCCCCCTTGCGCACATATGACGCCGAAAGCAAGGTCCTTCGCCTTTCGTCCCGCTCGGCTCCGCAAACGCAAGTGTTTCAGCTGCTGTTGCAAGTCGCACTGATCAGTCAGGACAAACTGCTGGAAGCGACTCTGGATTTTGCCAAGTTCCAAAGCGAAGAGGCGCGGTCCATCGCAAAGATCGGCCTTGCCAATTATTTCGCGGGCGCTTCCTTGATGCCCTATTCCGCGTTTCTGACCGCCGCTCAGGAAGAGCGCCACGATCTGGAGCTGCTCAGCAACCGGTTCGGCGCCTCGATCGAGCAGGTTGCACACCGACTGTCGACGCTGCAACGCCCCGGCGCAAAAGGTATCCCGTTCTTTTTCGTTCGCGTGGATCAGGCCGGGACGATCACTAAACGGCACTCGGCCACGCGCCTTCAATTTGCGCGGTTCGGTGGCGCTTGTCCCCTTTGGAACGTGCATCGGGCCTTTGAAACGCCGGGCCATTTCCTCAGGCAACTGGCAGAAACACCGGATGGTGTGCGTTACATCTCGCTGGCACGGGATGTGTCGAAATCAGGAGGCTCATTCGGCGCGCCGGTCAGACGGTACGCAATTGCGCTGGGGTGCGAGGTACGCCATGCCCCGGCGCTCGTGTATGCCGACAACCTCGACATAAACAACGCCAGCGCCTACGAGCCCATCGGCATTTCCTGCCGCATCTGCGAGCGACAAAACTGCCACCAGCGTTCGGTCCCGCCGCTGGAACGCCGCCTCAGCATCGACACCCATACGCGCGGTACCCTGCCCTACGAAGTCACCTGATCTTCACATGGCCAGAAGTGTGCCGGGGGAACCCGACCCAGACCGGGACAGGGACAGGGACAGTGCCCCCGGCACTGTTTTTTAAGCTTTGGACAAAATCGCCCAGATTTCATCTTTCAGAGCTGCCCGCTTCTTGCGCAAATCAACTTCGGCCAGTTCTTCCATTGGTTCGACATTGGTTTCGGCCCGATGCACAATGCGATTGACCTCGTGATACTCATCAGCCAGACGGGCAAAATGCGCGTCCGTTTGCTTGAGCTGGCTCATCAGTTCAACCTTGTCCGGAAACTCTTCGGCCAGTTCATGCGGGGTGTGGGACATGTCTGTTCGCTCCTTCATATGTCGTTGCATATCAGTGGTAGAAGCGTGACGCGTCGCCTTCTTTGACGCGGATCAATTTCATACAGGATTCTTGCAGAATTCAACGTCGCGCAGCACGCCACCCCGCGGCGCGTGCTTCGGCAGCAGAGCAGAACCATCGCTCGCCCTTGGCTGCACTGATCTGGGTCTTGGCATAGTACCTCTGGCCCGGTGCGTGAAAGATCTTTTCGCCCTTTGACGAAACATTTCCCTTGATAAGGCATGTTTCAGAGGATTTCGGCTTCTTGCGTGCCCTGTGCACCCAAGGCACCCGAATCTGTGTCTTGTGCAATCCCCTGTTTCCAATCCTCGCGACCCGCTCGGCGCCTGCATACGCGTCCGAATATTTGCGGTACGCAAAGGCCAATCCCTGCTCTACAATCTGGGCAGCGGCGTCTTCGTGTTCAACGCTGCACCGAGCAACGATGCGCCCGTAGCGATCTCGATCCAGCGGGACACATGTGGTCATCCGTCCTTGAAATTGTTCCTGAACCATATGAGTGACCCACGCCCCGCATGGCCAGCTTGATCCGTTGGAATCCTGACAGGTCTGATCCAGCTCGGGCGCATCAATGCCGTGCAGCCGAACGCGGACGCCGCCGACATCCCAGGTATCCGCATCAATGACATCAACCCGGCCTGTCAGTCGTTCTGCCGCGTGGGTCAGACCTGGCATGAGAAGAACAAAAGCTAAACAAATCCTTAACATGCCCCCGATATGCGCGGTATTCCGTGCGCATTCAACCGGGGGCCGTATGGAAAGGTTAACGTTGCGCCGTTGCCCAGCCGGGGTGGATCCACGGGCGGTCGTTGGCTTTGGGCAACGGATCTTTGCCCAAAAGCGAATCCGACACCTTTTCGCCCACCATGATCGACGGCGCATTCAGGTTGCCATTGGTGATCTGTGGAAAGATCGAACTGTCCGCAACGCGCAGCCCATCCACACCAATCACACGGCCTTCGGGATCGACCACCGCGTTCTTGTCATCCGCGCGCCCCATTCGGCAGGTGCCACAGGGGTGATAGGCGCTTTCCGCATGTTCCGCGATAAACGCATTCAGTTCTTCATCCGTTTGGACAGCGGCCCCCGGCTGAATCTCTTTGCCTGCATAGGGTTTGAAGGCGTCTTGCCCAAAGATTTCGCGTGTCAACCGGATGCAGGTGCGGAAGTCTTCCCAATCCTCTTCATGGCTCATGTAGTTGAACTTGATCACCGGCGCGTCTGCGGCTTGGGCAGACCGCAAGGTGACCGCCCCGCGTGACGGCGACCGCATCGGGCCAACATGCGCCTGGAACCCGTGTCCCTCGGCCGCTGCCTGCCCGTCGTATCGGACCGCAATGGGCAGGAAGTGGTACTGAATATCAGGGTATTCCACACCCGGTTTCGACCGGATGAAGGCCGCACTTTCGAACTGGTTCGATGCGCCCAAACCGGTCTTGGTAAACAGCCATTGCGCGCCGATCAGGCCCTTGCTGATCAGGTTCCAGTGCTTGTAGAGCGTGATCGGTTGCAGCGACGCCTGTTGAATATACAGTTCCAGATGGTCCTGCAGGTTGGCACCAACGCCCGGGCGATCCGCGACAATATCGATCCCATGCTCGGCCAGATGCGCCGCAGGGCCAATGCCCGACAACATCAGCAGCTTGGGCGAATTGATCGAGGACGCCGCCAGAACAACTTCGCGCCGGGCTTTGATGACTTCTTTCTTACCGCCACGGATCAATTCGACGCCAATGGCGCGACCGTTTTCCATGACAATCCGAGATGCCAGGCCGCGCACGATATCGCAATTGTCGCGCTTGAGCGCGGGCTTCAGATAGGCATTTGCCGCAGACCAGCGCCGTCCTTTCCAGACAGTCTGCTCCATCGGGCCGAAGCCTTCCTGCTTTTCACCGTTATAGTCGCCGGTGACCTCGTATCCGGCCTGCTGGCCTGCGTCCACAAAGGCCTGAAACAGCGGGTTCTCGCGCGGGCCGCGCGACACATGCAGTGGGCCGTCGGTGCCGCGCCATACCGGATCGCCGCCATGACCCCCGTCATGCCAGGTCTCCATCCGTTTGTAATAGGGCAATACATCCGCAAAAGACCAACCGTCAGCCCCCATCCCGGCCCAGGTATCGAAGTCGAGTGCGTGACCGCGAACATAGACCATGCCATTGATCGAGGATGACCCCCCGATCACCTTGCCGCGCGGACAGGCCAGGCGGCGATTGTTCAGGTGTGGCTCGGGCTCGGATTGATAGCCCCAGTCATAGCGCGACATGTTCATCGGATAGCTCAGTGCAGCCGGCATCTGAATGAACGGCCCCATATCGGTGCCGCCGTGTTCGATCACCAGAACCGAGGCCCCGGCCTCGCTCAGACGATATGCCATTGCGCAGCCTGCGGACCCTGCGCCGACGATGACAAAATCTGCTTCCATTTCCACAACTCCTGACCCGCCGAGACGTGATGTGTTCGACGGGAGTATTTTCAAATATATGAAGAGGTTATTCGCCGCGCGGGAACCGGGCGCTTTCCTCTACGGTGTTGAGATCCATGTGATTGCGCATGTAGCGTTCCGACGCCCTTTGCAGCGGTTGATAATCCCACGGATAGTATCCGCCCTGCCTCAGCGCTTCGTACACAACCCAGCGCCGCGCCTGGCTGGCGCGGACATCGGCGTCGAAGCGATCCAGATCCCAACGGGCCTCGGATTTGGCACGCAGAGTTTGCAGCGTGCCTGCGTGTTCGGGACTGCCTGCCAGATTGTTCAGCTCGTGCGGGTCGGCTTCAAGATCAAACAACTGATCTGGGTCCAATGCACAGCGGTTGTACTTCCACTTGCCATATCGCATCGAGACCAGCGGCGCGTAGGATGCCTCGGCCGCGTATTCCATGGCGACTGGCGCGGTTCGTTCCTCGCCTTGCGCCAGTGGCACGAGGTTTTCGCCGTCGGTCCAGGGGGCGATCTCGGCCATGTCTACACCTGCCAGGGCCCCCAGAGTCGGTGTCACGTCGATTGTTGATACCGGAGTATCAATCCGACCTGCTGGCAAATCAGGCGACGCGATCATAAGCGGTACACGTGCCGAGCCTTCATAGAAGTTCATCTTGAACCACAAGCCCCGTTCGCCCAGCATATCTCCGTGATCCGAAACGAACAGGATGATCGCCTCTTGCCGGGTCGTTTCCAGCACTTCGAGGATTTCCCCGATCTTGTCGTCCAGATAAGTGATATTGGCGAAATAGGCGCGGCGGGACTTGCGAATATCATCTTCGGTGATGTCGAAACTGCGCCAGTCATTGGCATCAAAAATCCGCTGAGCATGCGGGTCCTGATTGTCATAGCCGATGTCAGAAACCTCGGGCAGAAGATGCTCGCAATCCTCATACAGATCCCAGTACTTGCGACGGGCTACGTATGGGTCATGCGGATGCGTGAAGCTGACGGTCACGCACCATGGGCGGTCATCCTTGCCGCGTGCCAGATCATAAAGCTTGGCTTTGGCATTGTAGGCGACCTCGTCGTCATATTCCATCTGGTTTGAAATCTCGGCAATGCCCGCGCCGGTGACGGACCCCATGTTGTGATACCACCAGTCGATCCGTTCCCCCGGCTTGCGGTAGTCCGGGGTCCACCCGAAGTCGGCCGGGTAAATGTCTGTGGTCAGGCGATCTTCGAACCCGTGCATCTGGTCAGGTCCTACGAAATGCATCTTTCCGGACAAACAGGTGTAATACCCGGCCCGACGCAAATGATGTGCGTATGTGGGGATATCGCTGCGAAACTCGGCTGCGTTGTCATAGACGCCGGTGCGCGACGGCAATTGACCGGACATGAAGCTGGCCCGCCCTGGCGCGCATAAGGGCGACGCCGTGTAAGCATTGGCAAACCGGGTTGACCGTTCCGCCAGTTTCTTCAGGTTCGGAGCGTGAAGCCAGTCAGCGGGACCGTCTGGAAAGAGAGTCCCGTTGAGCTGATCCACCATCAGGATCAGAATGTTCGGTTTTGTCATTTTTCAGCCTCGAGCAGAGTGTTGAGCACACGCATCGCGTGGTTCACGGCCAGTTGCGGTTCTTCAGGGGCGCTGAGTGCGGCGCGGATGTACAGACCGTCAATCAAGGCAACCATGTTCTCGGCCGCCTCCTGAGGGTCGGCCAACTTGTGCCGCAGGGCGCCAGTCAGGTTGGATTTGATCCGAGCCTGATAGATCTGCCACAGGCGCAGGGCGTCATCATTGGTCTGAGCCAGCACGTAGAAGGTCATCCAGGCCGCAATCACATCGGGTGTGAAACAAGAGGGCGCAAAACACGCCCTGACAATTGCCTGCGCCCTGTCGTCCGGCGCGGCTGCTTTCAGTTCGCCCCGCGCCTCTTTGCCGAAGTCTGACAGGATCTGCCGCATTGCAGCCAGAAAGATCTGATCCTTGCCGCCGAAGTAGTGGTGCGCCAGAGCGCTGGACATGCCCGCACGCTTGGCAATCTGACTGACTGTTACATCAAGGGATTTCTTCACGCCCAATTCAGCGATTGTCGCACGAACAATCGCATCCCGGCGGATTGGCTCCATTCCGACTTTTGGCATCGTTCTCCCCTTGAGCAGGCGTCACGGGACCAAGCTAGGGGGTTTTTATTGACTCGTCAATTAATGAAAAATCGGGGAGCAGTGTCGTTACAGCTTCGGCGCAATACTCGGAGGCGTCAAGTCCCTGCGGTTCAGCACGAATTCGCGCCATGAGATAAAGCTTACGGCGGCAAGGATCAGTGTGCCGCCCGCGACAACCCACACGTCAACGCTTTCATGGAACACTGCAGCGCCCAAGATCGTGGCCCATATCAGCTGAAGAAACGTTACTGGCTGTGTAACGGCCACCGGTGCCGCCTGAAGCGCCAAGGTCATGAAATAGTGCCCAGCTGTCGCAAAGCTGGCCACCAGAAAAAGAACCCCGAGATCCCGCAGGCTTGGCTGCGTCCAAACGGCAATCGCAAAAGGTATCAGGGCAACGGTCACCCAGATCGACAGATGCGCCACGACGACGGATGGCGGTACATCACGCACCAGAATCTTGGCCAACAAATACGACCCCCCCAGCGTCAGGGCCGTTCCCAGCATGGCCAGATGACCCGGTGACACTTCGCGAAACCCTGGTCGCAGAATGATCAGAACGCCAACCAGAGCGACCAGAATTGCCGCAATCCGGCGAAAGGCCAGCTTTTCGCCCAGAAACAGGGCTGCCCCCAGGGTGACGTAAACCGGCGTCATGTAATTCATAGCTGTGACCTCGGCCAATGGTATCTGTGTCATGGCAAAGAACCAGAGCATGACCGCAACCGCATGCACGACCCCTCGCAAACCGAACAGCGTCAACAGGCGGGGTGTCAGATGTGTCGCCATGATCGACCGCATGGCTGGCAAAAGAAACACCAAACCCAGCACATACCGCAGAAAGGCGGCCTGGATGGAATTCATCGATGTTCCCAGCGACTTCACCAGCGCGGTCATCACAACAAAGGACAAGCCGGCGGCAAACATCCAGAACATTCCGGCAAGCGGGCGAGACGATACGGCGAGTGTTGACATGGTTTAGGTTGAACACCGAAATCCAACCTGGAACAACCCTTCACATGATAACAAGTTTCAGTGCGATACCCAACATGACCACGCCGATCCCGGCGTCCAGAACCTGCCACGCCCGGGGACGCGCAAAAACCGGGGACAGAATACCCGCGCCGTAACCAAGCGAAAAGAAGAACACGAAGCTGGATGTCATCGCGCCAAGGGCGAAACCCAGCCGGTCGTCATATTGGGCCGAGATCGAGCCGATGAGCACGACCGTATCCAGATACACATGCGGATTCAGCCAGGTGAACGCGAATACCGTCAGCAGCGCAGCCTTGAGGCTGGTTCGCTCACCATTGCCGATTTCCATCACCGAACCACCCAGCCAGGACGACCGGAGGCTGCGCGCGCCGTACCAAATCAGAAATGCCGCCCCTCCGTATCGCATCACAGCCTCAAACCAGGGTGCAGCCTGTGCCAGAGTGCCAAAACCTGCCACGCCCGCTCCAATCAGAATGGCATCAGACACTGCACAAGTCAGGCACAGAATAAAAACGTGCTCGCGCCGCAAGCCCTGCCTCAGAATAAAGGCGTTCTGCGCCCCGATGGCGAGGATCAGGCTGAAACCCAGCGCAAAACCGGCGATCACGGATGTAGGCATGGTATCTCCTGCGTTGCCATTGCGTTGACTAATGGCCGCGATACGATCTATCAAATTAAAGATGTTTCCCTTGGTTAAGCTCTGCTAATGTTGCTGGACCCTCACCAATTGGCCGCTTTGTCAGCCATTCTGCGCCATGGCAGTTTTGATGCAGCGGCGGCGGAACTGGCCGTGACCCCGTCAGCGATATCCCAGCGGATAAAGGCGCTAGAGGATCGGGTGGGAGCCTCGCTCATACATCGGGGAACCCCTTGCACCGGAACGCCGGCAGGTCAGCGCATCGCGCGATACGCCGAAGATGTCGGGCTGCTGGAGGCACAACTGGCCCGTGAATTGGCGCTGGTACAAGAACCCGGGTCCGCGCGGGTTCGCATTGCAGTTCCCGCCGACATTCTGGCGACCTGGTTCATTGACGCGATGGCGCGTGTTCCCGACATGCTGTTCGACCTTGTGATCGACGATCAGGACCATTCGGCAGACTGGCTGAGGCGAGGCGAGGTCAGCGCCGCCGTCACCGTCGGCGGACAAACCATAAGCGGTTGTGACGCGATTGAACTGGGCGTGTTGAGGTATCTGCCAACCGCCAGCCCGGACTTTATCAATGCGTGGTTCAAGGACGGCGTGACCGAGAAGACGCTCAGCAAAGCACCTTGCCTTGTCTTCAACAGGAAAGACGGTCTGCAAAAAGCGTGGATCGCACATCGCACCGGCAGTCGTCTTTCACCGCCTTCGCACTTCCTGCCATCTTCTCAAGGGTTCGTTGATGCCGCGATCGCTGGGATTGGCTGGGGCATGAACCCGGCAGCCCTTGTGCAAAACGCCATGGAGCGTGGACAGTTGCGCCCTATCGTTCCCAATGCGCCACTGGACGTCGCCCTTAGCTGGCAGGTCGGACGGGTTCTTGCGCCAGCGCTCAAACCCCTTACACAAGCGGTCCAGCATGCTGCGCAACGGGTTTTGCTCCCGTCGCAAGGCAAATAGTCAGACTCATTCGATCGGAGGAACCAATGCTCTCACGCGACGCCCTCAGTTATGACCCCATTCCCCTGCCCGACCGATGCGAGATCAGTGATGCAGACATGCTGGGCGCGGCCGTGGCTTTTTTTGAAAAGATGCGCCGGCGACATACCGTTCGGGATTTCTCCACGCGCCCGGTGGCTCGCGATGTGATCGAAACCTGCCTGCGCACCGCGGGAACAGCGCCGTCAGGTGCAAACCATCAACCCTGGCACTTTGCTGCCATCTCGGACCCAAAGCTGAAACTGCGCATCCGCGAGGAAGCCGAAGAAGAAGAGCGCCGGTTCTATGCGGGAGGGGCGGGCGATGAATGGATCAAGGCGTTGGAACCCATCGGGACCAACGCGGTCAAAGAGCACCTGACCACCGCCCCGTGGCTGATCGTGGTCTTTGCCCAACGCTGGGGGCAATTCGAAGACGGGACGCGGTACAAGAATTACTACGTGCCCGAGAGTGTGAACATTGCCACCGGCTTTCTGTTGGCCGCGCTACATCACGCCGGCCTCAGCACCCTGACCCATACCCCGAACCCGATGCGCTTTCTGAACGACGCACTGGACCGGCCCGCATCAGAGAAACCAACCATGATCATCGCAGTTGGTCATCCCTCGGAAACCGCGACCGTACCTTCTGTGGCAAAGCTGAAGAAGCCTTTGGAAGAGATTTCCTCGTTCTTCTGAATGTACCTGCATTAGCTCTGTGGCCGGGGAGAATCTTCCCGGTCGGGCGACATCGTTAGGTAGCACGTCACGCAAGCCATCAGACTGGCCGCGACTATGAACGCGACCGCCAAGGCAACCTCATGCATATGGGCGACTGCGGCCAGCGCTGCCGAAAGCAGCACCGCCAACAATCGAGTAAACGATTTGATAGCTGCGGATCCCTGAACGCGTTGCTCTTTGGGCGCGACGTCCAGGAAATAGAGCTTGCGCACGCTGCTGATCCCGGTCACCGCGACGGTGACAACAAACAGCGCTATCGCATGCAGGTGTACATCGTGATCGATACCCATGTAGTGGAATGCCAGCAGAACACCTCCGGTAACGGCGACCATGAGTGTCCCGACCACCATGACGGCACGATGAGATTTCATGTTCACGACCTGCCACAACGGCCCCGAGACAAGATAGCCCGAAGCAGATGAAACAATCATCGCGGTCAGACCCCTGGCCGAGCCATGATGCGCCTCTGCCGCTATCAGCGCGAAGAACGGGACGGATAGCGACACAGCCACCAAAGGTATACGCATAACCATGTACCGCCGAAACCAGGTGTATTCGAACATGCCAAGGATACCCCGGGCATTGGCCGTGAACGACAGCTTGGGTTTGGTTCCAGTCTTTTTTACCGGTTCCGCAGAGCGGGTATTCTCTGTCATTGCCAGCATCAAAACTCCTGAAAGCATGAAAAACGCAACCGATACGCCGATCATGGTTGAATGGCGTGAAAAAGGTGGGTTTTCCTTGGTGATCTGATGCACCAGCAGGGCTAGACCGATGGCACAAAGGCCCCCGCCCCCAAGTTGCAGGTAATGCATGACCATGCGCGAACGCGAGTGGACATGATCGCCCAACAGATCGGTGAGCATCAGGTTCTGAACTTCATCCACCAGGCCGATCACGAAAAAGACCGCCACGAAAACCACTGCGATCAACGGAACGTTCCCGGTCGCGGCAGCCACCATCGCGAGAACAAGACAGGCACCGATAACGGCTTCGGTCAGAGCAATGGCGCGCTTCTTTTGCGATTTCGCCGCTATGGGTTGCGCCAGGAAAAAGTCGGAAATCATGCTGCCAATCATCCGCACCGAAACCAGCGCGCCCGCCACGAACATCGGCAATTCGAATGACACGGCCAGAAATGGCAAAACCACCGATGGGCTGCCCAGAGTCCACGCAACCTGAGACACGATACTCTGCCCAGCAAGAACCGGCACGTTTCGCTTGGCCTTATCAGCAGTCACATCCGTCATGGATCTTTCGGTGGCATCGTCCCAGAACTTCCAAGTTGTACCAGCCTAAGCGTTTCGAAGGGTTCAGCCAACACCTCTTCGAAACTGTCCGAAAACGAAAAAACCCGGCCTGTTGAGCCGGGTCTCACAATCAGGTTCCGTAACAGCTCAGAGCTGCGCCATCACCTCATCAGTGGCTTCGAAGTTGGTCGTGACACGCTGTACGTCGTCATCGTCTTCCAGCGCATCCACCAGTTTCATCAGCTTTTGCATGTCTTCCAGACCCAGCTCGGTCGTGGTGGTCGGTTTCCAGACCAACTTGGTGGATTCCGATTCACCCAGCACAGCCTCCAACGCGTTCGAAACTTCGTTCAGATCCGTATCTGCACACCAGATGACGTGACCATCCTCTGAACTTTCGACATCTTCCGCGCCGGCCTCGATTGCGGCTTCGAAAATGGTGTCTGCGTCACCCGCAGTAGCCGGATAGAAAACTTCGCCCTTGCGTTCGAACATGAACCCAACCGAGCCCGTCTCACCCAGATTGCCGCCGTTCTTGGAAAAGGTCGAACGCACAGTCGAGGCGGTGCGATTGCGGTTGTCTGTCATGGTTTCAACAATCACGGCCACGCCGTTGGGGCCGTAGCCCTCATAGCGGATTTCTTCGTAATCGTCGCCTTCGCCTGCAACGGATTTCTTGATCGCGCGGTCAATCACGTCCTTGGGGACCGAGTTCGACTTAGCCTCTTTCACCGCCAGACGCAGGCGCGGGTTCTTTTCCGGATCAGGGTCGCCCATCTTGGCGGCAACGGTGATTTCTTTCGACAGTTTGGAAAACAGTTTGGACCGCGCGGCGTCCTGACGCCCCTTGCGGTGCTGGATGTTGGCCCATTTGGAGTGGCCTGCCATAATGCGTCCTCGTCATCGTGATTGCGTGTTCGGCGCTCATATAGACGTTTGCGGGGGGCAGGATCAAGAGAGTGGCTTGCGACGGCTTCACTGGCTTGTATGGTGACGGCATGACGACAGATCAGATCATTCTTTTTGCGCTTTTCATCACGGTCTTCGGAATGCTGCTTTGGGGTCGGTTTCGATACGACCTCGTGGCCTTTGCCGCGCTGATGATCGGCGTCGTGCTGGGCGTCGTGCCGGTGGATGATGCCTTTGCCGGGTTCGGCCATCCCGCCACCATCATCGTGGCGTTGGTGTTGGTGGTCTCTGCTGGTCTGGTGAGGTCAGGAGCCGTTTTCCTGATTACCCGCACTTTGGTTGATGCCTCGCGTGGCCTCGGCGCGCATATTGCGCTGATGGGCGGGATCGGCGCGGTTTTGTCGGCCTTCATGAACAACGTGGCCGCATTGGCGCTGCTGATGCCCGTGGACATTCAGACCGCACGCAAAGCAGGCCGGTCTGTGGGTTTGACCCTGATGCCGCTGAGCTTTGCGACCATTCTTGGGGGGATGGCCACGCTGATCGGGACCCCCCCGAACATCATCATCGCATCGATCCGACAGGAAACACTGGGCGAACCGTTCCACATGTTCGATTTCGCCCCTGTCGGTGGGCTGGCCGCGATCGCCGGCCTTGCCTTTGTCGCTCTGGTAGGATGGCGCCTGATCCCCAATCGCGGGCCGCAAGCCGAGACATCTGAGGCACTGGCCGAATACATCGCCGAGCTGACCGTTCCACTAGAATCTGCTCATATCGGTAAACGGGTCAGCGAGCTTTATGAAGTTGCCGAGAAATCAGACGTGGCGATCATCGGCCTTATCCGCGATGGCAAACGTCGCTATGGCAGGTCGGCGCACGCCACTCTCAAAGAAGGTGATGCGCTGGTATTAGAAGCCCGTCCGGAAGCGTTGGATGAGTTTCGCGCCGCCCTCAACCTCGATTTCTCGGATACCCGACGGCAGGAACTGTTGACGGCCGAGGGCGATGGATTGGAGGTAATCGAGATCGTCGTCCCGGAAAACGCCCGCATCGCCGGACGCACGGCACAAGGTGTCGGGTTGGCTTGGCGCCAAAGCACCGTCCTGATGGGCATCTCTCGACAAGGGCGTCGCATTACCGAGCAGGTCCGCAAGACCGAGGTGGAGCCGGGCGATATCCTACTTTTGCTTTGCCCCCGAGATCGTTCTGCCGATGTGACCGATTGGCTTGGCTGCCTGCCGCTTGCTGAACGTGGGCTGAGCGTAACTGCAAATGAAAAGGCATGGTTGGCTATTGGTCTGTTTGCTGCGGCTGTTTTGGCGGCAAGTGTTGGGCTGATTTACCTGCCTGTTGCATTGGGGCTGGTCGTCATTGCCTATGTATTGACCAAGATCATGCCAATCGCTGACATCTACAATCATATCGAATGGCCTGTGGTCGTCTTGTTGGGCTCAATGATCCCACTGGGCAGCGCCCTTGAAACATCCGGCGGCACCGAACTGATCGCAAACGCTCTGATCCAATTGACCGACGGCTTGCCTGCCTGGGCCATTCTGACGGTACTGATGGTTGTCACGATGACGTTGTCGGACGTGTTGAACAACACCGCCACTGCCATTGTCGCCGCGCCGGTCGGGATACAAATGGCACGTACCCTTGAGGTATCGCCCGACCCGTTTCTGATGACCGTGGCCGTTGCGGCCTCGGCTGCGTTCCTGACCCCCATCGGGCACAAGAACAACACGCTAGTTCTGGGCCCCGGCGGCTATCGATTCGGTGACTACTGGCGCATGGGATTGCCGCTAGAGATGCTGATCATCGCCGTTTCTGTTCCTGCCATTCTTGTGTTCTGGCCGCTGTGACAGGTAAAGGCTGCGCATGAAACGCTTTTTGATCCTGCAACTGCGCCCTGAAACCGATGCGTCCGACGCCGAGTACGCCTCGATCCTGAACCGGAGCGGGTTGTCGCCCGATCAGACCCATCGCGTCCGTCTGGACTGCGAAAACCTGCCCGAGGGGTTGGATGTCACGGACTACGCCGGTGTCATCGTAGGTGGCGGACCGGGATGCGTCAGTGACAACCCGGCGACCAAATCCCCGTTGGATGCCCGGATCGAGACGACAATCATGGGGTTGATGCCGCAGATCATCGCACAGGATCACCCGTTCATGGGCTGCTGCTATGGCCTTGGTATTCTGGCTGCGCATCTGGGCGGCGACGTCAGCAAGGCCCGATATGGCGAACCCGTCGGACCATCCACTTGCCATCTGACCCCGGAAGGCCAGCAGGACCCGTTGACCGCAGGGTTGGAGGCTACCTTTGACGCTTTCGTTGGTCACAAGGAAGCGGTTCAGGCTCTGCCGAAAGGGTGCGTGCACCTTGTCGCGTCAGACCCCTGCCCGTTCCAGATGATCCGCTGGGGGCAGAACGTATATGCCACGCAGTTCCATCCCGAAGCCGACGCCAGAGATTTTGAACAGCGCATCAATACCTACAAGAACCACGGCTATTTCCCGCCTGAAGACGCGCAAAAACTGATCGACCACTGCCATTCTGCCGATGTCACACAACCCGGCGAGATCCTGCGCCGGTTCGTCAGACGATACGAGTGACCCAACGGCGCGGTTGCCTGAGCCTTCCCGCCTCGCTTAGGCTGATCTGACGCAACTTTGGGAGGAGTTGTCCTTGGATCTGCTTATTAACGTCGGCCTGCCGGTTTCACTGGCCGTTATCATGCTCTCTCTGGGTATCGGACTGGAGGTCGCAGATTTCCGCCGTGTCCTGAGCCGACGTCGCGCCTTTGCCATCGGGGCGGCAAGTCAAGTTGTTCTATTGCCGGTGGCGGCCTTTGTGACGGTCAAAATTTTTGCTTTGCCGCCTGAAATCGCGGTTGGTTTCATGCTGCTCAGTTTTTGTCCTGGCGGCGTAACCAGCAATATCCTGTCAAAGCTCGCCAAGGCCGATGTCGCGCTTTCAGTCAGCCTGACCGCCGTGATCAGCCTTCTGTCGATCGTAACCGTACCAATATTGGCCGCCTGGTCGATCGCGCATTTCATGGGCGACGAAGCCCCCGACGTTTCCATCACCGGGCTGGCTGTTGCTCTGTTCCTGATCACTACGTTACCGGTGGCCATTGGTGTAGGGGTTCGCAACTTTGCAACGGGGTTTGCAAACCGTGTGGAGCCGGGGTTGTCGGCGCTCGCGACCGTTTTGTTCGTGCTGATCGTTGCCGCTGCACTGGCCGGGAACTGGCAACTGTTCATCGAAAAACTCGGCATCATGGGCGCCGGCTTGATTTCTCTGAATATCGTGTTGCTGTTCTTTGGATTAGGGCTGGCGAGGATATCAAACCTGTCCTGGAATGAGTGCAAGACGATTTCAATCGAAACCGGAATTCAAAATTCCACGCTGGGCATTACACTGGCGGCGCTGATCACGAATACCGAAAGCGGGTTCAGCCCGCTGGCCCTGCCCTCGGCGGTTTATGGTATTACGATGTACGCCGTGGTTCTGCCGTTTCTTGTCTGGTTCCGCAGGCGCTGAAAGGACCGTTATGACAAACAACACTGCTGATGCGATCGTTGTCGGTGCTGGTCTGGCCGGATTGGCCGCCGCAGCTGAACTGGGCGACCGAGGTAAAAAGGTAATCATACTCGATCAGGAACCAGAAGGCTTTCTGGGCGGTCAGGCATTCTGGAGCTTGGGTGGCCTGTTTATGGTCAACACCCCAGAACAACGCCGTATGGGTGTCCGCGACAGCCACGATCTGGCGTTGCGCGACTGGATGAGCAGCGCGCAGTTTGACCGGGAAGAAGATACCTGGCCTCGCAAATGGGCCGAAGCCTATATCGAGTTCGCAGCTGGCGAAATGCGCCCCTGGCTGCACGAGATGGGGCTGCGCTGGTTTCCGGTCGTAGGCTGGGCCGAGCGCGGCGGGTCCTACGCAAACGGGCACGGCAATTCTGTCCCGCGCTTTCACATCACGTGGGGCACCGGCCCCGGAGTGCTGGAACACTTCATCCGTCGCGTCCGCGACCATGCCAGTGCCGGGCTGATCCAGATGAAGTACCGTCATCAGGTCAGCCATATCATCATGCAGAATGGCACCGCCAAAGGCGTCTCCGGCGAGGTTCTGGCCGATGACACCGCCCAGCGCGGCGGCAAAACCAACCGCGACGAGGTCGGCGAGTTCGAGGCTTATGCGCCTTCTGTGATCGTCACCTCTGGCGGTATTGGTGGCAATTTTGAGTTGGTGCGCCAGAACTGGCCCAGGGATCGTCTAGGGGAACCGCCACAGGACATGGTGGCAGGGGTACCGTTTCACGTCGACGGTCGTATGATCGCTATCAGTGAAAAAGCAGGTGGCCATGTCATCAATGGTGACCGCATGTGGCATTACACCGAAGGCGTTCGCAACTGGGACCCGATCTGGCCCGCCCATGGCATTCGCATTCTGCCCGGCCCCAGCTCTATGTGGTTCGATGCACGCGGAAACCGGTTGCACCCCCCCTGCCTGCCCGGGTTCGATACGCTGGGGACACTGCGCGAAATCCTGAAAACCGGGTATGAATACAGTTGGTTTGTTCTGACCCAGAAGGTGATCAAGAAGGAATTCGCCCTGTCCGGGTCCGAGCAGAACCCAGACTTCACGTCAGGCAGCTGGAAAGAGGTTATTCGTCAACGAATTCTGTCCGGGTCCAAAGCGACCGCCCCGGTCGAGGCATTCAAGGAGAAAGGCGAGGATTTTGTTGTTGCCAACACGTTGACCGAGCTGGTCAACGGAATGAACCATTTGGGTGGGGGGCTGATAGACGAGGCCCATTTGCGCGCCCAGATCGAAGCGCGGGATTCTCAGGTCGACAATCCCTTCTCAAAAGACGCGCAGATGATGGCGATCCTTGCAGCCCGCAATTATCGTGGAGACAAACTGATCCGCACCGCCAAACCTCACAAGTTCCTTGATCCGTCCAACGGCCCGTTGATCGCGGTCAAGCTGCATGTTCTGACACGCAAGACGCTGGGCGGTTTGCAGACCAATCTGGACAGTCAGATGATCGGTGCCGACGGTCAAGTGGTGCCCGGCCTCTTCGCTGCCGGCGAAGTCGCCGGGTTCGGTGGCGGTGGCTATCACGGTTACAACGCGCTGGAGGGAACGTTCCTGGGTGGCTGCATCTTTTCAGGTCGCAACGCAGGGCGATCGAGGGCCGTCGCCTGACAACCCTGCCCTTTTACTTGCGTACCAGTTTGATCACCGGCTCACCCTGAGCATCCAGCAAGGCCAGCGCGTTGCCTTGCACCGCGAAGGTCGTGACTCTTTGCATCGCTTTCAGAAACTGCCGCTCGACCTCATCCAGCGGGGGTGGGCACGCCATGAGCGTTGCGGCCATATTGTCCGGGAACGCGATCCGATTGGCAGAAATCTCGGCCTGGCCACTGAACCGGTTGCAACCGCCGTTTCCTGAAAAGGCCCCGCCCTGCCCGAAAGCAAGTTCAGGACGTTTCTCTGTCTCAATAGGCGCACCATTGAGGCCCGAGGCGTACCACTCGGTGTTTTCCAGCATCGCGGCACCTTGGTGTTGCACCTGTATCATCAGCAGGTCAGCTGAATTCTCGGCCCCATGTGTCAGAACCGGATAGACAGTATCGGTGGTGAACAACAGCTTTTGCCCCTGCATGACCGAAGCGCGCACGGCATAGCTGCGCCCGTCCTGAATCAACGCATCATCATAGGTCAGTTCAAACTGCGCCGGCACACCGGTCAGGGCATATCTCTGCGCGGCAAGCGTTTCGGCCGGCGCATCCGCCAATGAGATATCCTGAAGCTCGACGAACAAGGTCGTGTCGGGCGAAAGCGCAATACGCTCTCGGTAGGTTGCAGTTCCTTCGACGGTTCCAGCAAGCGATGTGCCGCTCAAAACGGTGGCGAAAGCAACCGCAGGAAACGTGGTGCGGACGAGTGTCAGCATAGCAGTACCCTTTAAATATCAGTTCTACAAAAGATTGCTGTTCATCCGACATTTACAAGTACGCCGCGAGCAAAGCGGCAAATCTGTGCCGATATCATAACGGCCAGATCAATGGGATAAGCAGGGACGCCAACAATCCGACCGTCAGGTTCAGCGGCACGCCTACCTTCATGAAATCGGTGAACCTGTAGCCTCCGGGACCATAGACCATCATGTTTGTCTGGTACCCGATCGGTGTTGCAAACGATGCCGAGGCCGCCACCATAACCGCAACGACCAGCGGACGCGGATCTATCCCGACAGCCTGCGCCAGACCGATGGCGATCGGAGTGACGACAACCGCAACGGCGTTGTTGGAGACCAGTTCGGTCAGCACCGAGGTCAGCAGATAAATCGCCCAGATAATCAGGAATGGCGGCAAGGCACTGAGCCCCGGCGCAACAGCTTCGACGATCAGAGAAACCGCGCCAGAGCTGTCCAGCGCAGCCCCTATGCCCAGCATCGCGAAGATCAACGCCAACAGGCGACCTTCAACAAAGGAAAACGCCTCATCCGCGTCGATACAGCGGGTCAGTAGAACCACGGCGCAGGCCACAATCGACAACAACAGGATGGGCGCAATGCCCAGCGCGGCGAGGACGACAATCCCTACAAGAGCACCAATCGCGATGGGTGCATGGCTTCGACGGAATGCTCGAGCCGATGGTTGTGTGACGTCCACCATGTCCATATCAGCCGCAAGCCGCTGGATATCCGCCGGGGCACCTTCCAAAAGCAACGTATCCCCAACCCTGACCACCAAATCATCCAACTGGCGACCAATGTTCTGGTTACGGCGGTGCACCGCCAGCACGTAAACGCCATAGCGACGCCGAAGCCGCATCATTCCAAGGGTCCGCCCCACCAAACGACACCCGGGTGTGATCAACACCTCAACTGTCTTGGTTTCAACGGCAGATACCTGATCCACACGTTTGAGTTCCCTGTTGCTCTGAAGGCTCAGAAGTTCGGTCATCTCGGTGCGTAAAACCACCCGATCGCCTACTTTCAGCTCCACGCCTTTCAGATTACGCCGCAAAGACTCATCCCCCCGGATGACATCTATCAGGCGCACGCCGGGGCGTTTGAACAACTGCACACCGGTCACTTCGCGCCCGATCAGGTTGCTATCCGGCGGAATGACGGCCTCGGTAAAGAACTTCATCTTGGACCGGTCACTGAGCAGCGACGCCATGCTGTCCCGCTCGGGCAACAGTTTGGGCGCGATGAAGCGCAAATAAATCATGCCGTAGATCACCAGCGCGATCCCCAGAGGCGTGATTTCGAAAATCGTAAAGGCTTTCATCCCCTGCGCGCGAGCCACGCCATCCACCAGCAGGTTCGTGGACGTGCCGATCAACGTCAGCGTGCCGCCCAAAATGGCTGCGTAACTCAACGGAATCAGCAATTTGGATGCGGGAACATTCAGCGTGCGGGCAATTTGCACAAAGACCGGAATCATGACCACAACCACTGGCGTATTCGACACCACCGCCGAGGCCAGCACGACAAACCCCATAAGCAAAGCGATGGCAATACGCGGGTTTACCTGAGCCTGCTTCTGTGCGGTCGAAGTGAACGAGTCCAAGGCTCCGGTCCGCACCAAGGCCCCCATGATGATGAACATCGCGGCAATCGTCCAGGGTGCCGGGTTGGACAGAACCGCAAGCGCGCTTTGATAGGGTAGGATGCCAGTTACAAGCATCAGAGAGACACCGCCAAGGGCTACGACTTCGGTCGGATAAACTTCGCGCAGGAACATGATGAACATGCCCGCAACGATGAGCAGCGCCAGAACTGCGCTTCCTGTGTCTGTCAGTGAAAGGAAATTCATTCGTGGTATTCTGTCCGAACCCCGGCCCAAGCGCCTGATGACATGCAGTTTCACGCATTGCGCCCGACAGAGCAAGCCTAACGATGACTATTCGGGCCCGGCTTGTTCCAGACGCCCTCCGACCCGCACCATAAGCACGGATTTGGCCTGTCCGTCACGGTCGTCGGTTTCCACGAACACGCCGCTCAGAGTGGCTTCACCGGTTGCGGGGGTAAAGCGTGCCTTGGGCATACCGGTGATGAACCGGCGCATAGGCTCCTGCTTGTCCATCCCGATGACCGAGTCGTAGTCTCCGCACATGCCCGCATCCGTCAGATACCCGGTGCCACCCGGCAAAATCTGGGAATCCGCCGTTGGCACATGGGTGTGCGTCCCCACCACAAGGCTTGCGCGCTTGTCACAATAATGGCCCATCGCCATCTTTTCGGACGTGGCCTCGCAATGCATATCCACGATGATGGCCTGCGCCTGCCCGCCTCTCGGATGAGACTTCAGAATCGGCTCAATGGCTGAGAACGGGTCGTCAAACGGCCGTTTCATAAAGACCTGACCCAGCACCTGCACCACCAGAACCTTGCGCCCACCCGGCGCCGTGAACAGCCGATGACCCCGTCCCGGCGCGCCTTTGGCAAAGTTCACGGGCCGTACGATTCGCTGTTCTTTCTCGATAAATTGCAGCATGTCTTTCTGATCGAAGGCATGATCGCCCAGCGTCAGGCAATCTGCCCCGGCATCAAGCAACAGCCTGGCGTGATCCCCGCTCAACCCCATGCCGTTGGACGCGTTTTCACCGTTGACCACAACAAAATCCAGCCGCCATTCGTCGCGCAGACGCGGCAAGTGCTGCTGAACGGCAGCGCGCCCCGCGCGCCCCATGACATCACCAAGAAACAAAATCCTCATGATCCGGGTCGTAGGGGCTGCGCAGGGCAATAACAAGGCGGAAGCATGAAATTTCCGGCAGACTTCGGGGTTGAAATCAAATTCTGCCGCGGCAATGTTTCGAGACATCTCTTGAATACGGAAGGAATTCTTCGTGAAGTCTTCAATTGTTCTGACAGGCTGCTTTCTGGCGGCAACTGCTGCCGCGGCCGAAGGCACCAAGACGTCCATGCCCAACCCCGCTGCGACCTTTTGCATTGAAAACGACGGGACCTACCAACTTCGAAAAAACGAAGACGGCAGCGTCTACGGCATCTGCATCCTGAAAGACGGCACCGAGGTGGATGCCTGGGACTACTTGCGCAGCCATTTCGAGAAGTAGCAGCTAGAAGGTCAGCACGCGGCTTTCCGTGACAACCATATCCAGCGGTTGGTCGGCCAGCTCGAGCGGTAGGTCCGCAGCCTCTTGCGCATCAAAAGCAAAGCCGATGGCAAGCGTCGGGCGTTTGGCGCGCAGACCTTCCAGTGTCCGGTCGTAAAACCCGCCGCCATAACCCAGGCGGCCACCATTTGCATCGAAGGCGACCAGCGGCACGATCAGAATTTCGGGGCCGAAATAGTCATCCACCTGGGGCACTTTTGCACCAAAGGGACCATCCCTGAGCGCGCCTTCTGGTGTCCAGCGAGAGAATTTCAGCGGTAGACCGGCTGCCTGAATGACAGGCACACCCACCGGGCCATAGGCCGACGCCTCGGCCATGGCGGGGACCGGGTCGATCTCGGTCCGGATCGGCATATAACCTGACAGGGGCACACCGCGATGGCCTGCCAGAACCTCGGACAAGCGCCCGGCTGCACCCGGCAAGCGGGCATCATACGCGGCCTTGCGGCGGGCAAAGGCCGCTTTGCGCGCTGCGGCTTTGATTTCGGTCAGATCGGTCACAGTAGCACCACGCTGGCAAGCCCAAGAAAGATGAAGAACCCCATGACGTCCGTCGTGGTTGTCACAAAGGTCCCCGATGCAAGCGCCGGGTCGATGCCCAAGCGGTCAAGCACGACCGGTACTACCGTACCTGCAAACCCTGCGATGATCATGTTCACGACCAAGGCCGACCCGATCACGACACCCAGCCAAGGAGAATCGAACCACAGCATCCCCACGGTCCCCAGCACGATGGCAAAGCAGAGCCCGTTCAGCATGCCCACCAGCAGTTCCCGGCGAATAACGCGCATCACGTTTGCATTGGTCAGGTCGCGCGTCGCCAACGCGCGCACCGCAACGGTGAGGGATTGTGTTCCCGCATTTCCGCCCATCGACGCGACAATCGGCATCAGGATGGCCAGCGCGACCAGTTGATCAATCGCCGCTTCGAATTGCGAAATCACCAACGAGGCACAAATAGACGTGCACAGGTTCACCGCCAGCCACGGCAACCGCCGCCGGCTGGTCGCCGCCACGCTGTCGGACAGTGAGCTTTCGTCGCTCACACCAGCAAGGCGCAGGATGTCTTCTTCGTGCTCTTCGTCCAGAACCACCATCGCATCGTCGATTGTAATGACACCGACCAGACGCCCATCGGCATCCACCACCGGGGCCGAGATCAGGTGATACTGGTTAAAGGCATAAGCCACGTCTTCCTCGTCCTGATCGACGGGGATACTGTGGAATTCCTCTTCTGCCAGATCAAGCAGCGGCACCTCGCGCCGTGTCGCCATCAGCTTGCCCAACGTCACCTGCGCCACCGGCTTCAGGCGCGGATCGACCAGAACAATATGATAGAACTGTTCCGGCAGATCGTCATTGGCGCGCATGAAATCAATTGCTTGTCCAACGGTCCAATGCTCAGGCGCCATGACGACTTCGCGCTGCATGAGACGACCGGCAGAATTCTCGGGGTAGGACAGCGCCTGTTCGGCGGCGATCCTCTCGGAATCCTCCAACGCGTCCAGAATGGTTTCCTGCTGCGGCTCTTCAAGGTCTTCCAGCAGGTCAACGACATCGTCGCTTTCCATCTCGCGCACGGCTTCTGCTAGAACGTCCGGCTTCAGAACGGAGATCACCTCTTCACGAACCGATTCATCCAGTTCAGACAGGATATCGCCGTCAAATTCTTTGTCGTACAGGCGGATCAGGCGGGAACGGTCAAACGGGTTGATCTGCTCAAGAAGGTCAGCAATATCGGCCGAATGCAGCGGCTCCATCAACTCGATCAGCTTATCGCGGTCGTCAATATCCACTGCATAAAGGATCGCGGCCACAGCCTTGGGATCGAGCGCATAGACGTCCTCATCCCGGGGCTGATCGTGTCCGGCTTCGTCACTGCCTGTCGTCATGCTCTGCCCCTTTTTTTCGATTTGCCCTTAAATAGAAGAAGCAGCTACCAGAAAACAATGACAATGCGCCGATTTACCCACTTCTTTCGTCCGCCTATGCTAGTGCGCGGTTCCAAACAGGTGGAGAACAGGGAAAATGGCGCAAAAGACGCTTTTGAAAGGGCGTGTTCTGAGTTTCACAGGCTCACCCTTTGATGGAGAGCCGACCGAGGCGACCCGGCTGGACGAAGCGGTCGTGGTCGAACACGGGCGAATTGCAGAGGTCGGCACCGTCGATACACTGAAAAAAGCCCACCCTGACGCAGTCACGAAGGATCACGGAACGCGCTTGATCATGGCTGGGTTCGTCGACCCGCATGTGCATTATCCACAGACGGCGATGATCGCCAGCTGGGGCAAACGGCTGATCGACTGGCTGAACACCTACACCTTCCCGGAAGAGATGAAGTTCGGCGATTTCGACTATGCGACCGAGATAGCCAACCGGTATCTGGACTTGACGACCGCCCACGGCACCACGACCATGTGCAGTTTTTGCACGATTCACCCTGAAAGCGTGGATGCCTTTTTCACCACGGCGCAAAATCGTGGGCAGCGTGTGGTCGCCGGCAAGACCTGCATGGACCGTAACGCGCCCGAAGGTCTGCGCGACACCGCGCAGACGGCTTATGACCAATCCGCCGCACTGCTTGAGAAATGGCACCGTGTCGGTCGCCTGTCCTATGCGATCACACCACGCTTTTCACCAACCTCGACTCCTGAGCAGCTTGAGGCCATGGGCGCGCTTTGGGCCGAGCATCCGCATTGTCTCATGCAAACCCATCTGAGCGAGCAAACGGATGAAATCGAATGGGTCCGGTCCCTGTTCCCTGATGCAAGGGATTATCTGGACACCTACGAGAAATTTGGCCTGTTGGGCCAGAACGGCCTGTATGGCCATGTCATCCATCTGGAAGACCGGGAACGGGATCGGCTGCGCGAGGTCGATGCCTCTTTGATTCATTGCCCCACGTCGAACACGTTCATCGGATCGGGATTGTTTGACATGAACGGGCTGATCCATGATGGCCACCGGATCGGTCTGGCCACGGATACCGGCGGCGGGTCCAGCTTTTCGATGCTGCGCACCATGGCCGCCGCCTATGAGATTGGCCAATTGCGCGGCCGCCCTCTGCACCCGGCGCAATTGCTGTGGTTGGGCACGGTCGGATCGGCCCGGAGCCTGCGTATGGGCGACTGCATCGGAAACATCGCCCCTGGGATGGAGGCGGATCTGGTCGTGATCGACCTCGCCTCGACCCCCGCCATCGCCCAACGCGAGGCCCACGCGGAAGATGTTTGGGAAGCGATCTTTCCGACGATCATGATGGGCGACGATCGGGCCGTGGCAGAGGTCTGGATCGGCGGGCGGCAGGCGGCTTAAGCCTGCAACGCCCGGGCAAGCATGTTTTGGCGTTCGATCACGCGGGGCAGATCAATGGTTGTTATGTATCCATCACGTACGATCTGGCGGCCTTCGACGAACAGATGTTTCACAGTCATCGGCCCCGCCAGAAGCAGGGCCGCCGGATCCCAACTGCCCGCGCTTTCGATGCCGCGGGTATCCCACACCGCAATATCGGCACGTTTTCCGGGCATCAGCCGTCCGCAATCGGGACGTCCCAACACATCCGCCCCGCCGCGCGTCGCAATCTCAAGCGCTTCGCGGGCCGACATGGCATCTGCACCATTGGCAACCCGTTGCAGCAACATGGCCTGGCGCGCCTCAAGCATGAGGTTGCCATTGTCATTGCTGGCCGATCCATCCGCGCCGAGGCCAACCTTGATACCGGCATCCCGCATTGCCCGCACCGGAGCTATACCTGATCCGAGACGACAATTTGAACAGGGGCAATGGGCCACACCTGTTTTGGTACGTGAAAACAGATCGATCTCGGCCCCGTCCAGCTTGACGCAATGGGCGTGCCAGACATCCGGGCCGGTCCAACCCAATTCCTCGGCATATTGCCCCGGGCGGCAGCCGAATTGCGCCTGCGAATAGGCGATATCCTCATCATTCTCGGCCAGATGGGTATGCAGCATCACGCCCTTGTCCCGCGCCAGCAACGCTGCATCCCGCATCAGGTCCCGGCTGACGGAAAACGGTGAACACGGAGCAAGGCCAACGCGGCACATTGAACCCTCGGATGAATCATGAAACGTATCAACAACCCGGATCATGTCGTCCAGAATGGCGGCTTCCTTTTCCACCAGACTGTCCGGTGGCAGGCCGCCGTCGCTTTCACCAATGCTCATCGCGCCACGCGTCGGATGGAACCGCATTCCCAACTCGGACGCGGCAGCGATCGTATCCCCAAGCCGCGCGCCATTGGGGTAGAGGTAAAGGTGATCGGAACTGAGCGTGCACCCCGACAGCGCCAGTTCTGCCAAACCGATCTGGGCCGAGGTGAACATTTCTTCCGGCCCAAAACGCGACCAGATCGGATAGAGCGTTTGCAGCCACCCAAACAGCAACGCATCCTGTCCGCCCGGCACCGCCCGTGTCAGAGTTTGATAGAGATGGTGGTGGGTATTTACCAGGCCGGGTGTCACCACACAGCCCGAGGCATCGTGCACCTCACCCTGTGTTTCCAGCCCCCGCCCGATCCGGGAAATCTGCCCGTCGCGGACCAGAACATCAGCCCGGGACAACTCTTGCCGGGACTCGTCCATCGTCAGGATCAGATCAGCATTCTTGAGTAGGATTTCCGTCATTTCGCGCTCCTGCATCTGCCCGTCTCATGCAAGAAGTGCGTCGACCGGTGGAAAACGGGCTCAAGAACCGGCCATCACCGGTTTAGTTGCCTTTGGCGCACTGGGCAACAGAATTCAGAACTGGCGGAGTATCTCAAGCGCTGCGGCATGAAGGTCAGCGTTTGCCGCAGCCAAGGCCCGGCCACCTTCATGAGCAGGGCCACCCTGCCAATCGGTTACAATACCGCCGGCCGCCTGAATAACGGCAATCGGCGCCTGAATATCATAAGAGTTCAAGCCCGCCTCGATCACCAAATCCGCCTGCCCGGCAGCCAGAAGCGCATAGGCGTAGCAATCCATTCCATAGCGCGTCAGTTGCACCTGCTCGGACACGGCCTGAAACCCTGCGCGGTCCTTCGGGGTTCCAACCTCGGGGAAGGTGGTAAACAGAGTTGCCTGATCCAGCGTTCTGGTCTTGCGCGTTTGCATTCTGCTTGTGCCCTGCGGACCGGTCAGGTGAGCACCGGAAGACGATCCGACAAAACGCTCTCGGATATAAGGCTGGTCGATCACACCCATGAACGGCCCATCGTGATCGCTCAGCGCTATCAGAACGCCCCAGGTTGGCGTGCCACTGATAAACCCGCGGGTCCCATCGATGGGATCCAATACCCAAGTGCGGCCACTGGTGCCCTTATGCTCGCCGAACTCTTCGCCCAGAATACCGTCATCCGGGCGTTGCCGCGCCAGAACTTCCCGCATCGCTTGTTCAGCGGCCCGATCAGCCACGGTGACCGGGTCAAACCCGTCGGCCAGTTTGTTGGCAGTTTCTAGGTTTGTTTGACGAAAAAAAGGGAGTATGGCCGCTCGCGCTGCTTCGGCCATTTCTTCGGCAATTTCGATATCGCTCGGTGTCGTCGGTTGCATGCCCTTGAGGTGCGGGCAATCCGCGACAAAGTCAAGTCAGTCAGGCAACGTCGCTGAGAACCCGCGCCAGCTCGAACAAGCGGCGACGCTGGTTTTCCGGAATCGCATAGTAAGAGCGCACCAGATCCAAAGCTTCTTTGTCACCCATCAGGTCAGCAGGGACAGATTTCTTGTCCGCATCGCTTTTCTGGGCTTCTTCCAGACCTTCGAAGAAAAAGCTGACCGGAACATCCAACGCCTCGGCGATGTCCCACAGGCGGGATGCGCTGATTCGGTTGGCACCGGTCTCATATTTCTGGATTTGCTGAAACTTGATACCAACTTGCTGTGCCAACTGCTGCTGGGTCATCCCAATCAGCCAGCGGCGATGCCGAACGCGCTTGCCCACATGGACATCGACGTGATGAGTCATTGGTATTCTCCTATACTACACAAACATCTGCACGGGATTTTGCGACGTCCGATATCGCAATTCTAGAGAGCTCCCCTTAACCGCTCCCTAATACGGACTGTACCGCCCCCCGTTTGCAGCACTGACTGTATATAATGCCGGTTTTGAGTTTTTTTTCAAGCTGGTTGAGTCGAGCACACCTTACAGGGATTTGTGGTTGTATTACCTTGAGCCTTTGCGCATCTCTTTTTCGGCCACTTGATTTCGCCCCCCCGAAACTACGGTTCTTTCCCTCGTCGAAGCAAACGGATTGACTTTTCTGACGGCACACGCGCCTATGTCGCAAACTGTTGAGGAACCGTATGCGGGCCTATTGCATTCCATCCGACGGGGCGTCTGCCCAGCTTTGTGACGTGAATAAACCTGAGCCGGGAAAAGGCCAGGTGCGGGTCGCGATAAAAGCTTGTGGCCTGAACTTCGCTGACCTGCTGATGCAGAAGGGCTCGTATCAGGACACTCCACCTGCCCCGTTCACTCTGGGAATGGAGGTCGCCGGCGTCGTGGATACAGTCGGACCCGGAGTTTCAACGCTGAGGCCGGGCGACCGGATCGCGGTCTATTCAGGTCAGGGCGGGTTGGCGGAATACGGCGTTTTCGACGCGGACCGCGCGATCCTGCTGCCGGACAGCTCCAGTTTCGAAGATGCCGCCGCCATCCAGATCGCATATGCGACAAGTCACATGGCCCTTGAACACAGGGCGCGTCTGCAACCCGGCGAAACCCTTCTGGTCACGGGTGCTGCAGGTGGCGTTGGCCTGACCGCCGTCGAAATCGGTAAACTCATGGGCGCCACAGTTATCGCCCAGGCACGAGGCAAGAACAAGCTAGCCGTTGCCCGAGCTGCCGGTGCCGATCATCTGATCGATGCTTCCGAAGACTTGCGGGAACGGGTCAAGTCTCTGGGCGGCGCGGATGTCGTCTATGACGTCATCGGCGGAGATGTGTTCAAGGCCGCTTTCCGCGCCACCAACCCCGAGGGACGCTTGCTGCCCATCGGATTTGCCGGGGGTGACGTTCCGCAGATCCCCGCCAATCATCTGCTGGTCAAAAACCTGAGTGTGATCGGGGTTTATATCGGAGGATATCTGAAGTTCCGCCCCGAAGCTGTGCGCAACAGCTTTCAAACCCTGTTCAAATGGCATTCAGAGGGCCGGATAAAACCGCACATCAGTCATGTCCTGCCACTTGAAGACGTCGCACACGGAATGCAGCTGTTGAAAGAGCGCAAATCGACAGGCAAGATCGTGATCACGCCCTGATCGCGATCACCCAACCACTGCCCGCAATTGGGTACCGCCCAGCAGTCTGAAGTTCTGACGTACCAACTGGGCCAGAGCCTCGACAACCGCATCCCGGCCCGGCTCCCCACCGTATAGATTGATCATATGCGCTGGCAAATCCGGCAGAGCACCGCCCGAGTCGATCTGTTCAAGATGTGCGGCCTCGGTCCCGTCCAGCATTGCGTGTACGGCAAGATCGGCACTGACCGTGGCTTCTATTGTACGGTCGTTTTCGGTTTCTACCGACAGTTCCCACGGTATTCCGGCGGCATCCAGTGCTGAAATGACCTGCGGTCTGAACAGACAGCGCCGTCCAAGTGCCAGAGGCAACGGACGTTTGCGCCATGCAGATCCGCCCGGCGCACCAATCCAGCGCAACGGCAACTCTGCTATGGTCTCCGCGCCATCGGCCGAAGACGGTTCGGTCGTCAGGATCACATCACATTCGCCCCGCTTGTACATGTCTTTCAATTGCAGTGAATAGGACGACACCAACTGCACCCTGACGCGGGGAAAATCGGCGTTGAACCGCTGTAGGACCCGAGGGATCGCGGGGTAGACGATGTCATGGGGAACGCCCAGAACCACCTCACCCTCAAAAGCCTGGTCGGTGAGTTTCGAGATAACTTCGTCATTCAAAGCGATCATACGGCGCGCGTAAGCCAACAGCTGCTCACCGGATGCGGTCAGGGCAATTGTTCTGCCGCTTCGGTCCAGCAACTCCAGGCCCAACAGCTCCTCCAGCCGTTTCAGTTGCATGGAAACCGCAGATTGCGTCAGGTGCAGAAATCCGGCAGCGCGGGTAACGCCGCCTTGATCCGAAACCGCCACAAAGGAGCGCAGGGTGGTAATGTCCAAGTTTCGCATCTTCACGATTCCTTATGTGTTCCATCAAAAATATTCGTTTTAAAAATATGTCATACTCACCCATATCAATCAAGGAAATTGATGATAACCGGCGAAACCATCGAGAATGCAGAAAGGACAAGTTATGACCCAACTCGCGATCCATCATCCTTGCAAACCAGCCAAACGTTCTTTGGTGACCCTGATCTCTCAAGCCTTCGAGCTGACCAGACAGCGGCGGAAGCTGGCACAGCTGGACGACGCCGTGCTGGAAGATGTCGGCGTGACCCGGGAAGAAGCATCTGCAGAAGCAAATCGCTTTTTCTGGGATGCCCCCCAATTCTGGAAAAGGTAACCGTGAAACTCATATTTTAATGGCGATAGGAGGCCTTGAGTCGCCTGTCGCCATTTTTGTTGCGTGTTTTGGTCGGTTTTCGCCCGGAATCTCTTGAAACACAGCCCCTTGTTGCCGATATTCAGATGGAAAACCGACCCGCACAGACGGGGCGATGTAACTTGACGACTAGGGAGACCCTTTGATGGCACAATTCGATACGATCCGGACGGCATCCGGCGCGCGCGCCGCCGAGATTGATCAGGGCCTGCGCGCCCACATGAACAAAGTCTACGGCACGATGTCCGTCGGCATGCTGATCACTGCGCTGGCGGCATGGGCTATTGCGGGTCTGGCTGTCACCAGCGATCCAAGCAACGCGGTCGCACAGATCGGCGCAGATCGCTATCTGACCAGCCTGGGCGGCACGCTGTTCCTGTCGCCGTTGAAATGGGTGGTCATGTTCGCGCCGCTGGCCTTTATCCTCTTTGGCTGGGGTGCCCTGATGCGCCGCGGCTCGGCGGCGACAGTTCAGCTTGGCTTCTTCGTCTTTGCCGCCGTGATGGGCATCTCGATGAGTTCGATCTTTCTGGTCTTCACACCCTACTCGATTACCCAGACCTTCCTGGTGACGTCGATCGCCTTTGCTGGCCTCAGCCTTTATGGCTACACCACAAAGCGGAACCTCAGCGGAATGGGCACCTTCCTGATGATGGGTGTGATCGGTCTGCTGGTTGCGATGATCATCAACCTGTTCCTGCAATCCGGTGTGATGATGCTGGCCATTTCGGCCATCGGCATCCTGATCTTTGCCGGTCTGACCGCGTTCTACACACAGGACATCAAGAACACGTACGTCGCCCATGCTGCGCATGGCGACCAGGAATGGCTGGACAAAGCGGCCTTTGACGGCGCGCTGAGCCTGTACATCTCGTTCCTGAACATGTTCCAGTTCCTGCTGATGTTCATGGGCCAGCAAGAATAGCCCTTGTTGACACCTGAATTGGTTTGGGGCCGGTCATTGACCGGCCCTTTTCTTTGCGCGCCGGACTTCTTTTGCCCGGAAATGAAAAGCCCCGCCTGACCAGGCGGGGCTTTCTGTTTCCGAAGCGTTTATGTGTTCAACTGCAGTTTAGCGGTATGGCAAAGCCCGAGCTCTTCTCGGATGTACCTTTGCGGAAGACATTGCCAGCCGGCAGACAGCCGGTAAAACGCTCTGTTTCTTCCGCAAAGCTCACACCGATCGAATTGTCGACTTTCACACTGTTGGAGGGCGTGCGCAGCACACCAAACAAAGTGCCGTTCACGCTGACAGTGCTCAGGAACAGGTTCGTGTCGCTACCTTGCAATTGCACCGCGTTGTCTGGCGTCTGGCCGCCGTTATCGATTGCAACCGATGCTACCTTGGAAGATTCCACCTCATCACTCAAAAGCGTGACTGTCCGCAGTTCCGCCAGTTCCGCAGGAACGTTGGTCGCATCCGGCAGAAAGGCTACGGCTCCGGGTACGTCCGAAATCGTGCGTGGTTCGCCATCGATTCCAGTAAACCCGACACCTTCGCGGTTAAACGGGTCTTCACAGGCCGTTAGGGTTAGAACGGCGATTGTGGATAACAAGATTTTTTTCATGGCGGTCAACATTTTGTGGCGGTTTGCTGAAACGTACTTGCAGGTCCCCACAAAAAGCAAGCCGCAGGTTATGCGATTGCACCAAACGCTGATGCGCCACTGCAACGGACTGCTTGGATTGCCACCTGTCAAAAACAGGAAATCAGAACTGAAAAAGGGCTCTGTGAACCAGAGCCCTTTTCGGAATTTCCATTTGGAACGGCAGATTACTTGATCTTGCCTTCCTTGTACTCGACATGCTTGCGAACGACCGGATCGTATTTACGAATGGTCATTTTCTCAGTCATGGTGCGCGCATTCTTTTTGGTCACGTAGAAGTGGCCCGTGCCCGCGGTCGAGTTCAGACGGATCTTGATTGTCGTCGGCTTCGCCATGGTTATCTCCTGCGTCCGAAAAGGCAGGGGCCTTTCGGTTGAATTCCTATGAGCGTGCGCTTTTACGCGCTGCACCGCCCATGTCAAGGCCAATCCGATGATACCGGCTCAGGAATCGGGTGCAGGTTCAACCAGGCAGGGTTGGAGCGCCCATATAGGTGTGAATTTGGTCTCTTTCAGCGTCCGAAAGGCCCAACGCGGTGGACAGTTGCCGCAGGTATGATGCCTCGCGCGTGTTATCCAGACGGATCGCGGCCAGAGATGCTGCATAGATCTGCGTTTTGAACGGCGCACCAGAATCAGCCGCCAATCCCATTACATCAATCGGTGCGCTCAGCTGATCTTGCACGAAGGCGCGTTCCTCATCGCTGATGTCATCGCCCAATTCACCCAGAATGATTTCCTTTTCCTGTTCGTCCAGTTCGCCATCCGCCTTGGCTGCCTGAATCATCGCCCGAAGCATCAGCTTCGCCTGCTCTTCCATCGCCGCACCCGCGGGCGTGCCGCCGAACACGGTTTCCATCATGTCACCTGTTTGTTGGTTGGCCGTCTTGGCGGCCCCCTGCATGGCATTCAACAACCCACCCAATCCGGCCGCACCGGTTGCGCTGCCGCCGATACCCATCTTGCTCATCATGTCCTGCAAGCCTGACGCGCCACCGGGCAGACCAAACTGCTCTGCCATTTTGCCCAGCTGATCCACGCCAAAACCGCCGCCGGCGCCCTGCATCATGTCCTGCAGGCCAGCCATGCCGCCCATCTTCTGATATTTGTCCATGCCCTTGGCAGCAGCAAACCCAATGGCCACGGACGCCAGCGTTTTCATAAAGCTCATAATCAACCTCCCGTTTCAAAAAAAATTGGTGCCGCAAGCCTAACAGCAGAATGGAAGCACGAATACCGCACTCAACCCCAGCGCGACTGACGCGCACTATAACGTCTAGAGAAGGCGGGTTATTTGACATGATGTTTGTACATATCACGCTTTCGTGATAGGTTTGCGTATCCAAGAAGCCGAATTCAGGCTCGAAGGCCGAGGCAGTGCCAAGTGGGATTGATCCGCATCGAGCAGGGGTGTTTTGCGTGACTTTTCTTGGGGGCTATCATGACAGAATGGGCTATTCAGGCCGAAGAACTGGCCAATTGCAATTGCAATTTCGGTTGCCCGTGTCAGTTCAGCGTACTTCCGTCTCACGGAAATTGCGAGGCGGTTGTCGTTTTCGACATTCAAAGCGGTCACTACGGTGACACTGATCTGGGCGGGCTTCGGGCGGCAGGGGTTTATTATTGGCCGGGACCAATTCATGAAGGGAATGGTCAGATGCAGCTGATCATTGATGAAAGCGCAACGGCTGAACAGCGGGCCGCGTTGCAAGCGATCATGACCGGTCAGGATACCGATGAAATGGCCACGTTCTGGTATGTCTTCAGCGCCATGGCACCAACGAAACACGAAACACTTTTCGTTCCAATCGAGCTGGATTGGAACCGCGAAGAACGTAGCGGATACGCCAAGGTTGCCGGGGTTTTCGATGTTGAGGTCAACCCGATCCCACATATCGTATCGGGCGCACCTCACCGCGCGTCGATACAATTGCCGAATGGCTTTGAATACCGCCATGCCGAGGCGGCATCGGGCAGTGCGACGACAACAGGCGGTCAGATCAGCCTGACCTTTGACGCGACGCACGCTCATTTGGCGCATCTGAACATCTCGGGCCACGGCGTTCTTGGCGCTTAGGCGGAGACCTCCCATGACCAGACAAAACATATCGTCCCGGGTTGGGGCGGTTGAACGGTTGTTGAGACAGGACAAAGCGATTGTTCTGGGAAGTGTTCTTCTGATTATTCTCGCAGCAGCCTGGTACACGATAACCGGTATCGGAATGACCATGTCTGCGGTCGAGATGACCCGAATGGCCGGCCCGATCGGAGATCCCATGCAAATGGGCTCTAAGTCCGCCTGGAGCGCAAGCTATGCCTTGCTGATCTTTCTGATGTGGTGGGCCATGATGATCGCCATGATGGCCCCGAGCGCTGCACCTGCCGTTCTTCTGTTCATCGCGATCAAACGGATAGGGCCTGAAAAGCATCGAACGGCAACGTTCGGATTCTGTTTCCTGTCAGGTTATCTTGTTGCCTGGGGTGCATTCAGTCTGACCGCAACTGCGTTGCAATGGGGGCTGGAGCATGTCGGTCTGTTCGACGGTCCAATGATGACGATCAGTTCCGGTGTCTTCGCAGGAAGTATTCTGCTGGCTGCCGGTGCCTATCAGTTTTCAGGTTTGAAGAACGCATGCCTGCGCCACTGCCAAAGCCCTGCACGTTTCCTGGCCGATCACAACCGACCTGGACCATTCGGGGCGTTCCGAACCGGTGCGGAACACGGCACATATTGTCTGGGGTGCTGCTGGGCACTGATGTTGCTGCTGTTCGTAGGAGGGATTATGAATCTCTACTGGATTGTAGGAATTGCCGCCTACGTCGCGCTGGAAAAGCTCCTGCCCAGGGCCCGGTGGCTTGTTCCCGTGACTGGCTTGGCGCTGATCAGTGCTGGCCTCTGGTTCATCACTGCACCGTTGTTTTCTGGCATCTGACGCCCGTCCGCCAAGGGGTCGGTAGACGATAAACCCCTGCACTGTTTCAACAAATAGACGGAGAAACCAATGCCTATTTTCATTACTTATGCATCCTACTCGCAGGCTGGCGTCCAAGGGATGCTGCAAAAACCTGAAAACCGCACCGGGCCGGTGAAAGCCTTGCTGGAAAAAGTAGGTGGCAGGCTGCTGTCCTTTTACATGACAACCGGCAGCAACGACGTGGTCGTGATCAGCGAAGCCCCCGATGGAACAGACGCTGTGGCCGTTGGCATGGCTGTCGCCGCATCGGGTGCAGTGACGAACATAGAAACCGTTCGTGCCTGGACCGCGGACGAGTTCACGTCGATTACCGAAAAGGCAGCAGCGCTGACCGGTTCCTACACGCCGCCCGGAGGGTAGGAGGGTACGCGCGGAGGGCCTGTAAGCCGGATCTTGTTCCGGGGTTTCCCCCTTCGATGACCATTCCTCTAGGCCGTGCATTGCTGCACGGCTCAAGCTGCCAACCCGGTCCCTCTCGGCCAAGACGCGCTTAGCGGCGGTATCGGCTTGCGCCGACCGGCCCGCGCGGGGACCCTATTTGGCATTGCTCCCGGTGGGGCTTGCCGTGCCGCCGCTGTTGCCAGAGGCGCGGTGGGCTCTTACTCCACCGTTTCACCCTTACCTTTGACCGAAATCGCAGGCGGTCTGATTTCTGTGGCGCTTTCCGTCGGGTTACCCCGCCCGGGCGTTACCCGGCACCGATGCCTTGTGGAGTCCGGACTTTCCTCTCGGGCCTTGCGACCCCAGCGGCCATCCGGCCCTCCGCGCTTGGGCTGGTTAGGCTTTGCGCCCAGCGGCGTCAAGGGATGATGGTTCAAAGAAGGGGCCAGCCCCTTCTTGGCCTGCGGCCAATTCAACCCTGGGATATTTTCGGCCAGATGAAGTGCGGATCAGGAGTGCCGGATCAACGGGGCGAGATCGGCTTGCTGCAATGGCCCCCTGCCCCATGGGCGGTATCGAAGGCGGACGGCACGTAACAGCGTTTCATCGTCTACATCAGCGCTGAAACCGGCGGCTTGAGCCAGATTTCGGAACTGGTCCTCTGATGCAGCTTGCGGGCCAAGGGCATATCCGCGTGGCGTAGCCAGCAAGTTGCGCTCCAGCCGCAACCAGTCAAATCGCGGACCGGGGTCAAATTTGCGCCCGGGCGCCATGTCCGAATGGCCGATAACGCCATTTGGTAAAATGGCCCAACGGTGCATTATCTGATGCAACAACTGTTCGAGCCTGTGCAATTGGGGTTCCGAGAACGGATGCTTGCCGGTGTTGTCCAACTCGATGCCAATGGAACGGGAGTTGATGTCGGTCTGACCGTGCCATTCTCCGGCACCCGCGTGCCAGGCCCGGTCTTCTTCGCGCACCATTTGCCAAAGCGTGCCATCATTGCCGATCAGGTAATGGGCCGAGACCTCGGCCTCGGGGTCGCACAGACGATCCAGAGCCGCCTGCGCGTTGTCCATCGCGGTGTAATGAATCACGATTAAAGATGGCGTCAGCCCATCCCGGCGTTCACCAAAATTGGGCGACGGATGCCAAATGGGCGAGGTTTCAGTTTCTGACGGCACTGCGGAACGGGCTTGGGTCCCAGCCACACGCATAGCCGTCCCCATCCGGGTCCAGACCTTTGCGGTCGCGCTGTGGGCCGCCATTGGACAGAAACTCGATCTGAGCCTGATCCGGGGATTGGAATTGCGCGCAGTTCCTCTGAGCTTTGGCCTGAAGGTTGAAGCCCGAGCGGCTGTAGAGTTGGGTGCCAACGGGATTGGACGTGCTCAGCGCGTATTGCACAATGTTTGTCTGGCCGCTCGCCGTACGCTCGGGCACTGCCGTCGGGGTCACGAGCTCATACGTCTGGCGGTTCTGCTCGATTCGGACGGCGTCGGTTTCGATGCTGCGGCGTTCGGACACGGCGGCAAAATCCTGTTCATCCGAAATCGCGCCAGTGTTCGCCACGGGAACCGCCGTAGCCGCGGCTGGGTTTTGGCCAGATGTGATGGCCAATGCCGCCGCGGCCTGGTTGGCGATATCCGCGTTTTCACCCGTGGCAACAGTCGCCGCACCGGGAGCGCCCAGCGGTTGTTGTGACACATCGACCGGAGCCAGCAGAGGGTTGCCGACCGCACCTTGACCTGCCAATTGAGCTTCTCGCTGCGCCTGATATTCAGGCGTGTTGAAACCTGTGCTGGTCAGCGGTGCGACGTCTGTGCATGCAGCTGCCAGTGTCAGAGCGGGCACCAAAAGCAAAACGCGCATTGTTTGGCTCCGTGTCTAGATATTCTGTTGCCTTAGGCTTACCACCATTTCCCGGGTTTGGCCACAAAACCGGCTGCGTTTTCCAGCGCATAGGCGGTGTTGAGCAGATCGCCTTCTTCCCATGGACGCCCGATCAGTTGCAAACCCAGTGGAAGGCCTTGTGTATCCAACCCGGCGGGGACCGATATTCCGGGCAATCCGGCCAGGTTCACAGTCACTGTAAAGACGTCGTTCAAATACATTTGAACTGGATCTGCCTCGGTCATTTCGCCCAGACCGAAGGCTGCCGATGGGGTCGCCGGGGTCAGGATGGCGTCGACTCCGGCCGCGAACACGTCTTCGAAGTCTTTCTTGATCAGCGTGCGCACCTTGCGGGCACGGTTGTAGTAGGCGTCGTAGAAGCCCGCCGACAACACGTATGTACCGACCATGACCCGGCGTTGCACTTCGTGACCAAAGCCCTCGGCGCGGGTTTTTTCGTACATCTCGGTGATGCCATCCCCCTGCGCCAACTGCGCACGATGCCCATAACGGACACCGTCATAGCGGGCGAGGTTCGAAGACGCCTCGGCCGGGGCGATCACATAGTAGGCTGGCAGCGCATACTTGGTGTGCGGCAGTGAGATATCGACGATCTCGGCACCCGCATCCTTCAGCATCGCGGCACCGTCGGCCCAGAGCTTTTCGATCTCTGCGGGCATGCCGTCCATGCGGTATTCCTTAGGGATACCGATCTTCTTGCCCTTGATGTCTCCGGTCAGCATCGCTTCGAAATTCGGGACGGCCAGGTCCGTACTCGTCGAATCCTTGGCGTCATGACCGCACATGGTTTCCAGCATGATCGCGGCGTCGCGGACGTTCTTGGTCATCGGGCCGGCCTGATCCAGCGAGGATGCGAAGGCGACAATGCCCCAACGGGAGCAGCGACCATAGGTCGGCTTGATGCCGGTGATGCCGACAAAAGCCGCGGGCTGGCGGATGGAACCGCCGGTATCGGTGCCCGTTGCCGCAAGGCACAGGTCAGCGGCCACAGCAGACGCAGATCCGCCGGACGAGCCACCCGGCGTCAGCTGCGCATCATCGTTGCCACGACGCCATGGGCTGACGGCATTGCCATAGACCGATGTTTCGTTGGACGACCCCATGGCGAATTCGTCCATGTTCAGCTTGCCCAGCATCACTGCGCCTGCGTCGGCCAGTTGCTGCGAAACAGTGGATTCGTATTCCGGCTTGAAGCCTTCAAGAATGCCCGACGCGGCCTGCGACGGCACGCCCTTGGTGCAGAATAGGTCCTTGATGCCGATCGGCAGGCCACACATAGACGGAGCGTCGCCACCCTTGATCCGTTCATCCGCAGCCTTGGCGCGTTCCATCGCGATCTCAGGCGTCTTATGGACGAATGCGTTCAGCGCATCTGCTTCATCAATGGCTTTCAGGCAGGCGTCTGTCAGCTCGACAGAAGTGACGTCGCCGGCTCGCAATGCGTCGCGGGCCTCGGCCAGGCCCAGTTTGTTCAGTTCGCTCATGTCTTACTCCACCACTTTGGGGACTGCGAAGAACCCTTCACGGGCGTCGGGGGCGTTGGCCAGAATCTTGTCCTGCTGATTGCCATCAGTGACTTCGTCCTGACGACGCTTGAGGCGCATGGGTGTGACCGAGACCATCGGCTCGACACCTTCCACATCCACTTCGTTCAGCTGTTCGATGAACCCTAGGATGGTGTTGAACTCGGATGCCAGCGCCGGCAGCGCGTCATCCTCGACCTTGATCCGGGCCAGCTTGGCCACTTTGGCGGCGGTGCTTTGGTCAATCGACATCGGCTTCCCTCATCTACGTTAAGGGGCGTTTACCCGTCTGTTGCGACAGTCGCAAGACCGCCGCGCCACTGGCAGGTCCGAGTTTTGGAGTCCTCCTCTTCTCTTGCCATTCAAAACTGAATGAGTGGTATGCGGAAAAGTAAACTGAATAGTTCATTGCGGACCTTGAAAACTAAACTGTACTGTTCATTTTATTTGTGCGACATAACGCAAACCGGAGAAAAAACATGAAACCCCTGATAACAGCCGCAGTCTTGTCCGCCACGTTTCTGGCCGCACCGGCCATGGCCTTGGGTATCGACACAAGCAACCTGACACGCACGTTGACCTTCCCGTCCCCTATTGCGGAACCGGTCACGCAGGATCAGGTTAAACCTGCCAGCTAAAGCGCAGGTCCCGGCCGGGTCAGATATCCCCTCTCTGACCCGGCCGTTTTTCATTTTCGAGGATGCACATCCCAGGGCAAGCCGTTAGCATGACGTCGAATGACGAACAGAACTGCGCCGAGGTTTCGTAGTTCAGGCAAGCCAGTGGAGCAGAAAATGAGCACGCAAAAACAAGCGGTTCTGGGCGCAATCGACGCAGCCAACGCAAATGACCCCAACCAAGACGATAGCCGCCCCGCGGCGCTGTTGTATGGCGAACGCATGAGTGCCGAGCTGGACCGCCTGTTTCCGGAAGCTTCTGACGCCCTTCAGATCGCCGCGCGCGGGCAGCATGTTGAGCGTTGGAAACTTGCCCGCAGTGAATACCCCGAAGGCCGGGCGGGATATTTGGCCTGGCGCAAGGCGCAGGGCGAACACCATGCCGAAGTGGTCATGGGTTTGATGTCCCGTGAAGGTTATGACGCGGAACAGGTTGAGGCCGCAGGGCGCATGTTGCGCAAACAGGGCCTCAAGCGCGACGCAGAGGTGCAGGCGCTGGAAGACGTGATCTGCTTTGTATTCCTGAAATGGTATTTCCAGCCCTTTGCTGCGAAACACTCAGCCGAGAAAATCCAGAGCATCGTCGAAAAGACTGCCCGCAAGATGTCGCCCGACGGCCGCGCACGGGTATTGCGCGAATTCGATCTGCCCGATCATCTGGCCGCGGCCTTTCAGACCTGAACACGGACCAATGCGGATTCGCCGACCTCGTCTCCATGAGACGCGGGATGGCCGGAAAGGACCATTCCGCGACTCAAGGCCCGAGGCCATCGTCGAAACGGCCCCTTATGAGGGCCGTGCGATACACCTCGATCATCCAACCCAGCATGATGGCATTCAGGACATGCCACATGAAATGCGTCCCCATCGGCCATTGCTTGCAAATTTGCAAATCGAGCGCACGGAAAGTGATCGATAGAATCAGGATCAGGGCCCCGAGCGTCATCCCTCTGGCCAAGTTCGGGTCATTGCCCCGCAGCAGGAACGCGTAGATCAGGATCAACAAAGGGACCGGCGCATAAGCCGCCGACCCACCAATCCCTGGCACATGTTGGAACAATGGTGCAACGGCCGCCGCATAGGGAAGAAACAGAATCATACCGACGAAGGCCAATCCAGACGACATGCAACAGATGTCCCGGTTCACCGCATATATATAGACCAATATGAACAGCAGGATCGGCACCACATCCGCCAATGCCGCCCACACCCTGGCATGGGTGTGAAACAGATAGCTGCCGATCCCAATCATGGCCAGAATCACGACCAGACCCTTGGCCAGTGGCATGTCCTGATCGCGTACGCGCCGCCACATGATCCATGCGGCAATCAGAAAAGCAGCGTTTGTGATCGCATTGATCGGCTCGGCCCAATAGTCCGCCGACAAGCGTTCGCAATAGCCATTGATTTCTCGAATCCAGTCCATGGAATTTTACATAGCCGATGCTAGGCTGCTGCCAAGAGACCTTATGGGAGGAAAACCGGAATGAACATTATCTGGCTGGGCCATGGCAGTTTTCGCATTGAAACTCAGGGGCAGGTTCTGTTGATCGACCCGTGGCTGACCGGCAACCCGGTCTTGCCGGAAGATCAGCATGATGCAGCGCTGGATGGTGCGACTCATATCCTTCTGACCCACACGCATTTCGACCACGTGGTTGATATTCTGCCGCTGGCCAAACACCTGAAAGTCCCCGTTGTCGGCCAGTATGATCTGATGGGATTCTGGAGCGAAACTGAAGGCATTGAGACCATCGGTTTCAACAAGGGTGGCACCGTCGATCTGAACGGCGTCAAGGTGACAATGGTTCCGGCTTCTCACAGCTCGACCTTTTCAACACCGGACGGTCTGCGCACCGGTGGCAGTGAAGTCGGCTTCATGATCGCGGCTGAGGGGCATATGCTCTATGTCTCGGGCGATACCGACATCATGGCCGACATGGATTGGATGGGAGATTACCACAAGCCCGATATCGGCATCCTTTCGGCCGGCGGGCATTTCACCATGGACATGAAAGCCACCGCCTATGCCGCCAAGCGCTACTTCAACTTCAAGACGGTCATCCCATGCCACTACAGAACGTTCCCCATCCTGGAACAGTCCGCACAGGCGTTGATCGACGGATTGCCGGGGGTCGATGTGATCGAGCCTGAGGTGATGCAGCCGATCAAACTCTAGGCCCGACTTCAGCTTGGCACGTCCTTCCGGCGCGACGCAAAGAAGTCTTTCAAAAGTGCGGCGGCGTCTTCGCAGGCAATCCCGTCATAGACCTCGGGCACGTGATGCGCCTGTGCATGCGAAAACACGCGTGCACCATGCGCCACACCCCCGGACTTGGGGTCTGCCGCGCCGTAATAGATTCGCCGGATGCGCGCGGCGGCCAAGGCCGCTGCGCACATCGCGCAAGGCTCCAGCGTGACATAAAGATCGTGATCCGGCAGCCGTTCAGACCCCGCCTGTGCACAGGCTGCACGCAAGGCCACGATTTCAGCGTGGGCCGTGGGGTCGTTCAACTCACGCGTTTGGTTTCCAGCCGCCGCCACAACGGTTCCGTCCGGACCGACGATAACAGCCCCCACGGGCACCTCGCCGCGGTCAGCCGCTGCACGCGCCTCGGCCAGGGCCTGTTCCATATGCGATTTGAACACCATGCCCCTGACTGCATCAGAAACCCGCCTTTCGCAAGCGCGCGGGATGCGGTATGGCCCTGACATGAACAAGACCCCACCCCCCGGCGATCGGATCGCCAAAGTCCTGGCCCGCGCTGGCGTAGCGTCGCGGCGCGAGGCGGAACGCATGATCGAAGCAGGCCGCGTGGCAGTGAATGGCAAGACCATTGACAGCCCTGCCCTGAACGTGACGGCGAAAGACAAGATCGTAGTCGACGGCAAACCGGTCTCGGAACCGGAACCATCGCGCCTGTGGCTGTATCACAAGCCTGCCGGGTTGGTGACAACGACCAGCGACGAAAAAGGGCGAGAGACAATATTCGACAGGCTGCCCGCCGACATGCCACGGGTGATGAGCGTCGGGCGGCTGGATCTGAATTCCGAAGGGTTGCTGCTGTTGACCAACGATGGCGGCATCAAGCGCAAGCTTGAACTGCCCTCGACCGGCTGGTTGCGGAAGTACCGCGTGCGAGTGAACGGTCGCCCGAAGGACGAAGACTTCGAACCGTTGCGCAAGGGGCTGGTAATCGAAGGAGAGCGATTTCAGCCGATGACCGTGTCGCTGGATCGCCAACAGGGCGCAAATGCCTGGCTGACGATCGGCTTGCGCGAAGGCAAGAACCGCGAAATCCGCCGCGCGATGGAAGATATCGGTTTAACCGTGAACCGACTGTTGCGCGTGTCCTACGGCCCCTTCCAGCTGGGGACTCTGAAACAGGGTGAGGTCGAAGAAGTCCGTCGCAGGGTCATGCGCGATCAACTGGGTCTGGATTCCGAAGATAAAGCCGACAACGCGCCCAAACGCCCGTCACGGCCACAAAGAAAACGACCTCAAATCGGCAAGAATCCCCGCAAGTGATGCGGGTTCGGCAACCTTCCCCCTAGCGCTAAGCCCGCGTATCCCCTAAATTTTCAGTGAAAGCTGCTATTTGGGGGGCGTGATGTCCGGAAGCGGAGTGCAAAAACTGGCCTACGCTGTACTGCTGGTGCTGTTGTTCGGCGTCTGCACTGGCTTGCTCGGGGGTCTGTAAGCCATGGCAAAACGGTTTGGCGGTAAATACAGCCCACAGGGCGATGAAACGGAAAACGCTCCGCTGCCAAGGAGTCAGTTTGACGGCGCGCGGGTCGAGCCCGCTGGTGCGCGTGCGAATATTTTGTTTCTGCCCGCCATTCCTCTGGTGTTTCTGTCCCTGAACGACGGCGCGATTGGCATGACCATCGGGTTGATCGCCGCTGGTTTTCTGACGGCGGCCGCATTCTTGCTGCGGGAAGGCCTGAGGGCCGAGGCCGCGTACAACGCCCGCAAAACCGCCCGAAGGCCCGCTTTTCCGCGCAAGATCTTTGCCAGTGTTCTCACTGGCCTTGGCGCAGGCCTTGCGTCTTACAGATCCGAGTTTCTGGACGCTGAGGCAGCCGCGCAGGTCAGCCTGTTGGCCCCCGTACTGTTTGGCGTTGCGGCGACCGTTCTGCACTCTGTCTCATTTGGACTTGATCCGATGAAGGACAAAGGGATGGAAGGGATCGACACCTATCAGCAAGACCGTGTGGCCCGCGTGGTCGATGATGCCGAGAAACAGTTGTCGGAAATGACGGATGCCATAAAACGCGCGGGCGACCGACGCGTCGAAGCCCGTGTGGAGCGGTTTCAGGACACCGCACGTGACCTGTTCCGCACGGTCGAGGAAGATCCTCGCGATCTGGCCGGAGCCAGAAAATACCTGACCGTCTATCTGCGGGGCGCGCGTGACGCGACTGTCAAGTTTGCTGATGTCTACGCGCGCACCCGCGATGCGCAGGCGCTTGCCGACTATTCCGCCCTGCTGGACGATCTGGAGCAGAATTTTTCCGCACGTACGCGGAAAATGTTATTGGATGACCGCAGTGATCTGACGGTCGAAATCGACGTGTTGCGTGAAAGACTGCAGCGCGAAGGCGTCCGGCTGGACTGACCGGCCATTATTTGAGCGAGGAACATCCCCATGTCCGATGAGATCAAGAAAAAGGCAGTTCAGGCCGAAACTCTGGTACAGGAAGTCACCGCAGTTGCCCTGCCCGAACCACAGGCCGAAGTCGTGTCGCTGGAGGAAGCCGACGAACCCGTCAGCGCCGAAATCCGCAAGCGGATGAATGAAATCGACATGGACAACACCAATTCGATCGTCGCGTTTGGCTCGTCCGCTCAGGCCGAACTTCAGGAAATCAGCCAGGCCATGCTGGCGGATGTGCGCAACAAGGATGTCGGCCCGGCCGGTGACAGCCTGCGCAACATCGTAACCACGATACGCGGGTTCTCGGTCAGTGAACTTGACGTGCGTCGCGAACGTAGCTGGTGGGAAAAACTGTTGGGCAGAGCTGCACCATTTGCAAAATTTACCGCTCAGTACGAAGAGGTTCAGGACCAGATCGACCGCATTACCGACGATCTACTGGGGCATGAGCATACGCTGCTCAAGGATATCAAGTCTTTGGACCTGCTGTATGAAAAGACCTTGGATTTCTATGATGAACTGGCGCTGTACATCGCGGCGGGCGAAGAGAAACTGACCGAACTCGACAGCCACGCCATCCCTGAAAAAGAAGCCGAAGTTCAGGCAGCACCCGAAGAACAACAGGTGATGAAGGCGCAGGAACTGCGCGACATGCGCGCGGCACGCGATGACCTCGAACGCCGGGTTCATGACCTGAAACTGACACGACAGGTCACGATGCAGTCGCTGCCGTCGATCCGTTTGGTTCAGGAAAACGACAAGTCGCTGGTCACCAAGATCAACTCGACACTGGTGAACACCGTCCCGCTTTGGGAAACGCAACTGGCCCAGGCGGTTACGATCCAGCGCAGCGCCGAGGCCGCTGCCGCGGTGCGGGATGCCAATGACCTGACCAACGAGCTTTTGACCTCGAACGCAGCCAACCTGCGAGAATCGAACAAGATGATCCGCCAAGAAATGGAGCGCGGTGTGTTTGACATCGAAGCGGTCAAGCAGGCCAATGCCGACCTAATTGGCACCATCAACGAAAGCCTTGCGATTGCGGACGAAGGCAAGGCCAAACGCGCCGCAGCCGAAGCTGAGTTGCAGAAGATGGAAAAGGAACTGCGCGACACTTTGGCGTCTGCCAAGGCACGGCGCGACGGAACCGGCGACAATGCCGGTACGGCGGTACCTGGCTAAGGGCGGGTTCAGCGTGCGGGCCTTCGGTTACTTGAAACGAACATTGGGGATAGTATCATTCCTGGCCCTGGCCAATTGCGATGAGACCCTGACGTCATCCGTTGTTCCGCAACCCCGCCCCGCACCCGCACCTGTGGCAGCCAATGCTTATGTGCCGCCGTCTGCCGCAAGTCAGGATCTGGCGCGCTTTTATCGGCGGGTTGAACGGGACCTGCTGGTGCGGGGACTTTTGCGCATCGATGGGGGCGGCCCCGACACCCCCTATGATGCCGAAGATCTGTCGCGGAATTTCGAAGCGATTGCGTTCTACAGTGAGTATCCGACGCAGAGCGTCGCGGTTGGCTCGCGTCAGACGGACGGGCAACTCAGCCGATGGTCCGGGTCGGTGCGCATACAGACCGAGTTCGGCCCTTCCGTGCTTCCCTCTGCACGGCAGAAAGACACAGATCAGGTTCGGTCCTTTGCCACCCGTCTGGCCAGATTGACCGATCATCCGATTTCCGTCGTCTCTCGCAACGCCAATTTCCATGTCTTTTTTGCAGGCAAGGACGACAGCGCCTATGTCGTATCCCGCCTGAAGCAGCTGATCCCGAATATCGGTCAGGACTCGCTGAACCTGGTGGCCAATCCACGTGCCAATATCGATTGTCTGGTGTTTGCATCGGCAACGACCTCATCACCACACAGATACGTACGAGCCGTTTCCCTTATCCGGGCCGAATTGACGGATCTGGGCCGCCAAAGCTGCATTCACGAAGAAATTGCTCAGGGTCTTGGCCTGTCCAATGACAGCCCGGCAGCGCGACCTTCGATTTTCAATGATGACGACGAGTTTGCCCTGCTGACCAGCCACGACGAAAAGCTGCTGACGATGCTGTATGACCCGCGACTGCAGCCCGGCGTAGACGTCGACGAAGCACGACCCATTGTAAGAATTATTGCACACGAACTGATGGGGCAGCCGCTCTGACCCCAAGGACAGGAGAACCCAAATGGGAATATTCGATTTTCTGACCGGAGAATTCATTGATGTCATTCATTGGGTGGATGACACCCGTGACACCATGGTCTGGCGGTTCGAGCGCGAAGGTCACGAGATCAAGTATGGCGCCAAGCTGACCGTGCGCGAAGGTCAGGCGGCGGTCTTTGTGCACGAAGGCCAACTGGCGGATGTGTTTACGCCGGGCCTTTATATGCTTGAAACAAACAACATGCCGATCCTGACCACGTTGCAGCACTGGGATCATGGATTTCAATCTCCGTTCAAGTCAGAGATTTATTTCGTCAACACCACACGGTTCAACGACCTGAAATGGGGCACAAAGAACCCGATCATGCTGCGCGATCCGGAGTTCGGGCCGACCCGGATCCGCGCCTATGGCACTTATACTGTACGTGTGAAGGACCCAGCCAAGTTCCTGATCGAGATCGTAGGAACTGACGGTGAATTCACAATGGACGAGATCAGCTTTCAGATCCGCAACATCATCGTGCAGGAATTCAGTCGGGTCATCGCGGGGTCGGGCATTCCGGTTCTGGACATGGCCGCCAACACCGCCGATCTGGGCAAGCTGATCGCGGCCGAGGTGTCGCCGGTACTGGACGGATACGGGCTCGAGATGCCTGAGTTCTATATCGAAAACATCTCGTTGCCGCCAGCGGTCGAGGCGGCGCTGGACAAGCGCACCTCGATGGGATTGGCCGGTGATCTGGGCAAGTTTACACAGTATTCCGCAGCCGAGGCAATGACGGCGGCCGCCAGCAACCCAAACGGCGGTGGCGGCATGGGCGCTGGCCTTGGCATGGGAATGGGCATGGCGATGGCGAACCAGATGGCGAACATGGCAGCGGGTCAGCCGTCAGGCCCGTGGGGCGCGACCGCGCCCGCTGCTGCGCAACCGGCCGCGCATGTGGCCCCGCCGCCTCCGCCCCCCGTCGAGCATGTGTGGCATATCGCGGTGGACGGACAGACCAGCGGCCCGTTCTCAAAGGCCAAGATGGGCCGCATGGCCAGCGACGGCGACATCACGCGCGACACTTTCGTGTGGACGCCTGGTCAGGACGGATGGAAGAAAGCGGGCGAGGTGCAGGAGCTGGCGCAGCTGTTCACCATTCTGCCTCCGCCCCCACCCGGCACATGAGGGCACCGCATGGCCGGCCCTGGAAAGCGCACGAAGAAGGTCAGACGCAGAACGCGGCTCGGCCCGCATTTCGTCTGCCCCTGCTGCGACTATGTCACCCTTTCGGAGCGCGGAAAGTACCTGATCTGTCCGATCTGTTTCTGGGAGGACGAGGAAATCCATTGTGACACGAACCCACGCGAGCCCTCGGCGGCCAATCATAGCCTGACGCTGGCCGAAGGGCGCGACAGTTTCAAGACGATCGGGGCCTGCGAGGCCGCGATGCTGCCGCATGTCCTGCCCGAGGAAAACCGCGCGGCCTATCTCTACTTCCCTCTCAAGGACTGAGCGCGTCATGACTCATGCCCCTGCCCCATCGCCTGATGTCGCGGAACACCGTTTTCCGTGTGACCAGTGCGGCGCGGACTATCGGTTCGACCCGAAATCCGGCACGCTGACCTGTGACCATTGCGGCCATTCCGAACCGATCGGTGCGGGCCCCTGGGGCGGCGCCAGCCTGCGCGAGCTGGATTTCGACGCGGCCATCGCCGACCGCCTGCCCGACAGCGAAATCGAAGAGACACGGGTTCTGTCCTGCCCAAATTGTGCGGCGCAGGTTGAATTCGACCCCAACACCCATGCTGCGGAATGCCCGTTCTGCGCTACTCCGGTTGTGACGGACACCGGGGTGAACCGACATATCAAACCGAAGGGCGTTCTGCCTTTTGCTCTGGATGAACGCGTGGCCCACACGGCGATGAGCGATTGGCTGGGGCGGTTGTGGTTCGCTCCGAACGGGCTCAAGGACTATGCCCGCAAAGGACGTAGGATGCAGGGTATCTACGTGCCGTACTGGACCTTTGATGCCGATACCAAATCGGCCTATCGCGGAGAGCGCGGCACAGTCTACTATGAAACCCGCACCGTCATGCGGGATGGCAAACGGGTGCAACAACAGGTGCCAAAAGTCCGCTGGACGCCCAAGTCCGGCCGGGTGGCGCGTTTTTTTGACGACGTGTTGGTATTGGCCTCAAGGTCACTGCCCAAGACTTACACCGATGCTCTGGAGCCTTGGGATCTACCGGCTCTGGAACCCTACCAGCCAGAATACCTCGCCGGGTTTCGCGCCGAGGCCTATACGGTTGAGCTGAAAGAGGGATATGCCGAGGCCCGAGCACATATGGCGCGCGTGATCGAGCGGGATGTACGTTTTGATATTGGTGGCGACAGGCAACGTATCCACGCAGTGGACACCGATGTGCGCGATGTCACATTCAAACATATCCTGCTGCCGGTCTGGTTGGCGGCCTATAAGTATCGCGGCCAGACCTATCGTTTCGTGGTGAACGGCCGGACCGGTCGGGTTCAGGGAGAGCGCCCCTGGTCGGCAATAAAGATCACAATCGCCGTTGTACTTGGTCTGCTGGTTGCCGCAGGTGTCGGGTACTTGATGGCAACAGGACAGCAATAACAGCCTCTTGTACATTGTACACCGCACCTTCATCCTCAGGCCTGCAACGTTGAGAAGAGGTCCATGTGTCGATTGCTGAATTGAATGCCTTGCTGGACAAACGTCATTCCTGCCGGGCCTTTCTGCCGGACCCGGTACCGCAGGAACAGATCGCGCAGATCGTGACCAGCGCGTCCCGGGTGCCAAGCTGGTGCAACGCGCAACCTTGGCAACTGATCATCACCAGCGGAGACGAAACCGACAGGTTCCGCGACGCGATGCTAAACGAGGCGGAAAACGGCACACCGGCCCCGGATCTTCCATTTCCCACGTCTTACTCCGGCGTGTACCAAGACCGCCGCAGGACGTGCGGCTGGGCACTCTACGACGCGGTTGGCGTAAAACGGGGGAACCGCGAGGAATCGGCCCAGCAAATGATGCAGAACTTTGCCCTGTTTGGCGCACCACATTGTGCCATCATCTCAAGCCCGGCAGAGCTTGGACCATATGGTGCAATGGATTGCGGCGGCTTTGTCACGGCTTTTGCGCTCGCTGCTCAGGCTTTGGGCGTGGCAACCATCCCGCAAGCGGCATTGGCCACATATAGTCCTTTTTTGCATCAGTATTTTCAGATCCCCGATGACCGGCTGATCCTGTGCGCAATTTCCTTTGGCTATTCGGATATGGATCATCCTGCAAACAGCTTCCGTACGGAGCGCGCGGCATTGGGTGACTTTGTGGACTGGCGCGGCTAAACCGTCGCTCAGGCAGGCTCAACGTTTCGGGGGAGGAACCAAGTGCGCGCATTGCTGCAAAGGGTGACACAGGCCAAAGTGTCGGTCGGAAGCACCGTCATAGGCACAACCGGCCCTGGGCTCATGATTCTTGTCTGTGCCATGCAAGGCGACAGCAAGGCACAGGCAGAAAAACTGGCCGAGAAGACCGCGAAACTGCGGATTTTCAAGGACGACGCCGGCAAGATGAACCGCTCACTTCTGGATGTTGAAGGCTCTGCTTTGGTGGTCAGCCAGTTCACATTGGCGGCGGACACCTCCGGCGGCAATCGCCCCGGATTTTCGAACGCAGCCCCGCCTGAGCTGGGAGAGCAGCTGTACACGGTCTTCGCAGAGCACCTTGCCGCGCAGGGGATTGCAGTGGAAGCCGGACAGTTCGGCGCGGACATGGCGGTTGAGCTTGTAAATGATGGGCCAGTCACGATCTGGGTGGAGAATTGATGGATATTGAGAAGCAAGCCGTCAGGTTGTGGCAGGCCGGGGTTGAGGCCGTCGGCGGGTATCAGGCCACCCAAGCCGCCTTGCCTGATGTCTCTAAACCCGACCGTATTCTGGCCGTGGGCAAACCAGCCGCAGCCATGGCGCGGGCTGCGCTGGCACAATTTGGCGCTATCCCCACGCTTGTGGTCACCAAAGACGACCATGGCCGCGACTTGCCGGGTGGGGTCGAGGTGATTGAAGCGTCACACCCCGTTCCGGACGACCGCAGCCTGGCGGGCGGGCGTGCTCTGCGCTTGGCCATGGAACAAATGGAACCCGGATCACATGTGCTGCTGCTGGTTTCGGGCGGCGCGTCATCCCTGGCCGAGGACCTACTTCCCGGAACATCACTTGATGACCTCGAGGTGTTAAACCGCAAACTGCTGTCCAAAGGGCTGGATATCCGCGCGATGAATGCCGAGCGGCGCAAGCTGTCGCGTATCAAGGGCGGCGGTCTGCTGTCCCATTTCGCCGGAAACCGCGCCACTGTTCTGGCGATTTCAGATGTGCCCGGAGACGACCTGAATGTCATCGGATCGGGAATCGGAGCATTGCCTGATAACCATTCCTTTGCGGCCACCACCCGGATCGTTGCTTCGAACGCGCATGCCCGCAATGCGGCTGCCAAAGCAGCGGAAACGGCGGGGTTGAGTGTCTTGACCAATAATGAGGCCCTGCACGACGATTATTTGCAGGTCGCGGCGCGTCTTGGGCCCATGCTGCGCGAAATGAAAAAGGGAGTGATGATCTTTGGCGGAGAACCGACCGTGGTTTTGCCTGATCACCCGGGGCGTGGCGGCAGAAATCAGGCCCTTGCGCTTGCCTTAGCCAAAGAGATTTCAGGCCAAACAGATCTTGCGGTGGTCGTGGGCGGCACCGACGGCACGGACGGTCCGACAAATGCGGCGGGAGGAATCATAACAGGCGCAACCTGGGGTGATGGCGCAGATCGCGCGCTTCGAAAAGCCGACAGCGGGTCTTTCCTGGATAAAGCCAATGCTTTGCTGATAACAGGGCCAACCGGCACCAATGTCATGGACCTGGTTGTCGCGATACGTGGATGAATTGACGCTTATCATGCCACCTTGACCCGCAATCGACCGGAAACTACCCGGAAATGCAGACTGCACCTGAACACCCAATCAGCAATTGCCGCACACCGGACAAGAAAGAGAGGGCTTCGGCCATCGGTATTTAGGAGAAATGTCCTTGCCCGGTCCGCGGAAATAAGCCAACGTTGACTCATGCGTCAACAAAAGCCCGAAAAGGGCTGGAACCACTCGATAGGGAGATCACTAAATGAACGAACAAATCACGCATATGGCCGGTCAGGTCACAGCCGGAAAAATGACCCGCCGCGAATTCATGGGGAAAGCCGCGGCCCTGGGCGTTTCGGCTGCCGTGGCTAGCACGATGTTCGCCGACGCAGCACGCGCAGCTGGCCCGAAAAAGGGCGGCGACCTGAAGTTTGGCCTTCAGGGTGGCGAGTCCACAAACTCGCTGGATCCCGCGACCTATGCCAGCTCGGTTCCGTTCCAGAACGGCAAGCAATTCGGCGACCAGCTTGTAGAAGTTGCACCTGATGGGACCATCGAGCCGCGCCTGGCTGAAAGCGTCGAAGGCAGCGCGGATGCCAAGGTTTGGACCTTCAAACTGCGTCAGGGTGTCGAGTTCCACAATGGCAAGACTATGACCAGCGAGGACGTGCTGAAGACCATGCAGCGCCACTCGAACGAAGACTCCAAATCTGGCGCCCTCGGCATCATGAAGGGCATCGAGTCAATGAAGGCCGACGGCGACAACTTCCAGGTCACTCTGACCGAAGCGAACGCCGACCTGCCTTATCTGATGGCGGACTACCACCTGATCATTCAGCCGGACGGCGGCATGGATAACCCGGCGGCTGGGATCGGCACTGGTCCGTACAAACTGGAAGTTGACGAGCCCGGTGTCCGTCACCTGTTCACCAAGAACGAAAACCACTGGAACAGCGATTTCGGCAACTTTGACAGCGTCGAAGTGGTTGTCATCAACGATGCGACCGCACGTACTGCAGCGCTGCAGTCCGGTCAGGTGCACGCCGTTAACCGCGTAGAACCCAAAGTAGCCGACTTACTGGGGCGCGCGCCAAACCTGACGGTGCATTCAACAGCGGGTCGCGGACATTATGTCTTCATCATGCATTGCGACACGGCTCCGTTCGACAACAACGAACTGCGCACGGCACTGAAATACGCAATCAACCGTACGGATCTGGTGGATAAGGTACTGCGCGGCTATGGCTCGATCGGGAATGATATGCCGATCAACGCCGCCTACCCACTGTTTGATGAGACCATCGAACAGCGCGAGTTCAGCGTGGAAAAAGCCGCCGAGCACTACAAGAAGTCCGGTCATGACGGCTCGCCGATTATCCTTCGTGTTGCTGACGGTGCCTTCCCGGGTGCTGTGGATGCCGCAGCGCTGTTCCAACAGACGGCGGCGCAGGCCGGAATTCCGCTTGAGATCAAGCGTGAACCCAATGACGGATACTGGTCCGAAGTTTGGAACGTGCAACCTTTCTGTGCCTCCTACTGGGGCGGCCGTCCGGTTCAGGACCAGATGTACTCGACCGCGTATCTATCAACCGCAGACTGGAACGACACTCGGTTCAAGGTTCAGGCGTTCGATGACATGCTATTCGCGGCAAAGGCGGAGCTGGACGTTGAAAAACGCAAGGGCATCTATAGCCAGATGGGCAGAATGGTCCGCGACGAAGGCGGCCTGATCTGCCCGATGTTCAACGACTTTGTCGAAGGTGTCAGCAACCAACTGGACGGCTGGGAAAGCGACCCGACGCAAGAGATGATGAACGGCAACATGTCCCGCAAAATGTGGTTCGTCTAAGACGGGCCACGGATAATGCATCCTATCATCAAATTGGTTTCCCAGCGCCTCGCGCTGGGAATCCTATTGCTGTTTGGCGCTTCGGCCTTGATTTTTGGCCTGACCGAAGCTCTTCCCGGAGACGCCGCGCAAGCCGTCCTGGGGCAGTCCGCAACCCCCGAGGCCTTGGCTAACCTCCGCGAAGAAATGGGCCTGAACCGCCCCGCCCTGACCCGCTATTTCGAATGGCTGGGAGGCATTGTTCAGGGCGACCTTGGTCAATCGCTTACCAACAAGCTTGATATTTCTGAGAGCATCGGAAAACGCCTCGGCAACACGCTTTTCCTGGCTTGTGTTGCGGCAATCGTTTCGGTTCCACTAGCGATTTTCCTTGGGCTGCTGGCCGTCAGGTACCGCAATCGCTGGCCAGACAAGCTGATTTCCGCCATCACATTGACGACGGTATCGATCCCCGAGTTTCTGATCGGCTACGTTGTGATCTATTACATCTCAGTCAAACTGGGATGGTTTTCCTCGCTTGCCATGGTCAATGATTCCATGTCCATCGGCCAGAAACTGTACGCCGTCGCCTTGCCGGCATTTGTTCTGACACTTGTGGTGCTGGCGCAGATGATGCGTATGACCCGGGCTGCAATTCTGAACCTGATGCAATCCGCTTATATCGAAACGGCAGAGCTTAAGGGCCTGAGCACATTTCAGGTCATCGCGCGGCATGCCTTTCCCAACGCAATCTCGCCCATCGTGAACGTCGTCATGCTGAACCTCGCCTATCTGGTTGTCGGCGTTGTCGTGGTCGAAGTTGTCTTCGTCTATCCCGGCATGGGGCAGTACCTTGTGGACGCCGTGACCAAGCGTGACGTGCCGGTCGTTCTGGCCTGCGGCGTGGTGTTCGCGGCTGTTTACATCGGCCTGAACATGGTCGCGGATATCGTCTCGATCCTTGCAAACCCAAGACTGAGGCATCCGAAATGAAGAACATTCCTATTTCGGCTCTGATTGGCCTTATGTTCACCGGCGCCTATTTCTTCGTGGCAATCGCTGCCCCGTTGATCGCGCCCTACGGGATGGCGGAAGTGGTCGGCGATGTATGGGAGCCGACCAGTGCCGAGCACCTGCTGGGTACTGACAATATCGGCCGTGACCTGCTGACCCGCATGATCTATGGCGGGCGCACGACGATCTTCATTGCCGCCGCCGCGACATTGCTCAGCTTTCTGACCGGTACCTCGCTCGGTTTGCTGGCCGCCGTTCTGGGCGGTTGGGCGGATCAGGCGCTCAGCCGGACAGTCGATCTGATCATGTCGATCCCGACCCTGATCCTCGCGCTGGTCATTCTGGCCATCGTTCCGGTCACTGTTCCGATCCTGATCCTTGTCATGGGCCTTCTGGATGCGACACGCCCCTATCGCCTGTCGCGGTCCGTTGCCGTGGATATCAACGTGATGGATTACGTCGAAGCCGCAAAACTGCGCGGTGAGGGACGGGCTTGGATCATCTTCCGGGAAATCCTGCCGAATGCATTGTCCCCATTGGTGGCCGAGTTTGGACTGCGGTTCATCTTCATGGTGCTGTTCATCTCTACCCTGTCCTTCCTGGGCCTAGGCGTACAGCCCCCACTGGCCGACTGGGGTGGCATCGTGAAGGAAAACAAAGATGGCATCGTCTATGGCATTGGCGCGGCGCTGTACCCGGCTGTCGCCATCGCGACGCTGGCGATTTCGGTCAACCTTGTGGCTGACTGGATCCTGAACCGAACCACATCGCTGAAAGGAGGCCGGGGATGAGTGATACCCTTCTCAAGGTCCGCGACCTCAAGATCGGTGCAACCGTTTACCCACCGGGTGAGAAACCCCATGAAATCGAAATCGTGCACGGGGTCAGTTTTGACCTCGAGCGCGGCAAGGTGTTGGGCCTGATCGGTGAATCCGGTGCTGGGAAATCCACAATCGGTCTCGCATCAATGGCCTATGGCCGGGGTGGCGTTGAAATCACCGGCGGCGAAGTCTGGGTCAACGGACGTGACGTCCTGAAGTCATCGCATGGCGATATCCGCAATCTGCGCGGGGGTGAGGTTGCCTATGTCTCGCAATCCGCTGCTGCGTCGTTCAACCCGGCCAAGAAGATCATGGATCAGGTTGTCGAAGCCGCGGTCGAGCACAAGAAGTTCAGCCGCAAAGAGGCCGAAGGCCGCGCGCGCGAACTGTTCGCCAAGCTGGGATTGCCCGATCCTGACAACATCGGCAGCCGTTATCCGCACCAGGTCTCGGGCGGTCAGTTGCAGCGTTGCATGACCGCTCTGGCTCTGTGCCCCGAACCTGATCTGGTGGTGTTCGACGAACCGACCACAGCGCTTGATGTGACCACCCAGATCGACGTTCTGATGGCAATCAAGGATGCCATTCGCGATACCGGCGTTGCCGCTTTGTACATCACGCATGACCTGGCCGTTGTTGCGCAGGTCAGCGACGATATCATGGTTTTGCGGATGGGTGATACAGTCGAATACGGCAGCACCGACCAGATCATCAACAACCCGCAGGAAGAGTATACGCAGGCTTTGGTCTCGGTTCGTTCAATCGAGCACGAAGAAAAACAGCCCACGCCGGAACCGCTGCTCACCGTCGAAGGCATCACGGCACGCTACAAGGGGCTGAACTTCGACGTGCTGCACAACGTCAATGTCGAACTTCATCCGGGACAGACGCTGGCGGTCGTTGGCGAATCCGGTTCGGGCAAGTCAACACTGGCCCGGGTTATCACCGGCCTGTTGCCGCCGCGCGATGGTGAGATCAATTTTGCCGGGCGCACACTTTCGCCGAACCTTGCGGGACGGTCTCGCGAGGATCTGCGCGAGTTGCAGATGATCTATCAGATGGCAGACGTGGCAATGAATCCACGCCAGACCGTCGGCACCATCATCGGCCGCCCGTTGGAGTTCTATTTCAACATGCGCGGCGCTGAGAAGCGCAAACGGATCATCGAGTTGTTGGATGAGATCGAGCTGGGCGAAAAATTCATCGACCGCTATCCTGCGGAACTGTCTGGCGGCCAGAAACAGCGTGTCTGTATCGCGCGGTCGCTGGCGGCAAAGCCCAAGATGATCATCTGTGACGAGGTCACTTCAGCGCTGGATCCGCTGGTGGCGGACGGCATCCTGAAACTGTTGCTGGACTTGCAGAAGATCGAGGATGTGGCCTATCTGTTCATCACCCACGATCTGGCGACGGTCCGCGCGATCAGCGACAGCATCGCGGTGATGTATCAGGGTCGCGTGGCCCGTTATGGCTCAAAGAGTCAGGTGCTGAGCCCGCCTTTCGACGATTACACCGACCTGCTGCTCAGTTCGGTGCCTGAAATGCATCTGGGCTGGCTGGAGGAAGTTGTCGCCCATCGCAAGATGGAAAGCGCCGGGAACTGATCCGGTTCGCGACAATTCAATGACGGTTTGAAATCCCGGCACTTTGTCTGATGACAGGTGTCGGGATTTTGCTATTGGGGGCGCAAAGTGGCAGCCGATGGACGTCGAATCTCCTAGGGTCGCCGGAACGCAATGTCTCTCAAAGGGCCTCGACATGGACCGCAAGCTACTTCTCATCATTCTGGACGGTGTCCCCTATCGCAATTTTCGCCGCCTGTTCGGCAATCTCGAAGGCTGGGTCGACAGCGGCGAAGCGCGTGTCTGGAAACTGCGCGCGGTGCTGCCTTCGACATCGGCCAGTTGCTATGCGTCGATCCACACAGGCGTGACGCCGCAAGAGCACGGCTGCACCGGGAATGGAAACGTCTTCCGGCTGAGCCACAAGGACGTCTTTAGTCAGGTGCGTGAATCCGGTGGTGTGACCGGAGCGGTGACACACAGCTACTGGTCGCAGTTCTTCAACCGTCATCCCTTTGATTACGTCCGCGACATCGAATATGACGAACCCGAAAGCCGGACGATCAACCATGGCCGTTTTCACAGCATGACCGGCTATGGCAAAGCCAATCAGATGACGCCATCTGATGTCGACCTGTATGCCACTCTGACCAATCTGTGCCTGCGGTTCGGGCTGGACTATGGCATTCTGCACACCTGCACGCTGGACAGTATGGGCCACCGTTTCTTCCACGATTGCGAAGAAATGGATCACGCCTGCTTTGTCGCCGACGAGATGCTGGCCCCTTTCATCCCCCGCTGGCGCCAGTTGGGATATGAAGTGATCGTCACGGCGGATCACGGCCAGGACGAGCGTGGGCACCACGGTGGACGCAGCCCACTGCAACAGGAAACGGCGCTGTATTATTTCGGCGACGCCGAAGGGCCAGACTCTGAGACCGTCATAAAACAGTTGCAATTGGCCCCGACCATCCTGAGCCGGATAGGTGCCCCCATTGCAGAGACAATGAAGGCCGAACCGTTTCTGCGGTAATGCGCATGCAGTTTCGGGGTCGCTTATGTGGCCTTTGCGGCCACCATTGTCGCAAACACCTGGTATCCGTAAAGTGACCCGTTTCGAGCACGTCTTTCGTGCTCGGCCACAAGCCCCGCCGCCAATTCTTTTCCGATGTCACCTCGCTCGTACATTTGCTTGGTGGTCAGGTCGACCCAAGGCAACATGTGCTCTGGTGTTGATACAACTCTGCTCTGAACGTCAAAGTGCCTAACAGAAAGTCCGGCATCGGCAATCATTGGCCTGAGTTTTGCGACGACAAAGGGGTCGGTCACAAACTCGCGAACGAACTCTTTTGCGCAGATATCCAGTGGATCATTTGGAAAAGAGCTGAACGTCGCTTTGGAAAAATCAGCGTCACACACAATCAACTGACCATCAGGTTTAAGCACTCTGAAAGCCTCAGCAACCAGAGATCCGGGATCTTCCACATGCGTTAGCACCGTATGCATAATGACCGCATCGACGGCATCATCTTCCAAAGGCAGCGCGGCACCGTCCGCCACCTTAAACGTCAGGTTCGAATACTCTTTAGCCCGATCGCTGGCTTCCGAGACAAACCCTTTCGAGGGTTCAAACCCGACAACTGCTGCCGGGTGGCAGCGTGATGCGATGCGACGCGTTACGGCGCCTGCACCCGCACCGACCTCTACAACTGTGGACGCCCGCGTCACATGCAGATGATCCAGATACGCAGCAACGATCCGTTCCATGGTCGGGTCCGCTTGCCGTTGGTCCATTGAATCCGCAAACAACTTGATGAATTCAGGCCCTGCGGCATCAACGTTCTGGAAGGGGTCGGTCATAACCTAATGTCTCCTTGGAAATTCCAAGAGACTATACCACAGCCTAACGGTTTGTTGGGTTGTGAACGTACCGGGCTTTCGAGCACCATTGCCGAGACATTCGCTGCATTAGTCGTAGGACCAAATCCCCTGCCCCAGCGCTTCTATCGCAACCGAAATACGTTCGAAACTGTCAGCCGTACGTTTCACCGAGGTTCTCGCGCGCAGATAGCCGTGAACAAGACCGGATTCGTTGATCCAGTGGGCCCGCCCGCCCGCCGCGTTGATCCGCCTGCAATAAACCTGCCCGTCGTCTCGCAGCGGATCGCAATCAGCCGTTACAACCACGGTCGGCGGCAGGTTTGAAAAGTCACTGTCCTGCAACGGAGCATAGGTTGGATCGCCCTTGGGCTGAACGCCCGAGTATCGGACGGTCTCATAAAACTTGATTTCATCCAACGTCAGCAAGGGGGCCTGGGCATGTTCCGTGTAGGACCCCTGACTGGGGTCCCCACCGAGGCCCGGGTAGATCAGCACCTGCCCCAGGATCCCGTCCAAACGCCCGCGCGCGTGATGGGAAACAGCTGCAGCCAGATTTCCACCGGCGCTGTCACCGGCCAATATCAGCGGGTCACCGTATTCGCTTGCGGCCCAGTTCGCAGCCGTCCAACAGTCATCAAACTGTGCCGGGTGCACATGTTCAGGGCACAGCCGGTAATCGACGGCGACGACCCGGTACCCGGTTTGGACGCATAACTCAGCGCAAACATCGTCGTGGCTTTCGAGACCACCAACAACGAAACCGCCACCATGAAAATAGACGACTGTTCGAGTTGGTTGCCCGGCAGAGTAGATACGAACCGGAACACCATCGGCCGCCCTGTCCTCTGTTTCCACGCCAGCCGGGCGTGGTTGGCGAAAGTCCTGACACATGGTGTCATAGACACGACGCTGATCCTCAATCGACAACTGTACCGCGTCATCAGGATAGCTTTCGGCCGTGCGACGTATGAACGCCCAGGTTTCTTCGTCGATCAGGCGTTCATAGTCCATTGTCCCTCCGGCTTATTCAGACCACTCCCACGGCCGGGTGTATACCCCCAGCACTTTTGCAACATCGTCTTCCGAAGATCCGTTCGCGTCAAGCTGCGCGACCAGGCCGCGCTTCTTGTCATCGATGACAGAGACCACCCGTGCCGCTAAACCAGCATCCTCGAGAGCGCCGTTGTAGATACGAGTGATAGCCTGTTTCCGAAGATCAGGCTTGAACACCTTGCCAACGGCAGTTTTGGGCAGCTCATCCAGAATGGTCATGTGCTTGGGTTGCGCCGCGCGTTCATGCACGTGAACCTTGCAGTAATCCATCAGCTCTTTTTCGGTGACCGATGCGCCCTCGACCAGTTCGACAAAGGCGCAGGGAACTTCACCGGAATGCGCATCCGGCTGGCCGATAGCACCGGCAAAAGCAACGGTTTCATGGCCCAGCAAAGCCTCTTCGATCTCGGCAGGATCGATATTGTGACCGCCACGAATGATCAGGTCCTTCGCCCGACCGGTGATCCACAGATACCCATCTTCGTCGAAGCGCCCCAGATCACCTGTCCGCAGGTACTCATCGAAGTGATACAGGTTAACGTTCTTGTCGGCCTCGGTGTAGGTATTTCCCGCATAGACACCTGGGTTCGAGATACAGATCTCACCGATTTGATCAGTCCCGCATTCGGTCGGTCCGTCCGGCCCGTCCTGCAGGATTTTGACGTCTGTATAAGGAAACGGAATACCGATCGATCCGATCTTTTTCTCGCCGTCCACCGGATTGCACGAGACCAAGCACGTTGCTTCTGTCAGACCATACCCTTCGACAATGGTGACGCCGGTGGCTTCTTCAAACCGGCGGAACAGTTCCACCGGCAGCGGGGCCGAGCCCGAGAAGGCCGTTTTTACGCTTGAGATATCGGCATCGACCGGGCGTTGCATCTTGGCTGAAATCGCAGTTGGCACGGTAATGATAAAACTCACCTTCCAACGCTCGATCAGCTTCCAGAAATTGTCGAACACCCCGTCGCCGCGATATCCCTGTGGTGTCGGGAAAACCACATGGGCACCGGATGAAACGGCCGCCATCACAATCACGTGCACCGCGAAAACGTGGAACATGGGCAGCGGGCACATGATGACGTCGTTTTCGTCAAACAGAAGCGTGCTTCCCAACCAGCCATTGTAGATCAATCCGGAATACTTGTGCTGCGCCACCTTCGGCATACCTGTGGTGCCACCGGTATGGAAGTAACAGGCGACACGATCTTCCTTGCTGTCTTCAAAAGTCAGCGTCGTCAGCTGTTTGGCCAATTCAGTGTGGAAGTTCTTGTAATCCGCATGGGCTAGCTTTTCCTTGTCGCCCATCTTGGGGCGCAGGAACGGCACCAGCCATGATTTGGGCGGGGTCAGATACCGGTTCAGATCAATTTCCAGAATGGTATTGACCTTGGGTGCGTGGCGCACCGCTTCCTCGACCTTCTGGGCGACATCTGTTTTCGGGAAGGATTTCAGCGTCACCACGACCTTGGCGCCGGTCTCGCGCAGGATCGCGGCGATCTGTTCCGGTTCAAGCAGGGGATTGATCGGGTTCACGATCCCCGCGACCGCACCGCCCATCAGTGTGACCAATGTCTCATTGCAATTGGGCAGCACAAAAGCGACCACGTCTTTTTCGCCCACACCCAGCGAGCGGAACAGGTTAGCCGCCTGATTGACCTGAGCCAAAAGTTGCGACCAGGTCAGGGTCTCGGCCTTGTCGTTCGGGCCCGAGAACAGTTGGAAACTCATGGCATTATGGTTGGGAAACTTCCCTGCCGTGCGCGACAAAAGCTGATGGAAGGTGACAGGCAAATCCCGATCCTCCCACGGCATTTCCTGTTCCATACGCTTCTTGTCTTCCAATCCCACAAAGGCCATGTGGTTCCTCCCGTATATTCTCCCGCGTTTTGCGCGGGCTTGTTATTCGCGACCAAGATGGAAGCAAAACAAACCTCGCGCAAGCGAGGCCTTAGCCTTCAAGGGGGGTAAAATGTAGAATGACGCTACGGCGAATTCGCAAATGCCGGAGCGTCACTCTTATTCGGCAGCGACACCATCGGTGAACTGCAGGCGCGCAAGGCGTGCGTACAGCCCGTCCTGAGACACCAGATCCTCATGGCTGCCTTGCGCTACGATGCGGCCTTCTTCCAGCACAACGATGCGGTCCGCTTTTTTCACAGTTGCCAATCTATGCGCAACAATCAGGGTCGTACGCCCGGCACGCATCTTGTCCACAGCACCTTGCACTGCGCGTTCACTTTCCGCATCCAGCGCCGAAGTCGCCTCGTCCAGCAGCAGAACCGGCGCGTCGCGCAGGATTGCGCGGGCAATGGCGATACGTTGCTTCTGCCCGCCGGACAGCATGACACCCCGTTCGCCGACAAAGCTGTCATATCCTTCGGGCAAGGCCGCGATAAAGTCATGCGCGGCAGCGGCCCGCGCGGCAGATTCGACTTCTGCATCCGAGGCGTCCAGACGCCCAAAGCGGATGTTTTCACGCGCGGACGCAGCAAAGATCACAGGATCCTGAGACACCAAAGCCATGTGGTGGCGGAAGTCTGACCGGTCGAGGTCGCGCAGATCAAGGCCGTCCAGCGTCACGCGACCCGAGTTTGGATCATAGAAGCGCTGGATCAGTTGAATCACGGTTGTTTTTCCCGCACCCGATGGCCCGACAAATGCGACCGTCTCGCCGGGTTTCACCAAAAGCGAGAGATGATCCAATGCAACTGTATCGGGGCGCGCCGGGTAGCGGAAGCTGACGTCTTCAAACCGGATTTCACCCTGAATGTCTTTGGGCAGCGCTTTAGGATTGGCAGGGTCGGTGACAGTATCTTCTGCATGCAGCAACTCGACCAGACGCTCGGTGGCACCTGCGGCGCGCTGAAGTTCGCTCCAGATTTCGGACAGGGCTGCGACTGAACCTGCCATGATGATCGAATAGATCACGAACTGGATCAGAACGCCTTCGGTCATTAGCCCGTTTCGCACGTCGTTCGCACCCATCCACAGAACGCCAACAATACCCGAGAAGACCAGGAAGATCACGATAACCGTCAGGACCGCACGGGTCTGTATGCGGCGCAGCGATACACCGTAAGAGGTCTCGGTCATCTCACCGAATTGCTGACGGCTGGCTTGTTCGTGAGAAAAGGCCTGAACGGTCTGCACTGCCCCCAATGCCTCACCCGCATTGCCGGACGAGGCGGCGATCCAGTCCTGATTCTCGCGGCTGATCACGCGAAGGCGGCGGCCAAGAACGAGAATCGGCACTATGACGACAGGGATCAGCAACAATACCAGCCCGGTCAGTTTGGCAGATGTCAGCAGCATCAGAACCAGCCCACCGACGAACATCAACATATTTCGCAGGGCAATGGACACGGATGAACCAAGAACCGATTGGATCAGCGTCGTATCAGTGGTGATCCGGCTTAGCACCTCACCTGTCATGATGCGTTCGTAGAATTCCGGGCTCATGCCGATGACGCGGTCAAACACCGCCTTGCGGATATCAGCCACCACCCGTTCGCCCAGACGAGTGACCAGTGCATACCGAATACCGGTGCCCACGGCTAGAACGGCGGCAATGCCGAGCGCGGCCAGAAAATACCAATCCAGAAGCTCGCCATCCTGAATGCGGAAATTGTCAACGACGCGCCGTACTGCCAGTGGCAGCGTCAGGGTCATGCTCGCCGTCAAAATCAACGCCAGCGTCGCGCCGATCATCAGGAACTTGTAGGGCTTCATGAACGGCCAAAGCGAGGCCAGCACCCCAATCTTCTTTGAACGGGCGCGTTCTTCAGAGGCGCCGGGGGCTGCGGCATTTGCTGGTTTGCTGACGGTTTGTCTTGCCATGTCTGGCCTTTGTGTCCTGAACGGTACTGAGTGACCGCTTTCTTGGAGGTACAGTCAGGTATGGTCAAGCATCACGACCACAATCGGTAGGTCGAAAGGGCCATTTGACGCAGAATTCAGTGAAAGGAATGGAGCGGGTAGACGGAATCGAACCGACATAGCCTGCTTGGAAGGCAGGGGCTTTACCATTAAGCTATACCCGCAAATGGTTTGCGCTGGTTAAGTCATGCGTTCGGGCACGTCAAGCCGGAAGTGGCAAATTTAGTGGTGCATTTTTTCGGAAACTGCGCCGCCCACTACCGGACGTTCAGTCCTGGTTACGGAATATTCTGGTCGACGAGAAAAACCGTTCCAGTTCTTCAATCCGCTCCTTGCTTTCTTCCCACCGTGCCTCCTGAACTTCTGCAATCAGCGTTTCTGAAATCAACTGCAAGGCAATCGTCGAATCCCAACTGGATGGTGCCTCAACCAGCGCGTGGAAGGAATAATTGGCGGTCTTTCCTATCGGTGACCCCCATTGATCCGTAAACAGCACAACGGTGACGCCGCGGCCCGAGGCAACCTGTGCCAGCTTCTCCAGATGCGCCTCGTAACGGCGGATGTCGAAGATCACCAGAACGGATGATTCATCCATATCCAAAAGGTATTGAGGCCAGACATTCGCCGAATTGCCCAGCATCGTCACATTGGGTCGGATGATCTGCATGTGATTGAACAGGTAATCCGCGTTTGACCGGGTGATGCGGCCACCAACGACATAAAGATGGCGCTCTGTCTCTGCCAGAAGATGCGCAACGGCATCGAACATCTCTTTGTCCAGACGTTCCAGCGTGTGGCGCATGTTGGTCCATACCGCTTGCGCAAAGCGCGTTGTTGGATGCTCAGCCTCATCATCCACAACCCAGGCGTCCCGCTTCGAGATCGGCTTTTTGATCTGCGCCGCCACTTCTTCGCGCAGAGCGTCCTGCAGGTCCGGGAACCCGTCGAAGCCAAGCTTGCGCGCCATCCGAATAACGGTCGGGGTCGAAACCTGCGCTGCAGCCGCCAGCTTGGTGATCGATTGCAAACCGGCCATCGGATAATCCTGCAACAGGACAGAGGCCAACTGACGCTCGGAGCGTGTCAGATCGTCCAGCTCATCCTGAATCCGCTGTTTGACAAGTTTGGCAACGGTGGCCATTGGCGCTCTCATTTCTTAAATTTGTTACAGAATATGTTTGTTTGTAATTTTGTCTACAGAAATTTTCTTGACAGGTGAGAAGTTGCTGTAACAAATGCTACCTATGCGTCACGAGACCGAGTCATCACTGCTACAGCCGACTGAAGCCCCGGCAGCCCGCGTGCTCAATGCGCACGGTCGCGCGCCTGCTGTGCTGATATGCGAACATGCAAGCCGGTTTATTCCTGCCGCGCTGGGTGGATTGGGGCTGGATGAGGTGGCTGCGTCTTCTCATGCGGCGTGGGACATCGGCGCGCTGGACCTTTCGGTGGAACTGATGGGCGCTTTGGATGCGCCGCTTGTCCACTCGCGCGTCAGTCGGTTGGTTTATGACTGCAACCGTCCGCCCGAACGCGAAGATGCCATGCCGCAGGTCAGCGAAGTGTTTTCCGTTCCCGGAAATATGAACCTGACGGACGCTGAACGTGCCCAGCGGGTTCGCGATGTCTATGAACCGTTCAAACAGCTGGTTTCATCCACGCTGGATTCGCGACGTGAACCGCCGGTTGTGTTTACGATCCACAGCTTCACGCCTGTCTACAAAGGAAAACCCAGATCGGTAGAGCTGGGAATTCTTCATGATGCAGACGACTGCGCCGCACAACTCATGCTGCGGCACTCGGAAGGCTCGGGGCTACGTGTGGCTTTGAATGAGCCCTACTCGGCCACAGATGGCGTCACACACACGTTGCGCGAACACGCGATCAGGCGTGGGCTTCCAAATGTCATGATCGAAGTCCGAAACGATCTGATCGACTCACCAAAAGGCGTGAATCGCATTGCGGGATTGCTGATGCCAATTCTGCAATCGGTCATCAAAGACATATCGCACGCAGAGGCGAAACCATGAGAACAGAGGTATCGAGATGAATTTCATGCGGGGATATGTGGCGGTCATTGACCGCGCGAACCGCTGGATCGGGCGCGTTGTCATGTACGGAATATTCGTCATGATGGGCATCCTGCTCTGGTCCTCGATCTCGAAAACGTTCTTTCTGCCATCGCTATGGACACTGGAGATGGCCCAGTTCGCAATGGTCGCCTACTACATTCTGGGCGGCCCTTATTCGATCCAGATGGGGTCCAACGTCCGCATGGACCTGCTGTACGGCGAATGGTCCGACCGCCGTCGGGCATGGACGGATGCGATCACCGTCTTTTTCCTGATAACCTATCTTGGTGTGATGATTTATGGCGGATACGACTCGCTGAGCTATTCGCTGCAATATGGTGAACGCAGCCCGACGGCGTGGCGTCCCTATCTGTGGCCGATCAAGGTCATAATGGTCGTGGGTCTGTTCCTGATGTTGCTTCAGGCAATCTCGGAACTGTTCAAAGATATTCTGCGCCTCCAGGGCGATGACATCCCGCGCGAGGTGATCTGATGTCCTACGAGTTGATCGCCATCCTGATGTTTTCGACCATGATGCTGATGCTAATGACCGGGCAGCGCGTTTTTGGCGCGATTGGTTTCGTCGCCGTGATGGCCGCCCTGTTCCTGTGGGGGGATCGCGGCGGCTATGACATTGGTTTTTCGGCAGCCATGAAGCTGATGAAATGGTACCCGCTGCTGACCCTGCCGATGTTCATCTTCATGGGCTACGTTTTGGCCGAATCCAAAATCGCAGACGATCTGTACAAGATGTTCCACGTCTGGATGGGCGGTCTGAACGGCGGTCTCGCGATTGGCACGATTGGCCTTATGGTGCTGATTTCGGCCATGAACGGGCTGAGTGTTGCGGGCATGGCCATTGGAGCGACCATTGCGCTGCCTGAGTTGCTTAAACGTGGGTACGACAAGAAGATGGTGACCGGGGTGATACAAGCCGGATCATCACTGGGCATCCTTGTGCCACCCTCCGTCGTGCTGGTTCTTTATGCAATGATCGCGCGCCAGCCGGTTGGGCAACTGTGGCTTGCCGGGCTGCTTCCCGGGCTGATGATGGCTGCAATGTTCATCCTGTATATCGTGATCCGCTGCCGCATTAACCCGGCCTTGGGGCCAGCTCTGTCAGCCGAAGAGCGCGACGTGCCCATGGCAGAGAAACTGCGCCTGTTGCGCGCGGGCCTTCTGCCTTTGGCTATATTCGCCGCGATGATGGTGCCTTTCGTCAACGGCTGGACCTCGCTGGTCGAAAGCTCAGCCATCGGCGCCTTGACGGCGTTCGCCGCGGCCATTTTCAAAGGCCGTATGACACGCGAAGTATTCGAGACCTCGGTCCGGTCAACGTTGGGCATCACCTGTATGTTCATGTGGATCATCCTCGCCGCGCTCGCGTTCGGAGCCGTATTCGACGGGCTGGGCGCGGTGCGCGCAATCGAGAACCTGTTTACCGAACGTCTGGGCCTGAACCCTTGGCTGATCCTGATCTTGATGCAGCTCAGCTTTATCCTGATGGGCACGTTTCTGGACGACACTGCCATGCTGGTGATCGTCGCGCCTTTGTACGTTCCCCTGGTCGGCGCAATGGGATTCGATCTGATCTGGTATGGGGTGCTCTATACGATCACGACCCAGATCGCCTATATGACACCGCCCTTCGGCTATAACCTGTTCCTGATGCGCGCGATGGCACCGCCAGAGATTTCGCTGCGCGACATCTACGGGTCAATCCTGCCTTTCGTGATGGTGATGACGCTGGCGCTGGCGATTATCATGACCTTCCCGCAGATCGCGCTCTGGCTGCCCGAATACGTTTACAACAAATGATCCCGGATCAAACCGGGGCTTCGCGGGCAATCCCCGCATAACTGAAACTGACCAACGGAGAGAGAGAATGACGAACAGACGTACATTTCTGAAAGGTGCCGCGGCGGCCCCCGCTGCTGCGCTGGCGACGCCTGCACTGGCGCAATCGACCATCAGATGGCGGATGCAGACCTATGCCGGCCCGGCGTTGGCCGAACACGTGATCGACCCCGCCATCAAGATGTTCAACACAATCGCCGGCGACCGGATGCAGATCGAGCTGTTCTATGCCGATCAGCTGGTTCCAACGGGTGAATTGTTCCGCGCCATGCAGCGCGGCACGATTGATGCCGTGCAGTCGGATGATGACTCGATGGCGTCACCCACCGAGGTCACTGTTTTCGGCGGCTATTTCCCATTCGCATCACGCTATTCTTTGGATGTGCCGGTTCTGTTCAACCAGTACGGCCTGAATGAAATCTGGGACGAGCAATATTCGGCAGTCGGTGTAAAACACATCTCGGCCGGTGCGTGGGACCCTTGCCACTTTGCCACCAAAGACCCGATCAACAGTCTCGCTGACCTGCAGGGCAAGCGTGTCTTCACCTTCCCGACTGCGGGCCGCTTCCTGTCTCAGTTCGGCGTTGTGCCGGTCACCCTGCCCTGGGAAGACATCGAAGTCGCGGTTCAAACTGGTGAGCTGGACGGCATCGCATGGTCCGGCATCACCGAAGACTACACTGTCGGCTGGGCGGATGTGACCAACTACTTCCTGACCAACAACATTTCGGGCGCATGGGCTGGATCGTTCTTCGCCAACATGGATCGCTGGAATGAGTTGCCCGAAGACCTGCAGACCTTGTTCCGCGTTTGCACCGATCAGTCGCACTATTATCGTCAGTGGTGGTACTGGGGCGGTGAAGCCAGCCTGCGCGTCAATGGCGACAAGATGAAGCTGACCTCGATTCCGGACGAAGAATGGGCGACGGTCGAGGCGGCCGCCGTTGCATTCTGGGATGAGATAGCAGCTGAGTCCGAGACCAAGGCGAAGGTTGTTGAAATCTTCAAACAGTATAACGCCGACATGCTGAAGGCTGGACGGCCCTACCGCTACGGCTAAGAATTGGCCAAGCGACCTGCCCCTTCCGTGGGGGCGGGTCAAACAGGACGAATGGCCGATGATGGATCTCGGCAAAGATAAAGGTGGCACATGCTCACGTTCGAACATCTGAAAACGCAGGTATCCGAGGGTTCGGTTGACACGGTTTTGGTCTGCATGGTGGACATGCAGGGCCGATTGATGGGCAAACGATTTCACGCGGGCCATTTCGTGGCAGGCGCATGGGAAGAGACCCATTGCTGCAACTACCTGCTGGCCACCGATCTGGAGATGGCGACACCCGATGGCTATGCCTCGACCAGTTGGGAGCGGGGTTATGGCGATTATGTCATGAAGCCGGACCTTAGCACTCTGCGCCCGGTGCCGTGGCTTGAGGGCACGGTGATGGTAATGTGTGATGTGCTGGATCATCACACCCATGAGGAAGTGCCGCACGCACCGCGTTCAATCCTGAAAAAGCAGGTCAACCGTTTGAAGGCCATGGGCTATGACGCCATGACGGCGACCGAGCTTGAGTTTTTCCTGTTCGAAAAGAGCTTTGATCAGATCCGCAAGGAAGGGTTCCGCGATCTGGCGCCGATATCGGGCTATAACGAAGACTATCACATCTTGCAGACCACCAAGGAAGAACATGTGATGCGTCCGATCCGCAACCATCTGTGGGATGCGGGTATTCCGGTTGAGAACACCAAAGGTGAGGCCGAGACTGGGCAGGAAGAGCTGAACATCAAATACGCGCCCGCCATGGATACAGCCGAGTACCACTCGATTGCCAAAAACGCGGTGAAAGAGATCGCGTGGCAGCATGGTCATGCGGCGACTTTCCTGCCGAAATGGCATCACGATAAGGTGGGCAGTTCATCCCACGTGCATCAGTCACTGTGGGCCGACGGCAAGCCCGCCTTTTACGATGACGCTGACGAACTGGGCATGTCGGCGCTGATGAAGAACTACATGGCCGGTCTGCTGAAATACGCCCCGGATTATACCTGTTTCATGGCACCTTACATCAACAGCTACAAACGCTTCATGAAAGGCACCTTCGCGCCGACGCGGATCATCTGGTCAGTGGACAACCGCACCGCTGGTTTCCGCCTGTGCGGAGACGGCACCAAGGCTGTGCGAGTCGAGTGCCGGATTCCGGGCTCAGATATGAACCCCTATCTGGCGATGGCTGGCATGCTGGCGGCAGGGATCGCGGGCATCGAAGAGGAGTTGGACTTGCAGCCACCCACCCAAGGGGACGTTTATCAGGGCGAGACTGGCATGATCCCTGGCAACCTTCGTGCGGCGCGGGATGCCCTGCATGGTTCGGTCATGTTGCGGGCGGCCATGGGCGATGACGTCGTCGACCACTATACCCGTGCTGCTGAGGTCGAAATCGAGGAGTTCGAGCGCGTGGTGACGGATTGGGAAATCGCCCGCGGGTTCGAGCGGGCGTGAGTTCGGGTCGTGCTGGGGGCTCTGCCCCCAGCCCCCGGGATATTTTTAGCCAGATGAAGCAGGGTTCCTGTTTCTTTCGGAAATGGAGTGAAAATGGGGCAGATATCGAAATGTGTCTCGCCGATCGACGGATCGGTTTTTGCCGAACGTGAAGTATTGTCGCGAGACGCCGCTTTCGGGGCCGCAGCCCGCGCTCGGGCTGCTCAGGCGGAATGGGCGACCCGTCCGTTGCAGGAGCGGATTGATCTTGTGATGGCTGGCGTGGCCGCCATTGGTGCCATGAACGATGAGATCGTGCCCGAACTGGCCCGTATGATGGGTCGCCCGGTGCGTTTTGGTGGTGAGTTCGGTGGGTTCAACGAACGCGCAAGCCACATGGCGAAGATTGCCGAGGCGTCCCTGGCAGATATCGCTGTGGGCGAGGATGAGACGTTCAAGCGTTATATCAAGCGCATCCCGCACGGGGTCGTCTTTGTGGTGGCGCCCTGGAACTACCCTTACATGACGGCGATCAACACGGTCGCACCGGCGCTTATCGCGGGCAACACGGTCGTCCTGAAACACGCCACCCAGACCTTGCTGGTGGGCGAGCGCATGGCAAGGGCGTTCCATTCGGCGGGTGTGCCCGAGGACGTGTTCCAGAACGTTTTTCTGAACCACGATGTTACGAACGACCTGATTGCGGGTAACGCGTTTGATTTTGTGAACTTCACCGGTTCGGTCGGCGGCGGCCAGGCGATGGAACGTGCCGCGGCGGGCACATTTACCGGCGTCGGCACCGAGCTGGGCGGCAAGGATCCCGGCTATGTCATGGACGACGCCGATCTGGATGCCGCAGTCGACACGCTGATTGACGGTGCGATGTTCAATTCGGGCCAGTGTTGTTGTGGTATTGAGCGGATCTATGTCCACGAAAGCCTCTATGATGACTTTGTCGCCAAGGCGGTGGACATCGTGAAGGGGTACAAACTGGGCAACCCGCTGGATGCCGAGACAACGATTGGCCCGATGGCCAATGTGCGTTTTGCCGATGAGGTGCGAGCACAGATCGCCGAGGCGGTTGCATCCGGCGCGGTCGCGCATATCGACACCTTCGCTGAAGACGATGGTGGCGCGTATCTGACACCGCAAATCCTGACCAATGTCACCCATGACATGCGCGTGATGCGGGACGAGAGCTTTGGGCCCGTGGTGGGCATCATGAAAGTGTCATCCGACGAAGAGGCCATCGCATTGATGAATGACAGTGAGTTTGGCCTGACCGCCAGCCTTTGGACCCGTGATGTGGATCGTGCGGCGCGGGTAGGTGACCGGATTGAAACGGGCACTGTGTTCATGAACCGCGCCGACTATCTGGACCCCGGCCTGTGCTGGACGGGCTGCAAGAATACAGGGCGCGGCGGCGGTCTGTCCGTGATCGGATATCACAACCTGACACGTCCCAAATCCTACCACCTCAAAAAGGTAACGGGCTAAGGACGACGGCCTGCTTCGGACCCACCCCCTCGCCGAAGCAGGCCTTATTTTGCAAAGGAAACCTGACATGACACTTGTTGGAAACTGGTCCTATCCGACCGCCATCAAATTCGGAGCCGGGCGCATCAGGGAATTACCCGAAGCCTGCGCCGCCGCCGGAATGAAGAAGCCATTGCTGGTCACGGACAAGGGGCTGGCCGATCTGCCCATCACCACCGCGACACTGGATATCATGGACGCCGCCGGCCTGGGCCGTGGGGTGTTCAGCGATGTGGACCCCAACCCGAACGAGAAAAACCTCGAGGCCGGAGTTGCGACCTACAACGCGGGTGGCCATGACGGGGTGATCGCCTTTGGCGGCGGCTCCGGGCTGGATCTGGGCAAGATGGTCGCATTCATGGCGGGTCAGACCCGCCCCGTTTGGGATTTTGAGGATATAGGCGACTGGTGGACCCGTGCCGATGCCGACGTTATCGCGCCAATCATTGCGGTTCCGACCACCGCAGGGACAGGGTCGGAAGTAGGCCGCGCAAGCGTCATCACCAATTCCGAGACCCATGCCAAGAAGATCATCTTTCATCCCAAGGTTCTGCCCACCGTTGTGATTTGCGACCCGGATCTGACCGTCGGAATGCCCAAGTTCATTACGGCAGGAACAGGCCTGGACGCCTTCGCGCATTGCGTCGAAGCCTTCTCGAGCCCGCATTATCACCCAATGAGCCAGGGCATCGCGCTGGAAGGTATGCGACTGGTGAAGGAGTACTTGCCACGCGCTTATGCTGACGGTACCGATATCGAAGCCCGCGCCCAGATGATGAGCGCCGCTGCCATGGGCGCAACGGCATTCCAGAAGGGCCTTGGCGCGATCCACGCGATGAGCCACCCAATTGGTGCGGTATTCAACACCCATCACGGCACCACAAACGCGGTCTGCATGCCCGCTGTTCTGGACTTCAACGCCCCGGCCATTGCAGACCGGTTCCAGCAAGCCGCGGCATATCTGGACATCGACGGTGGCTTCGATGGGTTCCGCGCCTTCGTGCAGGATTTCAACGACAGCCTTGGCATCCCCCGCACTCTGTCCGACCTGGGTGTGACCGAAGCCTCAATCGCAGAGCTTGTCGAAGGGGCGATCGTCGATCCTTCATGCGGCGGAAACCCGATTGAGTTGACGAAAGACAACCTGACGCAGCTGTTCAAGGCAGCTCTGTAAAACCAAGGGCCCGGCAGTGAGTTTCTGCCGGGCCCTACAAAACTGCGCAGCCTGTACCAGATCAGTGCCCGGTCAGCACCAGTGTGTTGACAGGCATCAGGATCAGACGCAAACGCAGACCGGCCGCATGCACTACTCCGATCGTGTCAACCACATGCAGGAAAGCCGCCTCCCAAAAGCCCAGATCCCCGTGCTCCAACCGCTCGTGGTTGTCTGTGTAGACATTGGCCAGACAATTGCTGCCCGGTGGAATGTCATCGGCCATACCTTTGTATAGCGGCTCCATATAAACCAGAATCGAGCCGGGATTGCTGTTGGTCTGCACGTCCCGCAATTCATCCGATGGACGGATCTGGCCGGAAGGAATGACATCCTGCACCTCGACCACCACAGTGGGGATCACGGTGAATGGCTTGGTCATGCAGCCCAATTCGCCAATCATGCCCGGCTTTATCACCTGAGCAGACAGCTGGCTGAAAGCGGCCTGAAAGCGGTCATGTCCGGTGTGCGATGGCACCAGAATACCAGCAGGTCGCAACAACGGGCTTACGTAGTCACCGACCTGCAGGCCGAACTGTTCGACCCGCCCCGTGACGCCCGCGATGATTACGGTTTTGTCCAATTCGGTCTGCGCAGCATCCAGTTGCGCAATGCCACTTGCCAGCTGAGCGGGGATCAGTTCTTCAATCTGCTGCTCAACCGCAGCACGTTTGGATTCCGCTGCAAGAACCTGGGCCTCTCGCTGGGCAACAAGGTTTTCCAGCCTCTCAATCTCGGCCAACCTTACCGCGCTTGAACCTTCGTCACGCAGGGTTGTGTTGCGCTCAAGATCCTCCAGAGACTGCGCAAGCGCTGCCTTGGCACCGGCAATTCCAGCTTCGGCCTCGGCTAAGTCGGTTTCCGCAACCTTAAGTGAGGCCTGCACCTGTGCAATCTGCGCATTTGCCGCCTGAACCTGTGCAGTCTGACTAAAATCCTCGATCCGGAAAATCGGTTGCCCAGCGGTTACCAGCTCGTTGTTCTTGACAAAAACCTCGGAAACACGGCCGCCCAATTGCGGCAGAATGGTCACTGTCCGGAAATAGGACGCCGCGGTTTTACTGGCTGGATGAAAATAAAACAGCGTGGTGATCACGGTCAGCGCCAGAATGGCACAGGTGGTCAACCCCCACCGCAGTTCGTACCACATGGTAAACAAGGTAATCTCGTGACCGATCCGCTTACCCTGAACGAACCGGCGGAACAGATAGTCGGGCAGCACCGTTATCAGGGCGCAGAGCATGGTCTCGATCATGTGGTTTGCTCCTGCGCATTGCTGGCTTCGGAATCCGGCGATGCCGGTACCGTTGTTTCAGGCACCGGTTCCGGAACAGGAGATTGACCAAGAGCACGAATGGCGTCGGCAATATTTCTAAGCGGGGTGGCAAAATCCGGAAACTGGAACCCTGCGACCAAAATAGCGGCAACCCAGAAAAGCCCATTATGTGTGAACAGTGCCAGCAGCGCCAGAATACCCACCAATTGGAATTGCGGGTGATTGTTTTCGTGGGCCATTTTTTCAGGAACTGAATGAAGTGTTAGGTATCCGACACCGATCAACACCACCAGAACGACGAAAAAAACGACCATGGCGGAGAAAAGGTAATCGCTTCCGTCAGCTGCGACAACATATCCGGGAATATGCCCTGTGGCCATTGGATGAAGGTCTGCTGCGGTCACCTTACCCTCCTGTTTATTTTGATACTTCTTTGACCGGGTTGAAGCACAATTTCAAGGCTGCTTATAGTCTGAAAACCCAAACGCGTGGCGAATGAGGAGCTTTAGGGTCAGCATGAAATTCAAGAAACCCATTGTATATCTGTCTCGAACGGATCGCTAATAATGATTGATTTCCTTATCATCGGCGGCGGAATCGCCGGGCTCAGTGCGGGTGCGCGCCTGTCGCAACATGGAACTGTGGTGGTTCTCGAAGCCGAAGACGCCCTGGGCTATCACGCATCGGGCCGGTCGGCGGCGTTGTTCGAACAAAGCTATGGGCCTCCCTCGGTCGTCGCCCTGAACAAAGCGGGGGCCGCCTTCTTGCGCACACAGAATGGCGGGTACCTGACCCCGCGGGGTTTGATGCTGGTCGGAGCGGTTGAACAACCCGACATTTTTGAAGCCGATCGCGCCGATCTGAACATGGTGAAGATAACGATGGATCTGGCCATATCGCGCGTTCCGATCCTGAACCCGGACAAAGTCGGGTTTGCAGCCATCAGCGAAGCGGCCTTTGACATCGATACAGATCGCCTGTTGCAGGATTTCGCCCGGACCATCCGGCAAAACGGAGGAACGGTTTCGACGAAAAGCAAAGTCACCGGCATTCGAAAAGAAAAGCATTGGGTGGTTGAGGCCAATGAGATCTTTGACGCCCGCACTCTGGTCAACGCAGCCGGTGCCTGGGTGGATGAGGTTGCACAGCTTGCAGGGCTGCCTGGTATCGGCATCACACCTCGCCGTCGGTCGATGGCGCGTCTGCCCGCCCCCGGAGGGCATGACGTTTCTGTCTGGCCCATGATGCTGGGCGCTGGCGAGACATGGTACGCCAAACCGGATGCGGGCAAGCTTCTGGTCTCACCATCCGAAGCCGATCCGGTTCCGCCGCAGGATGCCTATGCAGATGATATGGTGTTGGCAGAGGGACTGGCGCGGTATGAAGAGTTGATGACCGAGCCGGTCACAAGGGTTGAAACGAATTGGGCAGGTTTGCGCAGTTTTGCCCCTGACGGGACCTTGGTGCTTGGGCGCGACCCACTGGACCATTCGTTTGTCTGGAGTGGCGGTCAGGGCGGGTATGGTTTTCAAACCTCACCGGCGGCCTCGCAACTGTTGTGCGATCTTGTTGTTGGAAACACACCCGAGCTGGAACCTGACATAGTAGGCATGTTGACCCCTGACAGGTTGAAACGATGATCAAACGCAGCCTCCCCTCTTCTGCAAGCGTCGCCAATGCGTCTGAAGATGGCAAGCTGGTGGCCCCGGCAGCATCCCGAAACACGGACGCCCTGTGTGCATTGCTGCAAGAATGGGGCCCGTCCCAAGGCCAGGCATTGGAAATCGCAAGCGGGACAGGTCAGCATGTCAGTGCCTTCGCCGAAGTGCTGCCCGGGCTGACCTGGCAGCCTTCGGAAGTTGACCTTGAGCGGCGCGTGAGTATCGACGCCTATACCCGCAACTCGCCCAATGTTGCACAGGTCGTAGAACTGGATGCAGCGATATCAGGCTGGCACAGGCGGATTTACGGCAAGGATCTGATCGTTCTGATCAACTTGATTCACTTGATCAGTTGGCAGGAAACCAGAACCATCGTTTCAGAAGTCGCCCAATCGCTGTCACCAAAGGGGCGGTTCATCTTGTACGGCCCATTCAAACGCTCGGGCCAACTCACCAGTGACGGGGATGTCCGCTTTCATGCGGCTTTGTTTCAACAAGACCCCGAAATCGGCTACAAAAACGACGGGGGCATTCTGAATTTGTTCAAAAACGTCGGTCTGCACATGCTGGCTACGGTCGAGATGCCTGCCAACAACCTTGCATTCATTGCCGAGCGCCCTGTCGTCTGATCGAGATCAAAGTCAAACAGCTGTACCCCACTTCATATTCCGGTTGCGAAATATGAAGAAGGGCACTCAGAAATGGCATGGCAAGAAAAACTCTCGGCAACACGAAAGAGTTTGCGAAACCTGAACGGTTCTATCCCCGACACGACGCGCGCATTCGGAGCGCTTGGCAAAGCCGTCAAAGAGGGCGGTACACTCGACTACAAAACCAAGGAACTCATTGCGTTAGGCATGTCGGTCAGCCTGCGCTGCGAACCCTGTATCACCCTGCATACCGAAGCTTTGATCAAGGCAGGTGCGACACGAGAGGAAGTGTCCGACGTGTTGGCCATGGCTATCCAGATGGGTGGCGGCCCAGCCATGATGTACGCGGCCAAGGCGCTGGAATGCTTCGACGAACTCTCAACATGACAAAAAGAAAAGGCCCCGGAGGTTTCCAGGGCCTTTCTTCGATCAACCGTCCTTGCGGATGGTTTCGTTTTTAGGATCGTAAGGGCTGTCGCAGGTTACAACCGCATCCCAAAGCTTGTCCTGCATTTTGACCTTCAGCTTTGTGCCTTCGACTGCCAGCTCGGGCTTTACATAACCCATGCCGATGGACTTCTCGAATGCCACGGAATAACCGCCCGAGGTCAATCGACCCACACGCTCGCCTTCCGGTGTGTACAGTGCCTCGCGGCCCCATGGGTCGGCATCCTCCGGGCCGTCGATCAGCAGGGTACAGCACTTCACGCGCACGCCGGTCTCTTCCAGCTTGGCCTTGCCGTAGAAGTCTTTCGACAAATCGACAAAGCGCGGCAGGTCGGCTTCCAGCGGGGTCGCATCGCGGCCCAGTTCGGTGCCGAAGGCGCGATAGGATTTCTCCTGCCGCAGCCAGTTCTGGGCGCGCGCACCGACCAGCTTCATACCGTGCTTTTCACCGGCTTTTTCCAGCAGGTCGAACAAGTAGTTCTGCATCTCGATCGGGTGATGCAGTTCCCAGCCCAGCTCACCAGTATAGGCCACGCGGATCGCGTTGACCGGGCACATGCCCAGTTCGATCTGACGGGCCGACAGCCACGGGAAACGCTTGTTGGACAGCGCGGTTTCCGGATCGGCGTCTTTAATGACCTCTTTCAGAACGTCGCGCGACTTGGGTCCGGCGATGGCGAAGACGCCCCATTGCGTGGTCACGTCCTGGATTTCGATGTAACCGAACGCCTCCATCTTGTCCTCGGCCGCCTTGCGGAGGTAGTCGGCGTCATACTCGGTCCAGGCACCGGCAGAGACGATGTAGTAGTTGTTCTCGCCATTGCGGACGATGGTGTATTCGGTGCGGGTGGTACCGTGCGACGTCAGCGCGTAGGTCAGGTTGATCCGACCGACCTTCGGCAACTTGTTGCAGGTGAACCAATCCAGGAACTGGGTCGCACCGGGGCCTTTGACGACATGTTTGGTGAAGGCCGACGCGTCGATCAGGCCGACACCTTCGCGGATCGCTTTGGCTTCTTCGACAGCGTACTGCCACCAGCCTCCACGGCGGAACGAGCGGCTTTCCTTGTCGAAATTGTCAGCTGCATCGACGGGGCCGAAATAGTTCGGACGTTCCCAGCCGTTGACCCATCCAAACTGAGCGCCGCGCGCTTTCTGACGGTCGTAGGCCGGAACTGTTCGCAGCGGACGGCAGGCTTCACGTTCTTCGTCCGGATGGTGCAGGATATAGACGTGCTCATAGCACTCTTCGTTCTTGCGGGCCGCGAACTCGGTGGTCATCCAGTTGCTGCTGTAGCGTTTGGGGTCCAGCGAGGCCATGTCGATCTCGGCTTCGCCATCGACCATCAATTGCGCCAGATAATAGCCGGTGCCCCCGGCGGCGGTGATACCGAAGCTGAAACCTTCTGCCAACCACATATTGCGCAGACCCGGTGCAGGACCAACCAGCGGGTTGCCGTCAGGCGTATAGCAGATCGGGCCGTTGAAATCGTCCTTCAGGCCGGATTCGGCGCAGGACGGCACACGCTCGGCCATGGCCATGTACTGATCCGCAATCCGATCCAGATCCAGCGGGAACAGGTCTGCGCGGAAGCTGTCCGGCACACCGTGTTCAAACCGCGCAGGGGCGCCGTGTTCATAGATACCCAGAATCCAGCCACCGCGCTCTTCACGCGCATAGGATTCGTTGTCCGCATCGCGCACAACGGGGTGTTCGGGGTTGCCCGCTTCACGCCATTTGACCAATTCCGGGTCTTTGTCCATGACGATGAACGTATGCTCGACCGGGATCGCCGACATCTTGATGCCCAGCATCTTAGCGGTGCGCTGTGCGTGGTTGCCCGATGCAGTGACGACGTGCTCGGCAGTAATCACGACCTTCTCATCGCTCTCGACAAGATTGCCGCCTTTTTCCACCATCTTGGTGCAGGTGACTTCCCAATGGGTGCCATTCCAATGGAAGGCATCCGCCTGCATCTTGCGCACGATCTCGACACCACGCTGACGGGCACCCTTGGCCATCGCCTGAGTCACGTCAGCCGGGTTAATGTAGCCGTCCTCGGTGTGATAGATCGCACCCTTCAGATCCGATGTCTCGATCAGGGGCCAACGCTCCTTGATCTGGTCGGGGGTCAGCCATTCGTACGCGACATCGCAGGTCTCCGCTGTCGAGGCGTAGAGCATATACTCATCCATGCGCTCTTGCGTCTGTGCCATGCGCAGGTTGCCGACAACGGCAAAACCCGCATTCAGCCCGGTTTCTTCTTCCAGCGTCTTGTAGAAGTCGACCGAGTACTTGTGGATGTGAGTTGTCGCATAGGACATGTTAAACAGTGGCAGCAGGCCAGCCGCGTGCCAGGTGGACCCGGACGTCAACTCGTCCCGTTCGATCAACATCACATCATCCCAGCCCGCTTTGGCCAGATGATAGGCAATCGAGGTCCCAACGGCGCCGCCGCCAACGACCAATGCTTTGACTTGGGTTTTCATAACCGGGCGTCTCCCCTTGAAATCAGTTGACACCATATGGCGCACTTGAGAGGGATCGCGCGACATTCATCCGACCAGTGATACGAAAAAAACGACCCGAACATCGAAAGCGGATCGAAGATCAGGCATGAAACCCCTGATCTCAACCGCTGGAGCGACAGCGCTTGCTTGTCCCGATCGTGGTGCAGACGAGCTTCCGAGTGTCCTCTGACGGCGTCTTAGCCGCAGGTTCCTCTGGCTGTACAGGTTGAGCTTCTGCTTCGAACCAACTGTCCGAGATTCCGACACGCGAGGATACCGATGCAAGATAACCTTTGATACCCAGCCCAGTCTCGGATGCCTTGGCTTGCTGAGAATAATCCAGCCCAGCAACGACCACCCCACAGACTGCTGCAAACCCTGCCAGATATTTTGCACTCACGTCGACCACCTGTTCTCAATCAAGTCTGTGAAACCAAAACATGTGGACGATTTGAAGGCGCAATGCGGGCCAGAACGCGAAAATCATTACGATTGGTCGGACAAAACCTTGCCGGGATTCATGATATTTTCGGGGTCCAGAGCGGCCTTGATCGCCGCCATATACTGCGTGGCAGCACCCAGTTCCTTGATGAGGTAAGGCATTTTGCCCTGACCGATGCCGTGTTCACCTGTACAGGTGCCTTCCATTGAAATTGCCAGATCATTCAACCAGCCGACAAACTCTTCGGCTTTGACAACTTCTTCGGTATTTTCCATGTCGATCAGTAGAAGCGAGTGGAAGTTCCCATCCCCCACATGCCCGACCATTGGCGCGAGCAAACCAAGATCGGATGCCTTCTGTTGGGTGCTGGTCACACATTCCGCCAGACGCGAGATCGGCACGCAGACATCTGTGGAAATGCCACGCGCGCCGGGGCGCAGTTGCAGGCACGCCCAATACATATCATGCCGGGCCTGCCAAAGCTTGTTCCGCTCTTCGGTGGTCGAGGTCGCAGCAAAGTCAGTGCCGCCGAACTCCTCGACGATCTGACCAAAGGTTTCAGCCTGTTCCGCTGCACCGCTTTCAGAGCCATGGAATTCAAGCAGCAACAACGGCGTTTCCGGCAGGCATAGCCCGGAATAGGCGTTTGCCGCCTGAACCGACATTTCATCCAGCAACTCTATTCGGGCGACCGGAATGCCATACTGAATGGTCATCATCACAGCACGACACGCTGCATCGACCGATGGAAAAGAACACCTGGCCGAGCTGATCGCTTCGGGGATGCCCTGCAACCGCAGAGTCAACTCGGTGATGATCCCCAACGTACCTTCCGCCCCAATCAAAAGACGTGCCAGATCATACCCGGCCGATGACTTCTTGGCCCTGTGACCGGTACGGATGATCTGGCCGTCCGGCATGACCGCCTCAAGGCTGAGAATGTTGTCCCTCATCGTTCCATACCGCACCGCATTGGTGCCCGAAGCGCGGGTCGCGGCCATACCGCCCAGCGAGGCATTCGCCCCCGGGTCAATCGGAAAGAACAGACCCTGGTCCCGCAAATGGGTGTTCAGCGCCTCACGCGTGACGCCTGGCTGCACGACGCAATCCAGATCTTCGGCGTGGACCGCCAGCACCTTGTCCATCTGCATCAGATCGACCGAGACTCCCCCCGCTGGCGCATTCACATGCCCTTCCAGCGACGTTCCAGTGCCGAAGGGGATCACCGGTACCCTGTGCGCGGCACAGGTTTTGACGATTTCCGAAACCTCCTGCGTTGTATGCGGGAAAACCACAGCATCCGGGCTCTGGTTTTCGATCCAGGTCGTGGTGTGCCCGTGCTGTTCCCGGATTGCGGCACCAGTTTGCAACCTGTCGCCAAAGCGTTGTTTCAGAACACCTATGACGGTTTCGATACCTGTTTCATTCCGAGGCAAAGCGGTCGCCTGCACCATCGTCATCCTCCCTTGCCCCAACACATCGCGGGCCTTTCAGTCTATGACTAATTGGCCCACTAAGTGCGGGCAATCCCCACAAATACCGAGGGCCTATTCGCCCAGCGCAATACCTTCGCGGCGCGGGTCGGCACCACCGCTCAGCCCGCCGCCAATTTCGATGGCGTGAAGGCCAGATGTCAGGTCACGCGGATTTACCTCGAATCCAAGCTCGGTCAGCCCGTCAGAAAAGCCTTCTGCAGAGGTCCCGGCCTCGACGTCGTAAGTCCCGAAACGATTGACCAGATGCGGCAGTGACACGGCTTGTTGCACATCCATTCCCCAGTCGGCCCAGGCGATGATCGACTTGGCCACATAGCCGATGATCCGACTGCCACCCGGAGAACCAATAGCCAAAACCGGCGCGCCATCCTGCATCACGATGGTCGGGCTCATGGACGAACGCGGACGTTTTCCGGGCTCCAGTCGGTTGGCAATCGGCACGCCGTTACTGTGGGTCTTGAACGAAAAATCCGTCAGTTCGTTGTTCAGAAGGAACCCGTTTGTCATCAGGCGTGAACCAAAGCCGTTCTCGATGGTCGTGGTCATCGACAGCACATTGCCATAGCCGTCCACGATCGAGATATGCGAGGTCGAGGGCAATTCCAGCGATACATCATCCGCCCAGTTTAGCGCGTGATCGAATTCTGGTTGCCCCGGTCCGACCTCTGCCAAAGCGCCTTCGGAGTCCAGCAATTCAGCACGTTGCGACAGGTACGCCGGATCGACCAGCCCGCTGGTCGGCATGGGTACGAAATCGCTGTCGGCCATGTAGCGGCCCCGGTCCGCAAAGGCGAGACGCGAAGCGTCTCCGATCAGCCGCCACGCCTCGGCGCTTTCCGAGCCCATGGCCGCCAGATCATAGCTGTTCAGCATCCCCAGAATTTGCCCCACGGTCAACGCACCCGACGACGGCGGGCCCATGCCGCAGACTTCATAGGCACGGTATTCTGCGCAAACCGGCTCGCGTTCGATCACCTGATACAGCGCAAGATCCGCGCCGGACAGAACACCGGGATTGCCGGGAGCGTTGCGAACCGTGCGCACGATATCTGCTGCAATCTCACCACCGTAGAATCCAGCCGCCCCGTCACTGGCCAACACACGCAGTGTTTCGGCATAAGCCGGGTTCATCAGGCGCTGCCCCTGCTGCAACGGTTCGCCTCCCGACAGGAAGTATTCAGCGGTTTCCGGGAAGTGCGACAGGCGCTCGGCATCGTTTTCGACAAGGCTGGCCAGACGTGGGGACACCAGGAACCCTTCGTCCGCCAACCGGATTCCATCGGCAAACAATCCCGGCCACGCAGAACGACCCCAGCGGCGATGCGCCTCTTCCAGCAAAGCAGGTGTGCCCGGAGTACCCACGGACAGCCCACCAACAACTGCGTCGAAGAACTTCAGCGGCTCTCCGCTTTCGTCTTGAAACAGGGTCGGTGTGGCCGCAAGCGGTGCGGTTTCACGTCCGTCTAGGGTTGTCATCTGCCCGGTCGCTGCGTCGTACCAGACCAGAAACGCACCACCGCCCAAGCCCGAGGATTGAGGCTCGACCAGGCCCAACACGACCTGCACCGCTACCATTGCGTCTGCGGCGGATCCACCTGCGCGCAATACTCTGGCTCCGGCTTCCACGGCCAGCGGGTTGGCTGCGGCAATCATCCAGGTCTCAGACGTGACCGGAATACCATCTAGCTTGGCCTCGAGCGCGGCGATGACCTCTTCTGTCACGGCCTGCACCTGCCCTTCCGTGGCCGTTTCCGGCGCAACGGCATCGGCCGCTTCCTGAGCGAACCCCTGGGTTGCACAACACAATGCAGAAAGCAGTAGAACTGAAACACGTCTCATCTGATCAAATCCTCCAATACATCCTTAATTATCAAAACTGTACGCCGAACACACTCTGAACAAGGATAAGCTGCACGGGCATGAACACACGGCAGACTTCCGTCACATGAGTTAAGCCTTTAAGCCGTCTGCCAATCGACCCTGGTCAAAGCGGGTCATTCCACAGAAATCAGGCAACCACGCTTCACGCCGGGTGACCCAGCTTTCATAAGTTGGCGTCAACTGGTCTGGCGCATCAAGGCACCCAAGATGCACTTCCACTTCAGCTCCGCTGCGCGCAAAGACCGGAGAGCCGCAGCCAGGGCAAAAGAACCTGTCAACATAGCCGCGCGCTTCGCCGGAAACCTCAATTCTGTCATCCGGGAAAACGGCCGCCGCATAGAACAAAGCGCCATGATGCTTGCGACAATCCAGACAGTGACAAATCCCCACCCTGAGAGGACGACCTGAAGCTTTGATGCGCAGATTTCCACATCGGCATCCTCCTTCATAAACGTCCATTCCTGCTCCTTTCCGGAGTGCTACAGCATCGCCGGCACAACCTGATCCGGCGGGCGGTGGCCGTCTTCGAAAGTCTTGATGTTGATAATGACCTTCTCGCCCATCTCCACCCGGCCCTCCAGCGTTGCCGATCCCATATGAGGCAACAGAACCACATTGGGCAACTGCCGCAGGCGCGGGTTCACGTCAGTGCCCTGTTCGTAGACATCCAGCCCCGCCCCCGCAATTTCACCTGCACGGATCATCCGGGTCAGGGCATTTTCATCCACGACTTCGCCACGTGACGTGTTTACGATCACCGCCGAGGGTTTCATCAGTTTCAGACGACGTGCGTTCATCAGATGGAAAGTCGACGGCGTTGAGGGGCAATTGACCGAGATCACGTCCATCCGCGCGACCATCTGATCCAGGCTTTCCCAATAGGTTGCCTCCAGTTCCTGCTCAGTCTCTGGGCGCAGCCTGCGACGGTTGTGATAGTGGACCTGCATTCCAAACGCGTTTGCACGCCGCGCTACTGCCTGCCCGATCCGTCCCATGCCCAGAATACCCAGACGACGACCTCCGATACGACCTCCCAGAAAAGCGGTGGGTGCCCAGCCGGACCAATCTCCTTGCTGCATCACACTCAGACCTTCGGGAATGCGTCTGGTAACTGCCAGGATCAGGGCCATCGTCATGTCGGCGGTGTCATCAGTCAGCACACCCGGCGTGTTCGACACCAGAATACCGCGCTGACGCGCTGTGGACACATCAATATTGTCGACACCAGCCCCGTAATTGGCAATGAGCTTCAGCTTTTCGCCCGCCTGCCCCAGTAGACCGCTATCAATCGCATCAGTTACCGTAGGCACCAGCACATCGGCGTCTTGCACTGCGGCCACCAGTTCCTCGCGCGTCATCGGAGTGTCATCGTCGCGCAAGCGCACGTCAAATAACTCGCTCAAACGTGTTTCGACCGCTTCGGGCAACCGTCGCGTAACGACAACACTCAAACGTTCTCTTGGCACCTCGGCCCTCCCACTGCTTTGCAAACGGACGCGCGCCATGGCATCGTGGCGCAGGAAAAGGCGGGGCACAAGAACCCCTTTGGCATTGAGTCGACCTTTTTTCGGAACCGGATCAACAGGCATAAGAGCAGGCAGTCAGTGAGTGGTATTCGACCGGTAAAACGCCGTTGTCTGGCGGCACTATCCGTATTTCTGGTCATGTTCGGCGCGTGGGCTGCTCATGCCGACGTGAAACGTGGATCAGTCACCAACCTGCCCCTACCCCGTTATGTCTCGATGAAAGCGGCCGAAGGCAACGTTCGACGCGGGCCTTCTTTGACACACCGAATCGACTGGGTGTTCAAACGACGCGGCATGCCGCTGCAGGTTACTGCCGAATACGGCAATTGGCGAAGGGTTCAGGACCGCGACGGCGCTGGAGGCTGGGTTCACTACGCTTTGCTGTCGGGCGTTCGGACAGTGCTGGTTGAAGCCGAAATGCTGCCTGTCTATGCCCGACCTGATCCGACCTCGCCCGTGAATGCGCATTTCGAATCCGGGGTAGTGGCCCGGCTGGGAACCTGTTCGCTGGACTGGTGCCGGATCACCGCCGGCGGGTATCGGGGTTGGACATTGAAATCGAACCTTTGGGGTGTCGACCCGTCCGAGATTCGCGAATAACCACTGGGCTGAACTCCCCCGCATCGCGGACTCGCGACAAGGTGTTTGAGTTTCCCGCCGATATGCTGTGAAACTCGACCAAAACGGAGACGATCATGCGCGCAGTTACATATTCCACCTTCGGAGACCCGGCTGATGTCCTGCGGATACAGGACCTCCCTCCGGTCCGGCCGGGTCCGGGCGAGGTCACGGTAGAGCTGTCCTTTTCCGGAGTGAACCCTTCCGACGTCAAAGCCCGCGCTGGGACCAGACCGGGCGTGACAGAGCCGCAGTTCCCCCTGATCATCCCGCACAGTGACGGCGCCGGTGTGATCTCGGCCGTAGGCGATGGAGTATCCGCATCTCGGATCGGTCAACGCGTGTGGATCTGGAACGGGCAATGGCAACGCCCGTTTGGCACCGCCGCCAGCCACATCACTCTTCCCGATGCGCAGGCCGTCGCCCTGCCGGATACAGTGTCGTTACAGACCGGTGCGATTCTGGGCATCCCCGGTCTCACCGCCAGCCATGCGGTGTTTTCAGGCGGCTGCCCCGATGGGCATACGATCTTGATACACGGTGGCGCGGGCACCGTCGGCTTTCTGGCTGTTCAACTTGCCAAATGGGCAGGCGCGCGTGTGATCGCGACCGCCAGCCCTCGCAACTTTGACAGGGTCAAGGCAGCCGGGGCAGATATCGTACTTGATTACGCCAGCGAAGATCTTTCGACCGAGATTCTCGAAGCAAATGGCGGGCAAGCAATCGGTCGAATCGTCGACGTCGAATTCGGTCGAAACATTCAAACAAACGCCGTGGTCATCGCCGAGAACGGCCGCATCAACGCCTATGGCTCTGCCCAAGACATGACACCCGTGTTTCCGTTCGGACCGATGATGTTCAAAGCCATGACGCTTGAGACCATTTTGATTTATCTTCTTCCGTCGGATCTGCGCGCCTTTGTTGTGAAGACCCTTCACAGGGCCTTGGCTGATGGCGCTTTGACCTGCCCTGTTCAAAAGGTCTTTGCACTGGAAGAATGCGCGTCCGCTCATGCAATGGTGCAGGACGGAAACCGTACCGGAGCTGTGTTGATCGACACCAAATGACCGCCCTGAAAAAAATCTGTTCAACGTGAGTTTTTTTGACAAAACGCTCTTGATCCCTGACAGCAACAATCGTAGATAGCCGCTCACCGTTGGGGTGTAGCCAAGTGGTAAGGCAGCGGTTTTTGGTACCGTGTATCGTAGGTTCGAATCCTACCACCCCAGCCATATTTTTCAGAAAAGCCAGAAAAATAAGGGAAAACCTCCCCTTCCTCCCGTCGTGTATCCCAGTCCTCCGGCTTTGGGATACAAGGTGGGATACCCGACCATTTGGACTTGCCCTTTTGCACCCCTATCAGCTTTTTGGCATAGTGTTCAAAGCTGGTGGCTTTCTTCTTGGCGTGGTCGCTGTTGGCTATGCTGCGGTACGTGTCGGCAAACTCTTAAGCCACTTCCATGGCCTCGATCCGTGATTTTTCCTTTGTGGACCGCAGTACATATCCGCCCTTCATTGGGTCCCAAAGGCGAACGTGCCAATAGGGGCTACGATCATACAGTAGGATAGCCAGCCCTCGACGCAGAGGTTTTTGCTTGGAGATTTGGTTTTTTTGAATCTTTGGACAAGTCGGAGCCGAATTAGGAGCGCATAACAGTGCATAACTTTTACGGCTGAAATTTTGAACTCTCAACGTTCGGAATTTACAAAATATTTCAGTGATTTAATGGTGCCCGGGGGCGGAATCGAACCACCGACACGAGGATTTTCAATCCACTGCTCTACCCCTGAGCTACCCGGGCACGGGAACGACGTTTGTCGTTGGGTGGGGGCCTTCTATGACTTGCTACCAGCGGTGTCCAGAGGCTTTTTCACATTTTTTCAATGCGGTCGCCCGGGCGTGGAGTCCGGCGTGTCAACCTCGGCTTCCAGGTCCTCTTCGCGCTGCGACGGAACCGAATAAGAACCGTTCAGCCACTTGGCCAAATCAATATCTGCACACCTTCTGGAACAGAACGGGCGAAATTTCTGCGTGGTCCCCCCTCCACAAATCGGGCAGCTCATTTCAGAATCTCCATCACGGGAACGCGGCCACGTTTTCGCTGCAACTCAAAATGGCCCAGTGGAGTCCAGCCGACAAGAATCGTCTCGTCCGGGTCTGATCTGAACGCGGCACGTAAAGCGGATTCAAACCCGCGGCGATCCTTCTTTGGCATGGGAGCGAGGTCCAGCGTAATCTGCCCCGCCAGCCCACGCACGCGCAAAGCCCGGGGCAGCATCTTGGCGCAGGCAAAATTGGCTTTGGTGCCCGCGGCCATTGACGTGTCCGCTCCGGTGTTCACATCCACGGCGACCAGTGCGCGCGTGGGTTCGATATAAAGGTGCCCTCCGCCCGGCAAAGGCTCGGACGTTCCGCGTACCGTATCCAGTGCATCCAGAACGCCGTGGGTTTCGAAACCGCCCGTCTGGGTCACGACTTCGGCCGGGTCAGTCCAGTCGCGCCAGGCAAGGATATGAGGGCTGTCACCTTCGCTGAGCAGTTCTGGCTCGGACCCGTCGTCACTCATCACCTGCTCGGCCTGCGCCAACATGGCTGAGATATCTTCCGAGATATCCTCGGCATCTGCTCCTGCACAACAGGAACGGAGGATCAGACCATAGGCGCTATCACCCATGTGTTCATGGGCGATTTCAAGCAATTTGTCACGTATGTCCTCGTCCTTGATACTGCGCGAAATGTTCAGGCCCGGGGCATCCGGCGTGACAATGGCATAGCGACTTTTAAAAAGGATGCGATTGCTCACCGGGATGGCTTTGCCGGGCTCAGCAAACCCGCTGACCTGCACCAACAGCAAGACGCCAGGGGCCAGACCCTTGACTTGTCGCAGGAAAGCCGGACCGTCGGGCGTGGTCAGGAACATTCCTCCCTGCCCCTTGACCGGGCGATCAGCGCGGGCGCGGTAGATCGTGCCGGGCGCGGGTGCGTCTGCGGCGATCAGGAAGTCATCCAGCTTGCCGTCGACCATCAGCGCAGCCGCTTCGCGGCCTTGGATGTGGTCCAGAACAATGGTGCGACCTTTCATGATGCCTCGCGATACAGTGGATAGCCGATGCCTTGCAGCAAGGCCGCGGTCTCGGACAGGGGCAGACCGACGATGCCGGTAAACGACCCCGAAATCCATGGAATGAAAGCCCCTGCGGGACCCTGAATGGCATAGGCGCCTGCCTTGCCGCGCCAGTCTCCGGTCGCCAGATAGGCGTTTATCTCGACATCCGACAGGCGTTTGACCTTGACCTGTGAGACGACATCACGCTGCAGCACACGGTCTCCGCGCCGGACCGCAACCGAAGTGATCACGCGGTGACGGCGACCAGACAGGGAATGCAGAAATTCCGCTGCCTGTCCCGCGTCCTCGGGTTTTCCCAGTATCCGGCGCCCCAAGGCCACGGTGGTATCTGCACAGAGGGTAACGTCGTCTCTATCCGACTGAACCGCCTGCACTTTTTGACGCGTGATGCGGTTGCAATACTGAACCGGGAGCTCGCCCTTCAGGGGTGTTTCATCGATGTCAGGTGGGCGGATGGCATCGGGCTGCACGCCAAGCTGAGCCAGCAGGTCCAGCCGTCTTGGGCTGCCCGATCCGAGAATAAACGCCATTGCGGCAGGCGTTACTTGAAGCGGTAGTTGATCCGACCCTTGGTCAGATCATATGGGGTCATCTCGACCTGAACCTTGTCGCCGGCCAGAACACGGATGCGGTTCTTGCGCATCTTGCCTGCCGTATGTGCGATGATCTCATGGCCGTTTTCCAGCTCGACCCGAAACGTCGCATTAGGCAGGAGTTCCTTCACGACACCGGGAAATTCGAGCGTATCTTCCTTGGCCATGTTGTCTCCATCATTACGTTGCACCCGCAGAATCTGCGGGGATGTGCGCTTAAATGAGCCTATTCTGGCCTTATTTCAAGGGCGGAATCGCCTAAAGGGCGGATATTGTGACCGATTCGACTCGGGGGGCCTGTTCTTGCCAATGGGTTCGGTTCAGCACGTGGCCGTCGGCGCGAACCTCGGCGATGGCTGACAGGTCGACGTCTGCATAGGTCCAGCCGGGCTGGTTCAATGCGCCTTCGGCCAGCACACCGGTGGCCGGGAAACCTTTATCGGGCGGGCCGAACACACCTCCTGTTCCGGTGTTCATATCCACCGCCTCGGACCACTCGTTGTTTCCGACCAGCGAAGCCATAACTGTAACGCATTGATTTTCCAACGCTCTTGACATCGCGCCTATCCGCACGCGCCAGTAGCCCGAAAGCGCTTCGGTACAGGACGGGACAAGGATCAGGTCTGCCTCACTCAGCGCGCGGCCCAGCAGGGGAAACTCGCTGTCATAACAGATCAAAATACCGATTTTGCCCAGCGCTGTGTCAAAGAGCTTCAGCGGACCGCCGGGTGCAATGGCCCATTGCTCGCGTTCGAACCGGGTCATGATCTGTTTGTCCTGATGATCGCAACTGCCATCCGGTGCGTAGAATGCGGCGCGGTTCACCGGACGACCGGGACCATCCACAACCGGAGCAGATGCGCCAAGAATGTAGGTTTTGTACGCCCTGGCGAGGCGGGTGTGCAGGTTTTGTACATCTTCCATCCGGTCGGAGACGGCCCGGATCGAACGCTCCAGATCACCGGCAACCTCGGCGCCGTCCAGGGTCGAGAGCTCCATCGCGCCGTATTCAGGGAAGACCAGCAACTCGGCCCCCTGCCCTGCGGCCTGGGACACCCAGCGGTTCAGCTTATCTTCGTATTGTGCCCAGCTGTCGAGCCAATCGAGATTATAGGCGGCGGTTGCGACTTTCATGGCATCGTCCCCGTGCGATCAAATTCGCATGACCTTAGTCGGGGACACAGACCGGAGTACAGCCCAATTACCCTGCGGTCGTCGGATCGATGATCGTGGTCACTTCGGTGATCGTGTTGGCCGGAAACCCGCTGAGCTCGGCGTGCTTGTGGATCGCGTCCTCGCTCTCGGCCAGATAGATGCAAAAGGTCTTGTCACCGGCAACATAGGAATGCTCCCACTGCACGCCGGGTATTTGAGCCAGCGCTTCGTTCGACTTCGCAGATGCGCCGCACAGTTCCTCACCGGACATAGAACCGACACCCGGAAGATCGCGTTCGATAACATAGCGTTTCATTGCACTTCCCCCACAGAAAACCTATCAATACCACGATTCGAGGTTTTTTTCTGCGCTTGGCGTTCAGAGATCCCGGATCCAGAACTGCAACGGCTTCAGTGTCTCGTCCTCTTCCCCGATATCTTTCCACGAAAACTGCGCGATCGCGCCGGGCAAAGGCGTGTATCCCCGCGCGCGCCAGAAGGTATCCAAGGAGCGATAGTTAGCAGGCCGCATCGGATGATCTGTCGGGCGTTGCACGCCGCAGAACGCGCATTTGGTGAAACCCAGACCGCGGGCGCGGGCTTCGCGTGCGTCGAAGAATTTGTGGCCGACACCTTGCCCGCGATATTCCGACAACAGCACCGATTCCGCGCAATAGAATATGTCGTTCAGATCAAGGCCTGTGCCCTCGAAAGCCGCAGCGAAATCTTCGGCGTGGTCGATCAGGGGCGCGCCGGTTGACGCACCGATCAGGCGGTCCTTGTCGAAGGCGCCGACCACAATGGCCTTGTCGCTGTCGCGGTAGGATTGCAGGTATTTCCGCTCATATTCGAGGTCGCCGTCATAGAGATACGGCCAGTCATGAAACACCTTGATCCGCAGGCGGGCAACGTCATCCAGAGCGGGTTCCAGCGCCTCACCTGTCAGGGGGCGGACGACGGTGACCTTAGCCATTCGAGACCTGATTGGTCCAGTCGGCAAGATTATAGAACGTGGTGACGCGGGTGATCTTGCCGTCTTTGAGGTCAAAGAACGACCCGGCAGGCAGGCGGTAAGTCTGACCATGCGCGTCAGGCAGGCCTTCGTCCGTTACCAGATAAGTCCCGTTGACAATAAACTCAGCCGCCGCGCGGGTGCCGCCCTGCGCTTCGAACACAATGATGTCGGTCAGGTTCTCTTTGTAGCAGCGGTTCATATGCGCGCAGAACGCGGCGAACTTGTCCTTGCCAGTGCGGATATGGCCTTCGTTCACGTGATGGGCCACGTCATCTGACAGGCAGGCCAGCATGGCATCCACGTCACCGGCATTGAAGGCTTCGAAATAGGTTTTAACGGTCTGGTTCATGGTCACTCCGTAGGTTCGCCCCAGCGATCTTTCAGATGTTTGATGATCTGATCGCGGGTCTGTCGGTAGTGATGTAGCTTTTGTTCGCGGGTCTCGCCCATCCCGGTAGGGTCCATTATTGGCCAATAATCGACATCGAGGTGAAAAACCCGGGTTAGTTCCAGCGCCTGGCGCTGACTGGCGGGCGAAAGCGCCACGACCAGATCGAACGAGCTGAGATCGTCGCCCCATTCCTGCATCTCGTCAAAGGACCGCGAGCGATGACGGGACAGCTCCACACCCACCTCGTGGCAGGCCGCGATGCAGAACCCATCGATTTCAAGATCGTTGTGCACGCCTGCGGACTGGACATAGGTTCCCGTGCCGTAAAACTTCTTCATCAGCCCCTCGGCCATCGGAGATCGAACCGAGTTGTGGTCGCAACAGAACAGGACCGACTGCGGCAGAGGCTTCACCTGTCAGCCCCCGAAATGTAGCACGCAGATCAGCGTGAACAGGCGTCGGGCCGTATCAGTATCCACTTCTGCTTTTCCCTCCAGCCGTTCTTGTAGAACGCGGCTGCCTTCGTTGTGGATGCCGCGGCGGGCCATGTCGATGGTCTCGATCTGGCTCGGCGGCAGGGTCTTGACCGCGTCGAAATAGCTTTCACAGATCTGGAAATAATCCTTGACCACCTGCCGAAACGGGCCAAGCGACAGGTGAAATTCAGCGGCTTTTTCGGCCTCTTCCGTCTCGATATCAAAGACCAGCCGTTTGTCGCGGATCGACAGCTGTACGTGGTAAGGCCCATCAGGTGCGACACGGTCATCCCGTTTGGGCAGCGCAAAGCTGTTATCTTCCAGCAGATCATAGATGGCAACCTTGCGTTCCTGCTCGATCTCGGGGGTCGGAGGCGGCAGGTTTCGGTCATCCAGTTCGATATGCGAAATACGGGTCATCTTTACGGCAACTATCCTTGTGTCAGCACAGACCTATAACAACGGCATTCCGTCGGCAACGCAGAGAAGCGCCATACATGCCCGGTCTTTGCGTCATTTTAGCCATTCAGGCGGTTCAGGCGCGCCGTGACCGAAAGGCAATGCGCCTCGAGGCTTTCCGATTGCGCCAGCTGTTCAGCGGCGGGACCGATCGCGCGCAGGGCTTTGGGGGTCATTTGGCTGAGTGTCGTGCGTTTGAGGAAATCCATCACGCTGAGCCCGGACGAGAACCGGGCGGACCGGGCCGTTGGTAGCACGTGGTTGGGGCCGCCGACATAATCACCGATGGCTTCGGGGGTGTATTGGCCCAGAAAGATTGCCCCGGCGTGGATGGTCTTTTCGCTCAGCGCGACCGGGTCCGCGACGCAAAGCTCCAGATGCTCCGGGGCGATACGGTTGGAAAGCGCCGCGGCCTCGTCCAGATCGCGTACGGTGATGATGGCGCCAAAGTCGCGCCAGCTGGCCCCGGCGATGACGCGGCGTTGCAGGGTTTCGAGGCGCTTTTCGACAGCCTTGGCAACGTTGTGGCCAAATGCGGCGTCGTCGGTGATCAGGATCGATTGCGCGCTTTCATCGTGTTCGGCCTGGCTGAGCAGGTCCAGTGCGATCCAGTCCGGGTCATTGTCCTTGTCGGCAATGACCAGGATTTCCGAGGGGCCCGCAATCATGTCGATGCCGACCTTGCCAAAGACGCGCCGCTTGGCTGCCGCCACAAAGGCATTGCCCGGGCCGGTGATCTTGTCGACCGGTGCGATGGTGTCGGTGCCATAGGCCAGCGCCGCCACGGCCTGCGCTCCGCCGATGCGATACACTTCGTCCACGCCCGACAATTGTGCCGCCAGCAGCACCAGCGGATTCACCTTCCCGTCCGGCGTGGGCACCACGATGGCCAGCCGGTCCACGCCCGCCACCTTGGCCGGAATGGCATTCATCAAAACCGAGGACGGGTAAGAGGCCAGCCCGCCGGGCACATACAACCCCGCAGCAGAGACCGCAGACCAGCGCCAGCCCAGCGTTGCGCCCGCCGCGTCCGTCCATTGGTGATCCTCGGGCATCTGCCGTTCGTGATAGGCCCGGATCCGGCCGGCGGCCAGCTCCAGCGCCGCGCGGTCTTTGGACCCGACTTGCGCCACCGCGTCTGAAATCTCCTGCGCGCTGAAGGCCAGCGTTTCGGGCGTCAGCTCCAGCCGGTCGAATTTCGCGGTCAGTTCGATGACTGCCGCGTCGCCCCGGTTGCGTACATCGTCGATGATCTGCGCCACAACTGCATCCACATCCGGACTGTCTTCGCGCTTGGCAGACAGAAGGGTCTGGAAGGCGGCTTCGAAATCGGGCGATGTGGCGTCGAGGAAAACGGGCATGGTCTGGCACTCCGGGCGTTGCGCCACGGGACATATCGCCCACGGGGCGCGGCCTCAACCCTCAGCCCGCGGGGTGCAGCGATTTGCGCATGGCAAAGCAGGACAGGTCCTGACGGTCACTGCATTGCCCCGTGACCTGCCAGCCGTGGCGCAGATAGAACTCGCGCGCAGTCCGGGTGCCATCAAGATGCGCCTCGGAACAGCCGCACGCGACCAGTTGCCGCTCCAGCCGGTTGAGCAGTGCGGCCCCCACCCCGCTGCCCACGTGATCCGGGTCAACATAGAGCAAGGTGATCTTGCCGGTTTCGAACAATCCTCCGACCGCAGCCACCTGCCCTTCACGCTCGGCCAGCCAGATCTGGGATCCCGGCTTGAACCAACCCCGGATGGTCGCCGGGTCTTTGTTCGCGGTCCACTGTTTTAGATAGTCGGGATCGTTGTTGTGATCGGCCACGCAAAGCTGAGTGATCGACCGGATCAGCACCCGGCTTACGTCAAACACATCGAATACCGTGGCCGGGCGCAATACGATGCCATCGTGCACCTTCAAAAACGCCTGAGAAATGCCACGCTTGTTTTGCATCTATTCGGGGTGTTGCGGGGCCCGGCCGGATGGGGCCTGATACGGGCGCGTGACGTCTTTGAGCGTGGCTTCCAACGCCTCGACCGTCAGGCGGATCGCGCCATCACCCGCCAGTGTCAGCAAGACCTGGCCCGCGCCATCCTCGCCGGGTTCGAATTCGACGGACAGCAGGGACATGACCATGTCCTTCTCGCCGCGATCAATGCCCTGACTGGCCACGGACAGAACGGAATCGAAGACCAGAACCGACTGCACCCGTTCAAACGGGCGGTCACGACGGGCGGCGGCATCCTTGTCTTCCCAGCGAAAGCGATTCAGCAACAAGCCGAAGCGGCGCTTCGACGGTTGCCATTTCATCTCGGTCACAGGAAAAACCGCGTCCTGGGCTAGGGTCGAGATCACCTTCAGGTCATCTGCATCCTCGGTCCCCAGATTCAGCGGGGCTTCGCGCCCGTCTTCAAAACTTGCGTCCGTCATTCGCCCTTGATCCGTTCGATTTTTGCACCCACGCCTTCCAGCTTGCGCACCACATGCTCATATCCGCGGTCCAAATGATAGACCCGGCTTACCGTTGTCTCACCTTCAGCCGCCAATCCGGCAAGGATCAGCGACACCGAAGCCCGCAGATCTGTCGCCATCACCGGGGCGCCTTTCAGCGTTTCGACACCCGTGACGGTGGCGGTGCCGCCATGCACTTCGATATTCGCGCCCATGCGCACAAGTTCCGGGGCATGCATGAAACGGTTTTCGAAAATACGTTCTTCCAAAACCGAAACTCCTTCGGCGGTGCACATCAGCGCCATCATCTGCGCCTGCAGGTCGGTCGGGAAACCCGGGAAAGGTTCCGTAACCACATCCACGGCCTGCACGCGGCCATTCTTGCGGGCCACTTTCAAGCCGTTTTGGGTTTCGGTGACACTGACACCCGCCGCGTCGAGATTGGCGGCAAAGGAGTCGACCAGCGACATGCGCCCGCCCAGCAGCTCGACCTCGCCGCCGCAAATCGCCGGGGCCAGCATATAGGTGCCCAGTTCGATCCGGTCGGTGACAACCTGATGTGTGGCACCGTGCAGCCGGTCGACGCCCTGAATTTCTATGGTCGAGCTGCCCTCGCCTGAAATCTGTGCACCCATCTTTCGCAGGCATTCGACCAGATCGACAATCTCGGGCTCGCGCGCCGCGTTCTTCAGAACCGTGGTGCCCTTGGCCAGCGTTGCCGCCATGACGATGTTTTCAGTGGCCCCGACTGAAGCAAAGCGCATCTCATGCACCGCGCCTTTCAGCCCACCCGTAGCCCTGGCGTGCAAATAACCGTCCTTCAGCTCTATCTCGGCGCCCAGCGCTTCAAGCCCTTCCATGTGCAGGTCCATTGGACGGGCTCCGATCGCGCAGCCACCGGGCAGAGAAACAACCGCTTGTCCAAATCGCGCAAGCAAAGGACCCAGCACCAGGTTCGAAGCACGCATCTTGCGCACGATGTCATAATCCGCCGTTTGGCTGGTCAGGTTGTGGCTCGACATCGCGATCACCTGACCATCCTGCAGCGACGACACCTCGGCTCCCAGCGATTGCAGCAGAGCCGTCATGGTCTTGATGTCGCTGAGGCGTGGCGCGTTGGTCAGCGTCAGCGGTTCTTCGCTCAGCAAAGTCGCAGGCATCAGTGTCAGACACGCGTTCTTGGCCCCCGCAATCGGTATTTGACCGTTCAGCGGGCCGTTGCCCGTCACCAGAATCGAATCCATCTGCTCTTATCCCTCGTCCTTGTCGGCATTGTCCCCGGAGGCCGCCCGCGCCTTGGCCTGTGCCTTGCGCCGCGCCATATTGGCCTTCAGCGCCGCCTTCAGCCGCTCTTCGCGTGCATCCCCGGATTTGCCTTGTTTTTTGGGTGAATTTTTTTCCGTCATGATCTTTCTCTACAGGAGGCGAAAAAAACCGTCCAGACACCCTTGCGCCGCGTTTCGTTTGAGTCTAATCACCCGCCCACAGCGCTGCTGTAGCTCAGAGGTAGAGCACTCCCTTGGTAAGGGAGAGGTCGAGAGTTCAATTCTCTCCAGCAGCACCATCTCGCTTTTTTTGCCCCGAGATATCCCTTAAGTATCTGAAAGGGAGTGAAAATTCGAGAGTTCCATACATACCGTTTTGACAGTATTTATTGGCTCAGGAAACACCAACCGAAGGACGGTTTGGCGCATAGAAAAGTCACCATTTTTATATATTTTCTAAGGACTTGATAGAAATCGCAGGGCGAGTTCCATACGATCCTCAAACCGACCCTTCTCTAGGACGGAGTTTTCGATCTTCTCCTTAAGTTGAATCTTGTCACGTTCGGCCCCTCGGGAGGGCGTTAGCAAGCCAACCCAAACAACGGAGATGACATCATGGCACGCGAACCCGATTTCAGTTTTTCCTTCAGGCTGTATCGAGGTTTATAGCCCGGGCATCTTTCCCTCACTAAAGGCTGGCAGAAACACAACCCCAGCGTACTTAAAGACCAGTTAATCCCGTTTTTGAGGGCTTCGATGCTAAGAGTTTTTCTTATTGCTGCATCCATTTTCCATACCGTCGGCCAGGCGGAAGCACGGGAGAAGAAAGTTGCCAAAGCAGGTGTTTGGGACATCTACTGCGACACGTCCAAGTCAGAGTGTTCGACGATCCAACACATCAAGCACCACGGCAAGAACATCGCGAACATAATTGGTATCCCGATAGACAACAGCGAGGTTGTAGCCGGGCTCGTTTTGCAGTTGCCTGCAACAACGGACTTGAACAATGGAGTGGTTGTGACACTTGATGGCAGGTTCAGTCGAAAGTACGCATACCAGTTTTGCACTCCACAATATTGCCAAGTCAACGTCGGGCTGACGAAAGAATTGTTGAACGCAGAATTCGGAAAGGTGGAGTATTACTTTGCGGCTTCTCCAACCGTCAAACGCAGTTTTACGTTCTCACTTTATGGGTTTTCTGCGGCTATCGAAGAGGTTCGGAAACGCGGCTACCCCTCCAATTGACCACAAGTTGCTGAAACCGGCCAGCGACCTGGAAGGGCACCTTCGTGCAGGTCGATCCATACCGTGACGCTGGTATCCGGGCGTTGACCTCGATTTGGTTGTGGACTGTCAAACAGTGGAAAAGATGCCGGGCAAGCTCCGCACAGGACGTCATTCCTGTTTACAATCCATTGCTTTATTTCAGGTGGGTGGTAGCGGAGGAGGGACTTGAACCCCCGACACGCGGATTATGATTCCGCTGCTCTAACCAACTGAGCTACTCCGCCTTGAGTGAGAGGCGATGTAAGCGAGGGGCCCGGGAGGGTCAAGAGGGAAATCAACCAGCCCGAAGATTTCTTTCACGCGTGCCCAGATGGCTTGTTCTGCAAGGACATCCGGGGGGATGTGGTTGCGTCCGTCATCCTGCGGATGAAGGCAGCGCAGATTTCGGGCTCAGTAATCGGAATCATGTGACCGAACCCGTCCAGCTCTTCATAACTCAGCCCGAATTCGGCCATTGTCGGCCCGTGCAGCGGCGGCGACAGTATCGCGTCCTGACGACCATACAGGATGCCCCCGGGGACAGTCAGTTTCGGATAGCGCGCGACCTGCGTGTTTATACTGGCATCGACACCGGCAACGTCCTGAGATGCTGTGATAAAGGCGGAAGGCCGCAGGCCAAGCGCACCGCCTGCTCGGTCCAGAAAGTCATCAGGCGGGGTCTCTGGGTCAAACGCTGCGCTCAGCGTGTGCGGCGCGGTTTTGGACGCCAGAGGAACGGCGAGCGTGTTGCCGATCAGACTGCGCAGCCATTCGGAGCGGATCTCGAGCGGTTTGAAGATCGCCGGGGTTTCGGGCAGTTTGTGAGTCAGCGGTGCCAGCAGCGCCAGTCCGGCAATCCGGGCCGGATGGTCCAGTGCCATCGCCAATGAAACCGCGCCCCCCAGCGAGTGGCCGACCAGAACGGCGCGGTCCACGCCTTTTTTGTCCAGAAACTCAGCAATCATGCCAGCCTGGTGGGGCAATTGCGCCAGCTCGGCCGTATCGCGCGTTGAATACCCGCATCCCGGCCGGTCCAGCGCGATAACGTGGTAGTCGTCGGCCAGAAGATCCACCAGCGCATAGGTAAAGTGCTGCAACTGCCCGGCCAGGCCATGGATCATGACGATGGTCTGTGCGTCGGGGTTTCCCCTTTCCACATAGTGAATGCTGCCGCCGCGAACGGGTGTGATCTGACCCAGCTGTGGCACGGTTTCAAGACCGTGGCGTGTTATCCTCCGGGTCCACAGGTTCGTGACAAACAGGGCCACGGCAAAGACGGCGATCACGATCAGAACGGTTGTCATTCAACTCTCTCCATTGCCAAGGGCGGCGGGTCTGTATTGTTCCAACCCCGATTGTGCCATGCGTTTCTGGAACTCGGCAACCGTGCCGGGCCAAAGGGTCGTGTTCCGCCCTTCCGCATCCATGTACCACGATGAACAGCCCCCGGCCTGCCAGACGCCGTCCGAGTGGCGGTCGTGCATTTCCCGTGTGAACGCCGCCTGTCTGGCTGCGTCAGGAGTAATCGCGGACAGACCCTTGTACTGCATCTCGCTCAGGACCCGGCCGATATGGCCAACCTGGGCCTCGATCATCAGCACGACCGAGTTATGCCCCAGCCCGGTATGCGGCCCCAGAAGGAGGAAGAAATTGGGGAAACCCGCAATTGCGGTACCCAGATGCGCGCACATGCCATCCGACCAGGCAGAGCGCAACGTCAGCCCGTCTGTGCCGGTGATGTCCAGACGCTCGACCACGTCGGTTACGTGAAACCCCGTGCCCCAGATCAAGGCATCCGCCTTGGTCTGGGTGCCATCCGCCGCGATGACTGTGTCACCTTCAATTCGGGCGACGCCTTTCGGAACAACGCTGACATTGTCGCGGGCCAGGGTCGGGTACCAATCGTTCGAGCTCAGGATTCGTTTGCAGCCGATCCGGTAGTCGGGGGTCAGAACCCGTTGTTCGGCCGGATCGGTGATGGCGCGCTCCAATGCCTTTCGCCACATTTTCAAGGCAAAATTTACCGCACGTTCCTCACCGCGAAACACGCGGTGGCGAAATTCGAAGATCATGAATATCAACTTGCGCCGAATGCGCGGCAAAATGGGAAACCGGGCGTAAAGGCTGCGCACCCAGGGCGCAATCGGGCCGTCCGGGCGCGGCATCACGTAAGGCGCACTGCGCTGAAAGATCGTAACGTGGCCTGCAATTCCGGCGATTTCGGGCACAAACTGAACAGCGGACGCCCCGGTACCGACGACCGCAACGCTCTTGCCGGTCAGATCGACATCGTGATTCCATTCGGCAGAGTGGAAACTGGGGCCGGGAAACCTGTCTGCGCCGGGGATGTCCGGAATGCTGGGATAATGAAGTGCACCAATGGCCGAGACCAGAAACCGGGCCGACCAGTGCTGACCATCCATCGTCTCAACCTGCCAGTATGCGCCATCCCACCTGGCCGATTTCAGCTCCTGCCCGAAGTGGCACAGGTCATACAACCCTTCCTGACGCGCGACCTTTTGCAGATAAGCCTGTATTTCCGCGCCACCGGCATACGCGCGGCTCCAATGCGGGTTGAGGTGGGTCGCCATGGAATACAGATGCGATGGCACATCACAGGCGACACCGGGATAGGTGTTTTCGCGCCATGTCCCCCCGATATCATCGGCCTTTTCCAAAATCGCGATATCCTTGATACCGCGTTTGCGGGCCTCAAGCGCCATCGTCAGCCCGGCAAACCCCGCGCCGACGATCAGCATCTCTGTTTTGTGGTGCATGAGTGAGTGCCTTCAGAATCAACCTTACGTTTATCTGTTGCAGATGTATGCACTTGATTGGCTGTGAAGTAGGTCACACAGGGGAAAATGACCGGGCGTCCTTTCGTTACAAATGGATGAAAAAATGGATTGGCTTAACCTTTGTCGCTTCTTGCAAGCACATATCGCAATCAGAGAGGTGGGCGCGCCGCGAATCCGTCAGTTTGTTTCAAAATTGGAGGATTGCCCCTTGACCACTCGCACTGCCACGCGTTCCGGCGGACGTTCTGCCCGCCGTGCCAAACGCTCCGCTCCGAACTTTGACATGCTGCCGGGCCTGACCCGAGGCATCCCGCTGTGCGAGGTCATGGACGCGACCCAGGTTGAGCGCATCGACAATGCGGCGATGGACATTCTGGAGAACGTCGGTGTTCAGTTCCGCGACCCCGTCGCGCTGGAAGACTGGAAAAAAGCCGGAGCCAAGGTTGATGGAGAGCTGGTTTTTCTGGATCGCCACATGGTGCGCGACCTAATCTCGAGCATTCCGGCGCAGTTCACCTATCACGCGCGCGATCCGAAAAAGAACCTGGCGCTGGGGGGCAAGCACGCGATCTTCGTACCGATGACCGGAGCGCCATTCCTACGCGATCTGGACGATGTGCGCCGCAACCCGACGCTGGATGATCTGGCGATGTTCCACAAGCTATCGCACATGATGCCCGCGCTGCACAGCTCGGCCCATCACATTGTCGAGCCCTATGATCACCCGATCAGCCAGCGGCATCTGCGCATCACCTATTCGTCGATGAAATATTCGGACAAGACCTTCATGGGTATGACCACCTCGCCCAGGAACGCCGAGGATGTGATGGATATGTGCGATATCCTGTTCGGTGAAGGTTTCATTGACGATCATCCGGTCACCACCGGCAACTGCAACGGCAACAGCCCGCTGGTCTGGGACGAAACCATGCTGGGTGCGATGCGGGCCTTCTGCCGCCGCAATCAGCCGGTTCTGTGCTCGCCCTTTGTTCTGGGTGGCGCGAACACCCCGGCATCGGTGCCCGCGACCGTGGCACAGCTGACTGCCGAGGCGCTGTCGGCGCTGGCCTATACGCAGGTGATCCGCAAGGGCTGCCCTGCGATCTGGGGGCATTACCTGTCGACCGTTTCGATGAAATCCGGAGCACCCATGGCCGGCACGCCCGAGATCAGCCTGATGAACTTCATGATCGGTCAGATGGCGCGCTTTTACGATGTTCCGTGGCGCACCTCGAACACGCTGGGCGGGGCCAAGACCTTTGACGCGCAGGCAGGCTACGAATCCGCCACGACGCTGAGCGCGGTCATTCACGCCGGGGCCAATTATATCTGGCATTCGGCAGGCTGGAACGAGGCTGGCATGCATTGCTCGGTCGCCAAGTTCGTCGTGGATGCGGAACAATGCGCGATGGCTTACCGCATGGCCGAAGGGCCGAAATGGCACGACTTCGATGAGGCTTTGGCAGCGATTCCGGATGTGGGGCCCGGCGGGCATTATCTGGGTCATCCGCACACACAGGACAACTTCCAGACCGCGTTCTTCATGCCGGAACTGTTCGACAACAACTCGATCGAACAATGGGTCGCCGAAGGTGAAATTGAAATCACTGAACGCGCCCTGAAACATGCACGGAAATTGCTGGCCGAATACCAAGAACCCAAACTGGACGAAGCCAGGAACGAAGCGCTTCTGGACTATATCGCCCGCCGTGAAAGGGAAATCCCGGCGGCGGATGAGTTGAACCAGACATACTGATATACACTCCCCTTACTGGCCCGCCCGCATTTCGGGTTGGTCGTTTTTTTCGGTCAGGACAAGTACACAAGATGAAGATTGCCGAACTGCACATCCACAGCTAAGAACTGCCGGTCAAAAACGGACCCTAAACCATGGCCAATGCCAAGGTCCGGGCGCTGGATTCCACGCGGGTCAAAACCGTCGCGGATAACGGTGCAACCGTTCGGCCCGAGCTGCTGGAAGGTGTCTGACTGGCTTCGCCATATATATCGAAGGCAACTACGATCCCGAAAACGGTATCCAAATCAAAGGCGCGCATATCGAACTGCCAATCGGGCCGGGGCTGGGCGTGGTTCCTGTTGAAGGCCTGATCGGAGCACCTGTCGCATCGGTCCAGCAATGGATGACCTTATGAACCTGAATGGAATATCGGCTTGGGTCACTGGCGCTGCCGGTGGCATCGGGGCGTCAATCGTTCAACGCCTGCACAATGCGGGGGCACGGGTGGGCGCAGCGGCATTGGCCGGGCCATCGCCCAACGTTTGCAGGACGAAGGGGCGCATGTCTTCACTGCCCAACGTGGCGAGGGCTCGGAATTCCACGGCATCGTTGCGGATTTCACCCTTACCGACAGCCCCGCGCAGATGGTCAGCAAAGTGACTGACCTGGCCGGGCGTCTTGACGTGCTGGTCAACAACGCCGGCATGATGCAGGAAGCCTCGGTCGGGGGATGAGTCTTTAGGACTGGCACCGCACTCTGACGGTGAACCTGACCACCCCGCTCCCGATGATCAAAGCTGCGCTGCCGTATCTGCGCGACACCAAGGGCACTATCGTCAACATCGGATCCATCGAAGGCTTGGGCAGCAATCCCGGTCACGCCGTCTATTGCACATCAAAGGCAGGGTTGCACGGCCCGACCCGCGCCGTTGCCTTGGATCACGGGGCCGAGTGTATCCGCTGTAACGCCGTCGCGCCGGGATGGATCGATACCCAGTTGAACGAGGAATTCATCGAATCCATGCCTGATCCGTCCGCGTTCCGTCGCGACATCGCCAAGACCCACCCCGTGGCCCGAACAGGGCGGCCTGAAGAAGTTGCCGCGCTCGTCGCGTTTCTGGCGTCTGGGGATGCGGGTTTCATCACCGGGCTGGTCTTTACGATAGATGGTGGACGCATGGCCAAGCTGAGCTTGCCTTGACCTCACTCTTTACCAGATCGCCACTCTTTCCAGATCAAATAGCTGTTCGCCCCAAGCGAGGCGAAGGGCTCGGGCGGCAATCGCGGAAGGTCCGGCTGCGCCAGAAAGTGATCCGCGATCTCTGATCCGCCCTGCATCAGCAGTTCCGCGATGCCCATGCCTTGCAAAGTGCCCCGGGCGATGCCCAGGCCATTCTGACAGCAGGCCGAGAACACGTCCTCCTCCAATTCGCCAAACGCCGCGGATCCGTTGCGGCTGAGGCACAGCATCCCGGCCCAGCGATGTTCCATCTGCACATCCGACAGATTTGGAAAGCGTTCCCGGAACTTGCGGTCATGCACCCAGCCGGCATTGCGCAACCGCATCCGGCTGGTTTCGATCGTCGGGTGAAAACTGGATCCGGTACGGATCAGAATGCGATCCCCGTAGCTGCCCGAAATGCGCCGGACCGAGGTGCCCATCGGATCCGCCGGGGTCACCGACCAACGCGGTTGTCCGCCCAGTGTCTTGATCTGCGCCTCGGTCAGCGGGGCCGTGATCGAGGCGTAGAGGCAGATATGCATCAACTGCCTCTGGTAGAACCCGAAGCTTTCCAGATGGCCATTGTTGGCCAGGATGATCCGCCCGGTGCTGACCCTGGCCTTGTCGGTACTGACGATCCAGCCTGTGCCCTGCTTTTCAAAGCTGGTGACAGGAGAGTTTTCAAACACGTCAATCTGTCCGGCCAGACGGTTCGAAAGCGCCCGCACATAAGCTGCCGGCTGGATCATGACCGTCCCCGGCGCAAAAAGCCCCGAAACATAATGCGGGCTGCCCGTGATCTCTTGCATCTGCTTTTGGTCATACAGCGTATGCGGCTCACCCAGTTTGGTCAGATGCCCGGCAAAGGCGCGGTTATGGGCGTCTCCTGCCTTTGTGGCGGCTGCATTGTGTTTGCCGCAAGGATCGAACATCTCTTGCGGCAGGTCGCAATCGGCGGCGACCTCGGTTGCGAATGCGATGGCCTTACGGTTCAGTGCAATGGCGGCGCGGTCCGCTTCCAACCCATCGCCTGCGTAGTTGTCCGAGGCCAGATCATGCGGCAGGTCGATCATGAACCCCGAGTTCCGCCCCGCCGAACCATCCGCAAATCTACCCGCTTCCAATAGAGCGATCTTTAACGAGGGGTCCAGCTGTTGCAACCGCCGCGCCGTCGTCAGCCCGGCAAACCCACCACCGACAATGGTGACGTCGGCGGTCAGGTTCTGTTCGAGCTCTGGCAGGGGCTCCTGGGGCGGCAGGATGGCATTCCATCCCGCCGGGCCCGTCTGCCGGGGCAGTCTTTTGGCCTCAAAGCGCGTCAATCGACGGCCTCGTCGGCGTCGTCGGAAAGATCAATCCAGATGGTTTTCAGCTGGGTGTACTGATCATGCGCATGGATCGAATTGTCGCGACCGCCAAAGCCCGATTGCTTGTAGCCGCCAAACGGCGTGGTGATGTCGCCTTCGCCGAAACTGTTTACCGTAACAGTCCCTGCCCGAATGGCTCGCGCACCGCGAATGGCCCGCTTGGCGTTGGCGGTGAAGATCGAGGCACACAAGCCGTAGTCAGTGTCATTGGCAATCCTGATCGCTTCGTCAAAGCCCGAGACTTCAATTACGGACAGGACCGGGCCAAAGATCTCCTCTCGGGCCAGCACGGTGTCATTGCCCGGCACTTCGACGACGGTAGCCTCGACAAACCCCTTGTCCACCTTGCCGCCGATCACCACGTTTTCAGCCTGATCGAGGTATCTGCAGACCTTGTTGTAATGCCCTTCGCTGACCAGCGCGCCCATGCGGGTTTCAGGGTCCAGCGGGTCACCGATGTTCCACTGTTTGGCGTGATGCGCGATACGTTTCAGCAGTTCGGCTTTCACGTCTTTATGCACGATCAGGCGCGACGAGGCCGAGCAGTTCTCGCCCATGTTCCAGAACGCACCATTCACCACATGCGCCGCCACCCGGTCGAGGTTTTCGGCGTCGTCCATGACGATGGCGGGGTTCTTGCCGCCCATCTCAAGCACCACCTCCTTGGCGTTGCTTTCCGCCGAATAGGTCAGGAACCGCTTGCCCGTCACCGTCGAGCCGGTGAAGGAAACCATGTCGATATCCATGTGCCGCCCGATGGGTTCGCCCACATCGGCCCCTCCGCCCGGTACGATGTTCAGTACGCCGCGGGGAAGGCCAGCCTCCATTGCCAGTTCGGCCAGGCGCAGCGCGGTCAGCGTGGTTTCAGCCGCGGCTTTCACAACCACTGAACATCCCGCCGCCAAGGCAGGTCCGATCTTCCACGCCAGCATTAGCAGTGGGAAGTTCCACGGCAGGACCAACCCTACAACGCCAATGGGTTCACGCACGACCATGGCGATATGGTCGTCACTGGCTGGTGAGACCTGATCGTAAATCTTGTCGATCGCTTCGGCATGCCATTTCAGACAGTGGATGGTTTCGGGTACGTCCACGGTTTCGCAGTCGTAGATGGTCTTACCGCTGTCGATACTTTCCATCACCGCCAGTTCACGGGCGTTGCGAGTCATCAACTTGCAGAGCCGGATCAGCACATCCTTACGCTCGGACGGGTGCATTTTGCTCCAGCGCCCATCGTCAAACGCTTCACGCGCCTTTTCGACCGCAAAGTCGACATCCGCTGCACCGCAGGATGCGATATCCGCCAGCTTTCCGCCCGTAGCCGGGTTCACTGTCTCAAAGGTTTCACCCGTGATCGACGGGCGGAATGCCCCGTCGATGAACGCCCCGGTCGGCAGGTTCAGGCCTGCGGCGATGGATTTGTATTCGTCCTGTGTCAGCAGATCCATATCTCTCACCCCTCAGCCACAATGTCAGCGATTGTCTTCTTGAGCACACGGGTCACCTGTTCCAGCGCGCGCTTGTCATCCTTGTTCAGACCTTTTAGCGGAGGCCGCATCGCGCCCGCGTCGATCCCGTTCATGGTAACGCCATACTTGATGGTCTGGATGAACTTTCCACCCTGTTCCAGCACCCGCATCAGCGGCATCATCGCGGACATGATCCGGCGACCTTTCGCGAAATTGCCTTCAACCACGCAGGCCCGATACAGAGCCACGTGTTCAGCAGGCAGGAAGTTCGACCCGCCGCACACCCAGAACGGCGCGCCCCAGGCAAAGAACTCGAGCGCCTGATCATCCATACCGCAACCAAGTTGGATATGTGGATAGTCGCGGGCCAGCAAATGCACCCGGTTGATATCGCCCGAGCTTTCCTTGATGCCGCAGAAATTCCGGCTGCGGCCCACACGGTCAAGGAATTCTTCGCCCATCATCGTACCGGTGCGGTGCGGGTAGTTGTACAGCATCACAGGCAGATCGGCGGCCCTGTCGATAGCCAGCGCGTTCAACGCATTCTCGCGGTCGGTTGGCACTGAATATGGCGGACTGGCCAGCAGGATTGCGTCTGCGCCGATCTTACGTGCGCCCGAAGCCAGAGCAATAGAATCCGGCGTCAGCATCGCGCCTGTGCCAACCACCAATGGCAACCGGCCCTTCAACTGCTCATGCGTGAATCTGGCCAGTTCCAGCCGTTCTTCCACAGTCTGGGCATAGTTCTCGCCGGTCGAACCACCCGAGATCAGGCCATGCACGCCATTCTCGATCAGGTATTCGATCACGTCGGACAAGGCGTCCCAATTCACGCTGCCATCGTCGTGATAAGGCGTGACCACAGGGGTATAGATCCCCTCAAACTTGAAAATCGGGTTCATTCCGTCCTCATGCAGGTTTCGAAAGGGGCGTGACGCCCATCGGGACATCCAGCGCGTCAGGCATCACGAACAATTCAATCTGATCGCGTGACAGGTTCCAGTGATCTTCCGCCAGCTGCGCCGCCGCCGCTTCATCGCGCGCCTCGATGGCTGCGATAATCGCGTCATGCTGCTGGCTGGCCAGCGACAGGTTTTCCGACATTTCACCAGTCTGTGGCCGATAAAACGTCATACCGATCCGGGCGTGATCGATCAGCAGCCGGTTGAACGAAGGCAGCAGGTAGACATTTCCGGACATTTCGCCCGTCACGTCATGAAAGCGGTTGTTGGCCAAGGCACGGTCCTCGCCGGACCCGGACCGAAGGGCCGCCTTGAAAGCCTGCTGGGCCTCTTTCAAATCATTGATCTGGGCGTTCGTCGCATTCAAAGCCGCCAAACGCAGGATCGCTCCGTATACCATCGGCGCGGCAAGGAAGAAATCGCGCAGGGTGGTGTAGGACATCTCCGAAACCCGGGCGCTGCGGTTTGTCCGCAAGTCCAGATAACCCTCGCCAGCCAACTGACGAAACACCTCGCGCAGCGGCGTGCGCGACAGTCCGAATTCGTCCGACAGATGCGCCTCGTCCAGATCGGCGCCCGGGCGCAGGCGCAGCGTCAGGATGGACACTTTCAGGTGCTCTCTTAGCGCGCTTTTGCGAGACTTGGCTTCGTCCTTCATGCTTTGGCCTCATCCTTCTGTTCGGCGTCCGTGGTCGAATCGCGTGCGGTCACAGTTTTGTATTCCATAAAAATACAACTTGTATACAATTAAAATTCGTGCAGCTTGGAAGCCGGCGAAATAAACTCATGTTTTGGGCGTTGTCCCAGCTTGCAAACGGTATTGCTCATGCCTCAGACGCGGCACATCACATTCATCCTTGTCGAGGAGTTTTCGCATCTTGCGTTTTCATGCGCGGTCGAACCGTTGCGGATCGCCAATCTGGTGAGTGGTGAAGAACTGTACCGCTGGTCTTTTGTGTCCGAACATGGCGAGCAGGCCGTGTGCTCGAACGGATCCGTCACGCTGGTGCATTCCGGTCTTCAGGGTCTGGCCAAATGTGATCAGCTGTTTGTCCTGTCGGGCATTCACATGCGTGACCACGTCACACGCCCTCTGCTTGCAACCCTGCGCCGCGAACGCGCGCGCGGTACGAAAATCGGCGCCCTGTGCTCGGGGGCATGGGTGCTGGCCAAGGCTGGTTTTCTTGACGGAATGCAGGCAGCGATCCACTGGGAGTACCACGACGCGTTCATGGAGGCCTTTCCCGAGGTCAATCTGGTGCGCAGCGTGTTCGTGGCCGACGAAAAGCACATTACCGCATCTGGCGGGACCGCAACGGCTGACCTGATGCTGCATCTGATCGAACGCGATCACGGCGAGGAACTGGCCATCGATGTGGCGGATCAGATGGTCTATAACGCGGTACGCAATGCCACGGCCAAACAAAGGGTTTCCCTTCAGTCACGCAACGGTATGCGCAATGCGCACCTCGCCAAGGCGATCACCATCATGCAGGGCAGTATTGAAACCCCGATTTCCCCCTCGTTCATCGCGGAAAAGCTTGGCATTTCAACGCGGCAGCTTGAGCGGTTGTTTGGAAAATACCTGAACACGTCACCCAAGAAGTACTTCATGGAAATGCGGCTGGAGCGCGCCCAGAAACTGTTGCTTCAGACCGAAGCGTCCGTCACCGAGGTCGCTGTGGCCTGCGGATTTGAAAACCCGGGCCATTTTTCGCGTGTCTACAGGTCAAGCTTTGGCGTTACCCCGCACGCGCAGCGCAACAAGATCGACTGACATTGTCTGGTGGTGGATTTGCCCCGACCGATACGGCAGGGGATGCCGCGCTTCATCGGCCCATAACGGGCCTGAACGGGCATCCCCCTAACCCTGCCGAGATACCCCCTCATTAAAACCGGACTAGTCAACAGATCGGCAGGATGATGAACCAATAGATCTGGATATTGGCATAAGTTTTGCGAGAACTTGTCATACATGAGTTTCTTGTGCCCTTATTCGTTAATCTTTGCCTCAATTCGAGACTGCTGATTCAACGAAATCCGGCACCCACGAAGACCATAACCAATTGCAACAAAACTACAAATGATGGACTTCGTTCCTTTGTTGCTTTCAGGCCCGCGCCGGGGACCAGCTTTTCCGGATTCAATCTGGCGTGTTCGATTTCCGCGCGGCGTCCCGGACATGGACGGGGTAGTCTTGGTTCAACAACATCGGTTCTGCATTTGAAACGCCAAACAGGCGTCCAAGTGCCATCTCTAGCGGATCTGCGCCACATCCAGACTAGGCGCGGCACGGGTGATTTCGTGGGTGCTGGTCGCTGCGTCTGATCCGACGCGAACGTTCAGCTTCCTTGTCCCGCTGAACCGCTGGAAATACGCAAATTCTATTGTGTTCAGCGCATCCATATTCTGACATTGAACAACGTAATCAGCCTGGAATTCCGAATGTTCATCCGGCGCGGATGACGCGACCCCTTCACCCGCGGTGTCCTGGTTCCCCGAGATATCATGCGTCAGGATAACATTGGCGGAAACGGTAAAGCACACAGCCTCGGACGGGACGACAAACAGATCCAGAGGCTTGGACAGTTCGGAAATCGCGATGGCGACTCGTGTACGCTCGTCGTCATTTGCCACCGGGGTCTCGAACCCGATGATATCAATGCTTGGAACCCTGAGGGACAGCGAAAAATCGGTATCTGTGAGCACGATATCCAATTGGCCGGACCCATGGTGATGGGTGGACGTGATCTGCGTCGCCTGAGCAGCAAGAGCTGCCGGGAAGAGAGACAAGGCCAGAACAGAGCACTTCATTAACCAACAACCGCCTAGAACAGAATCACAACAGTGATTTTAACGCGAATCACCCGCCACGCAATGTTAACCCTCGGATCGGAGCCCGCCAGATATGGGGAGGCTTGCTGGGTTCAACAGCCCCCGCTTATATCCGACAATAAAACTCAGGTTGACATTACTGACTAAATAACTCAGTTATTTCTCCGCGAAAACCGCGGGGTATTCCCGCACGATCCGACAGTTCTGACAGGAAAGCACCAAACTCCTATGACCAAGTTATTCACCACTGCCAGCGCTCTGACGTTTTTCATGGCAACCACCGCAATCTCGGGTGATGCCCCCACCAAGGCGGATGTACTGAACACCTATGCCAATATTGCGGAAGCCAAATTTGAAGACAGCCTGATTTCAGCCAGGAAGTTGCAGGACGCGGTCAACGCACTGATCGCCGATCCGTCGGACGCAACGCTGAACGCGGCGCGCGCGGCCTGGGTTGCTGCGCGTGTCCCTTATCAGCAAACGGAAGTCTATCGCTTCGGCAATGCCATTGTTGATGACTGGGAAGGCAAGGTGAACGCCTGGCCTTTGGATGAAGGTTTGATCGACTATGTTGACGCGGCTTATGGCGGCGCGACGGACGAAAACGAGTTTGCTGTGCTGAACGTCATCGCCAATCCCAGCTTCCAACTGTCGGGCGAGACCATTGATGCCGGCGAAATTACCCCCGAACTGCTGAGTGACACGTTGCACGAAGCAGATGGTATCGAGGCGAACGTCGCAACCGGCTATCACGCCATCGAATTCCTTCTGTGGGGCCAGGACATGAACGGCCATGGCGCCGGTGCCGGCAACCGCCCGGCCACCGATTACGCGCAGGACGAGGACTGTACCGGCGGCCATTGTGACCGTCGTGCACAATACCTGAGCGCTGCGACCGAACTGCTGGTCAGCGACTTGGCATGGATGGCGAATCAGTGGAAAGACGGCGGTGCGGCACGCGCAGCCTTGATGGAGAACGAAGCAGAAGGTGTCAGCGCGATCCTGACCGGCATGGGCTCTTTGTCGTATGGTGAGCAAGCCGGTGAACGCATGCGCCTTGGCCTGATGCTGAACGATCCCGAGGAGGAGCATGACTGCTTCTCGGACAACACACACAACAGCCATTACTATGACGGCCTGGGCATCCAGAACGTCTATCTGGGCAGCTATACCCGCATAGATGGCACCCCGGTTTCGGGCGCATCTCTGGCCGATCTGGTCATCGCCACGGATCCGGCGCTGGATACCGAGATGAAAGCGAAACTGGCCGCCACCATGCAGGCCCTGGGCAAGGTCAAGACAACGGCCGAGGCGGGATTTGCCTATGACCAGATGCTTGAGCGCGGCAGCGAGGGCGGTGAGGCCCTGATCATGGGCGGCGTCAACGGTCTGGTCGATCAGACCAAGACCATCGAGCGCATCGTTACCGCGCTGGAGCTGGACGGGGTCGCGTTTGAAGGATCCGACAGCCTGGATAACCCGGACGCCGTCTTTCACTAACTCCAAGCGGGTCGGAAAGGTTTTCTTTCCGGCCCCTTCAATCCGTCCTGATCATCCGCCGAAGCGGCGAAACGAGCCAACAACAATGATTGTCTGCCACTGTACCAACATATCCGATCACGACATCCGCGCAGCCATTGACTGGATGCGCAGAGCAGACCCGCGAACCATCATCACCCCCGGCAAAATCTACCATGCCCTTGGGAAGTCGGCGGATTGCGGCGGGTGCATGCCGCTGTTCCTAGACACAATGCAGGCAGCTAGTAATCTGGACGTACCGATGCAACTCCGCACATTGCGTGCCGGAGCAACACAGGAGAAAGCTGATGAAGGGCGATCCAAAGGTCATCGAATATCTGAACAAATCTCTGCGGCATGAACTTACGGCCGTAAGCCAGTATTGGCTGCATTACCGCCTGCAGGAAGACTGGGGGCTTGGCCATATGGCCAAGAAAAGCCGCGAGGAAAGCATCGAAGAGATGGGCCACGCGGACAAGTTGATCGAACGGATCATATTTTTGGAAGGCCACCCTAACCTTCAGAAGCTGGACCCATTGCGGATCGGTCAGACACCGAAGGAAACGCTGGAATGCGACCTGGCCGCCGAGATTGACGCAAGGGCTCTTTACAAGGAAGCGCGCGACTATTGTCGGGAGGCTGGCGATTATGTCTCCATGTCGCTGTTCGAACATTTGATGTCCGATGAAGAGGGACATATCGACTTCCTCGAAACGCAGCTCGACCTGTATGAAAGGATCGGCGAAGCCAATTATGCGCAACTCAACGCATCGAAAATGGACGAAGGCGAGTAGCCTTCTTGCCTTGTCGGTGGTCGCCCTCGCGGCCACCCCTTCCCTGTCAGCCGAACTGCAGGACCTGCATCTGAATGTCATCCTCCGCACCGACGAGGAGCGCGTCCGCATTGCGGCCGTGACCGCGCCCCCGCAGGATTATGGCGTGTCGCAGCCGTTCGAAGAACTCTCTGCCGGGGCGGCGACTGTCCGGGTCCGCAACGACGCGGATGCGTTCTCGCAACCCTCGGGCAATCTGAGCTTCGAGCAGGAGCTGGATTTCAAGGTCGGCAACGGGTTGTTCAAGAAAATCTGGGTGTCGTCACCATCATCCACATTGGCCTCTGACGGGTTGGGGCCGCTGTACAACGCGCGATCCTGCCAGCGTTGCCATATCAAGGATGGGCGGGGGCACACACCCAACGGCCCTGACGACAACGCAGTCTCGATGTTCCTTCGGGTCTCGATCCCCGGTGCGCCGGAAGACGGGTATCCCGGGATCGAAGACTACATCGCCACCCGACCCGAAACCAACTATGGCGGGCAGATGCAGGATTTCGCGCTTGCGGGACATCCGGCGGAATATCGGCTGGATATCTCTTACGAAGAAGTCCCTGTTGAACTTTCTGACGGCGAGAGCGCGTCACTGCGCCGCCCGTCTTACAGGGCCGCTGATCTGGGCTATGGCCCGCTGCACCCGGATGCAATGCTGAGCCCGCGGGTCGCACCGCAGATGATCGGGCTTGGGCTGCTGGAGGCGATCCCGGTCGACGACCTGCTGGCCAAGGCTGACCCCGATGACGTGGATGGGAATGGCATCTCGGGCCGTCCGAACATCGTCTGGTCTGTTGAATACGGTGCGCCCATGATGGGACGGTTTGGGCACAAGGCAGGCATGCCGACAGTCATGGAGCAATCTGCCGCAGCCTTTGCCGGGGATATCGGTATTTCAAGCCCGCTTTACCCGGCACCTCAGGGGGACTGCACGGACTTGCAGGTGAACTGCGTCGAGGCCCCGCATGGCGACACCGATACCCGCGAGTTCGAGATCGATCAGCAGGGCATGGACCTGGTGGATTTCTACAGCCGAAATCTGGGTGTGCCCGGTCGCCGAGACGTAGACGATCCCGACGTGCTGCGCGGCAAAGAGGTGTTTCACACCACTGGCTGCGCATTGTGTCATACTCCGGCTCATGTCACCCACCGGCTGGAAGATCGGCCCGAGCACAGTTTTCAGCTGATCTGGCCTTATACCGACCTGCTGCTGCATGACATGGGCGAAGATCTGGCGGATCACCGCCCCGAGGCCCGCGCGACGGGTCGCGAATGGCGGACGCCGCCGCTGTGGGGCATAGGTCTGACCGAACGCGTCTCGGGCCACACGCAATTTCTGCATGACGGGCGAGCACGCAATCTGCTCGAGGCGATACTGTGGCACGGTGGCGAAGCCCAGGCCGCGCGCGATGCAGTTGTGTCAATGCCAAAAACTGACCGCGACGCCCTGATCCGTTTTCTGGAGAGCCTCTGACCCATGCGTATTCTTACTCTTGTTGCCGCGTTGATGATGCCGCTTGCCACGCAGGCGCAGGATCATGCACCGATCCTGATGGACGTGACGGAGACACACATCCTGCCCCGGTTCGGCAAACTGCCGGAAACAGCCGGTGCTCTGGTCAGTGCATCACGGGTGGATTGCGATCCGACCTCACCGGCGCTGCGCGCGGCTTATGATGCGGCCTTCGACAGCTGGATTTCCGCCAGCCACCTGCGGTTCGGTCCGACCGAGGTCGACGATCGTGCGTTTGCCATGGCGTTCTGGCCCGATACGAAAGGGTTCACCTCAAAGGCCCTGTCCCAGCATGTCGCGGCCGAGGATAACGCCGTGCAAGACCCGGAAGCCTATGCCGAGACATCCATAGCGGGGCGCGGATTCTTTGCGCTCGAACGGATGCTGTTCGATCCCGTCTTTGCAAACCAGGGCAACACGGAATACCGCTGCGCGCTGATTCAGGCGATCTCGGCAGACATTGATGCCAATGCCCGGGCGATGGCCGAGGACTGGCAAGGCTATGCCCCCAGCCTGACCCGGCCCGACGAGAACAGCCGCTACCGAACACAGGACGAAGCCATGCAGGAGCTGTTCAAGGCTTTGTCCACGGGTCTTGAATTCACGGCCGACACACGGCTTGGTCGCCCGTTGGGCACGTTCGATCGCCCGCGCCCCAACCGCGCCGAAGCGTGGCGGTCGGAGCGGTCATTGCGCCATGTCGAGCTTTCGCTGATGGCCCTTCGTGATCTTGCGGCGCGGTTGGCCTTTGATCACCCCGAAATTGCCGCCGATCTGGATGCCGCCTTTGCGCGCGCGATCGAGAACGCCCAATCCATCGAAGACCCTGCTCTGGCCGGAGTCGCGGACCCACAAGCCCGGGTCCGAATCGAGGCCCTGCAACAGTCTATCCATGACATCCGCTCCATTGCTTCATCCGAACTTGGCCCGACACTGGGCATCAGCGCAGGCTTTAATTCGCTGGATGGGGACTGAACAATGACATCGCGTCGCCGCTTCCTTGCAGGGCTTGCCGCAACCTCTCTGCCTCCGATCCATGGATGGGCCTCGGTGGGCAGGCCGGAGTTTCTGGCCGCAGGGTTGTTTCCGGATGGTTCGTATCGACTGGCCGGGCTGGATGCACTGGGAACACTCCTCTTTTCCGTGCCCCTGCCCGCGCGTGGGCATGCGGCGGCGGCGCATCCGGTCAAGGCACAGGCCGTTGCCTTTGCGCGCCGTCCGGGCACCTTTGCCGTGGTGATTGATTGCGTGACGGGATCACCGGTCGCGCGGCTGATGACGCCGGAAGGTCGGCATTTCTATGGTCACGGTACTTTTTCAGCCAATGGCGCGATTTTCTTCGCCACGGAAAACGATTACGAGGCCGGAGAAGGTATCATAGGCGTCTGGGACGCAGAAACCTTTGCGCGCTTGGGCGAATTCCCGTCCGGCGGGGTCGGGCCGCATGACATGCGGCTGATGCCGGGTGGAAAAACGCTTGTGATTGCCAATGGCGGGATCGAAACCCACCCCGAAACCGGGCGCACGAAGCTGAACCTGCCGACGATGGAGCCCAATCTGACATACCTTTCCCTGTCGGGCCTGGTTCAGGAACAGGTGTCGCTGACGCCTGCGCTTCACAAGAACTCGATCCGCCATCTGGCGGTCCGTCGCGACGGGCTGGTGGGCTTTGCGATGCAGTGGCAGGGCAGCAAAGCCGAACATCCGCCTTTGCTGGGTCTGCACCGTCAGGGGGAAACCCCGCACCTTCTGTCAGCGCCTGTGCAGGATCAGAGCCCGCTACAGGGTTATGCGGGCAGCATCGCGTTCTCGGCGGATGGCGCAACCATCGCTATCACCTGCCCGCGCGGCAACGCGCTGCATCGGTTCGATGTGGCCAGTGGCACATTCAGGGATGCATTCGAGCTTCAGGATGTCTGCGGTCTTGGATCCGGCATCAGCGGTTTGGTTTTCACCACCGGAACCGGTGTGTTTGGCGCTTTGACCACTGCGCCTCCTGTGATCCGGTCCCGCGCGAAGTGTCAGTGGGACAACCACCTGATCCCGATCCGTCGCCCTGCGTAAAACTCGGTTTTCTCTGGCACATAGTTTACACTTGGAAGAATCAAACAGCTGCCGTATTGGCGGTCGCGAAACTGGCACTCCTAGGTTAAGGACCGACTTGATTGAAACAGACGCCGGACGCACCGCATTCCATCTACGGGGTTGAGAAATGGGGCAAAGGCCTCATCGAGGTGACGGAGCGGGGCGAAATCGGTCTGCGCAATCCCCTGGCGCCCGAGGTTGATGCGATCAGCCTGCCCGGCATTCTCAGCGACCTGGACGACCGCGGCATCAAGGCCCCGATGGTTCTGCGCGTCTCTTCCTATCTGGAACACGAGATCGCGCATCTGAACGAAAGCTTCCGGGATGCTATCGCCCGCGTGGGCTACAGGGGCAGCTATCGCGGTGTGTTCCCGATCAAGGTGAACCAGCAGGCACAGGTCGTCGACCGGATCGTCGAATTCGGCAAGAAATACAACTATGGGCTCGAGGCCGGGTCCAAACCCGAATTGGTGATCGCGCTGGCGCATCGCCTGGCCAGCGAAGCGCTGATCGTGTGCAACGGGGTAAAGGATGCCGAGTTCATCCAACTGGCAACCCTTTCCCGCAAGATCGGCTTCAACACGGTGATCGTTCTGGAAAGCCCGAAAGAGGCCGACACGGTGATCGAAGTCTACAAGGAATTGGGGATCGAACCGCTGATTGGTGTGCGGGTGAAACTGACCAACCAGATCAGTGGCAAATGGGAAGAAAGCTCGGGTGACCGGTCAGCCTTTGGCATGAACACCGATCAACTGGTGACCACTGTGGACAAGCTGCGCGACGCGGACCTACTGCATTGCCTGAAATTGCAGCACTCGCATCTGGGATCGCAGGTACAGGACGTCAACGACGTGCGCCGCGCGGTGGGCGAGGCCTGCCGCTATTACACCGAACTGACCCGCGAGGGCGTGCCACTGACCCATCTGGATCTGGGCGGTGGCATGGGGGTGGATTACACCGGTGAAAAGAAGGCGGCTGAAAACTCGATCAACTACACGGTCGAGGAATACTGCGCCAATGTCGTGGAAACCGTGGCCTACGCGATGGATGAGGCCGGGATCGACCACCCCACGCTGGTCACCGAAAGCGGTCGTGCTGTGGTGGCGACGTCGTCGATGCTGGTGTTCAACGTGTTGGAAAGCACATTGTACGATGCGCCCAACGGCCCGGAGGTTGAACCCGACGATCATCACATGGTTTCGGACCTTGCCGCGGTGCACGGCTATCTCAGCAAAGATCGGCTTCAGGAATGCTGGAACGACGCCAATTTCTACCGCAACGAATTGCGCGCACTGTTCCGCCGTGGGTACGTAGACCTGCGCCAGATGGCCCGCGCCGAACGGATCTATCTGTCGCTGATGGCCCGCCTCAAGGCACTGGCAGCCAGTGACGATCTGGAAACCGACGTGGACGACCAGCTCGAGAAAGTGGCCGATATCTACCACTGCAACTTTTCGCTGTTCCAATCCCTGCCCGACGTCTGGGCGATCGACCAGCTGCACCCAATTGTGCCGTTGCAAGGGCTGAACAAGACGCCAGACCGCCGCGCGGTTCTGTCCGACATCACCTGCGACAGCGACGGCAAGATCGACCGGTTTATTCTGGCTGATGGCGTCTCGCCCAGCTTGCCGGTGCATTCCCTGCCGGAAGAGGATGAATACTTCATGGGCGTCTTCTTCGTCGGCGCTTATCAGGAAACACTCGGTGATCTGCACAACTTGTTTGGCGACACCAACGTCGTCACAATCGACCTCCGCTCCGACGGTGGTTTTGATCTGCTGCACGAGCAAGAAGGCGACACGATCAGCCAGGTGCTGTCCTATGTCGAGTTCGATCCGACCGACTGCGTCGCCGCCTTCCGCAAAATGGTGGACGAGGCGATCTCAACCGGAACCCTGAAAGCTAAGGACCGCAAAACCCTGATGAGTGCCTATCGCGACTCGATCAACGGCTACACCTATTACGAATAACCCCTTGAGAGGAGACTACCCCATGGGCAAAACACTGGTTGTCGGCGCGGGCGGCGTATCCCACGCCGCCGTGCACAAGATGGCGATGAATTCGGACATCTTCACCGAAATCACTCTGGCCAGTCGCACGAAATCGAAATGCGACGCCATCGCCAAAGCGGTGAAGGACCGTGTAGGTGTAGACATCGCGACGGCCGAACTGGACGCCTATAAGGTCGAGGATACGGTCAAGCTGATCAAGGAAACCGGTGCCGAAATCCTCGTGAATCTCGCCTTGCCCTATCAGGATCTAGTACTGATGGACGCTAGCCTTGAGGCGGGTATTCACTATCTCGACACAGCGAATTATGAGCCCGAAGATGAGGCCAAGTTCGAATACCACTGGCAGTGGGCCTATCAGGAACGATTCAAAGAGGCTGGCCTGACCGCCATCCTCGGCTCGGGCTTCGATCCGGGAGTGACTTCCGTTTTCGCCAAATGGCTGAAGAAACACAAGTTGGACACGATCCGCCAGATCGACGTGCTGGATGCAAATGGCGGCACCAACGATCAGGAATTCGCCACCAACTTCAACCCGGAAATCAACCTGCGCGAAGTCCTGGCCGAGGTGCGTCACTGGGAAAACGGAGAATGGGAACACTCGCCCGCCATGACCCACAAGGTCGAATTCGACTTTCCCGCAATCGGCCCCAAGAACATGTACCTGATGTATCACGAGGAACTGGAGTCGCTCTCGACCCATTTCCCCGAGATCGAGCGCGCCCGCTTCTGGATGACCTTCGGCGACGCCTATATCACCCATGCCAAAGTGTTGGAAAACGTCGGCATGACCCGCATCGACCCGGTAATGCATGACGGCAAGGAAATCATCCCGATCCAGTTCCTGAAAACTCTGCTGCCCGATCCGGGCGATTTGGGCGCGGAAACCAAAGGCAAGGCCTGTATCGGGGACATCGCCACAGGTCAGGCCAAGGACGGCTCGGGCGAGAAAACCTATTATATCTACAACATCTGCGATCACGAGGAATGCTACCGCGAAGTCGGCAGCCAGGCCGTCAGCTACACCACCGGCGTCCCCGCCATGATCGGAGCGGCACAGGTGCTGAAAGGCAACTGGCGAGAGCCCGGCGTGTGGAACATGGAACAGCTGGACCCCGATGATTTCATGGACATGCTGAACACCCACGGCCTGCCTTGGCAGGTTCACGAACTCGACGGCCCTGTCGAATTCTGAACCCTCGGGGCAGTCAGCGCGGCCGCCCTGCTTCATCTGGCCCAAAATATCCCGGGGGTTCGGGGGCAGCGCCCCCGGCCTCTCCAATTCAGGAGACGCCGTTTTTGTCCGATATGATGACAACACAGGCCGGTGACGCCGGAGCCTTCCGCAGTTTCGACCTCAATCTCGTGCCCACGCCTTGCTTCGTGGTCGATGAGAAGGCCGTGGAGAAGAACCTTCATATCCTGTCCGATGTCGGAAGCCGCTCCGGCGCGCATGTGCTGAGCGCACTCAAAGCGTTTTCAATGTTCTCTCTGGCACCGCTGATCCGGCAGCACCTTGGCGGCACATGTGCCAGCGGTATCTACGAGGCCCGGCTGGGCCGCGAGAAGTATGGCGGCGAAGTCGCGACCTTCTGCGCGGGTTACAAGGACGCCGACATTGACGAAATCCTCGCGCTCTCGGATCACATCATCTTCAACAGCCCCGCGCAGAAAGACCGCTTTCTTGCCAAGGCACAGGCCGCGGGGCGGCAGGTCGGGCTGCGCATCAACCCCGAACACTCCGAAGGCGAGGTCGCGAAATATGATCCCTGCGCCCCCTGTTCGCGCCTCGGCACCCCGGTCAGCCAACTGGACGCCGCTGCTCTGGAAGGTGTGGACGGGCTGCACATGCACACGCTCTGCGAACAGGGGTTCGAACCGCTGGCGCGCACCTGGGCGGCCGTCGAACGGACGCTGGCGCCATTCCTGAACGGCCTGAAATGGCTGAACTTCGGCGGCGGTCACCACATTACACGCGACGACTATGACCGCGACGGGCTGGTGGACTTCATCAAACACATCCGCGCCAAGTATGGCGTCGAGGTCTATCTGGAACCCGGCGAGGCCGTGGCGCTCGATGCGGGCATTCTAGTCGGAGAAATCCTTGACCTGCCCACCAACGGCATGACTCTTGCGATCACTGACATCTCGGCCACATGCCACATGCCCGACGTGATCGAAGCCCCGTATCGACCGGCCTTGATGGACGAGGCCGAAGCAGGCCATACATACCGCCTGGGCGGCCCGTCTTGCCTGGCAGGAGACGTGATTGGCGATTATACATGGGACAAGCCGCTGGAGATTGGCCAGCGCTTTGCCTTTCTGGATCAGGCGCATTACTCGATGGTCAAGACCAACACGTTCAACGGCGTGCCGCTGCCCACGATCGCCTTGTGGAACAGCGAAACGGACGAGCTAAGGATCATCAAGCAGTTCGGCTACGACGACTTTAAGGACAGACTTTCATGAGCATTTTCCTCGACAGTGAATTGACCGACTCCGAACGCAGCGAAGACGCCCGGTTCCACGTGATCCCGGTCCCGTTGGAACGCACGGTCTCCTACGGCTCGGGCACGGCAGACGGCCCCGCCGCGATCATCGAGGCCAGCAATGAACTCGAACGCATAACCGGCCACGCTGAGCCTTGTGTCGAAGGCATCTTTACCGAAGCCCCGCTGGATTGCGACGGCCCGCTGCCGGATGTCATGGAGCGTCTTGCCCGGCGCACCGAGGCCGCCGTCCGCACCGGCAAGGTGCCGGTGACGCTGGGTGGTGAGCACTCGCTCAGCTATGGTGCGGTCATGGGTGTGGCACGCGCGCTGGAACAGCCCGTCGGTGTCGTGCAAATCGACGCGCATGCCGACCTGCGCAACGCATATCAGGGCGAAAAACACTCTCATGCTTCGGTCATGCATCTGCTGGCCGAGGAAGGTATCCCACTGGCCCAGTTCGGCGTTCGCGCCTTTTCCACTGAGGAAGCAAAAAGCCGCCTGAAAAACCACGTCTTCCATGTCGATGCCGAGGAACTGGTGACGGGTCACATCCACTCGGTTGATCTGCCTGCGAACTTCCCCGAACTGGTCTATGTCAGCTTTGACGTTGATGGGCTGGACCCGGCGCAGATGCCCGCCACAGGCACACCTGTTCCCGGGGGGCTGAGCTATTATCAGGCGCTTCGTCTGGTGGAACATGCAGTGAAGGGCCGCAAATGCGTCGGCTTCGATGTGGTTGAACTGGCACCCAACGGCAATGCCGCCTGGGATTTCACCGCAGCACAGATCGTCTATCGACTGATGGCAAGCTGCTGACAGGTAGATTTGCCGGACTGGCCCGCCTGATCCGGTACTTAGTCGGTTTTGCCGTCATCGACGGTTTCGTTCAACTCCATATGGCCTTCGCTCCTGTTCAGGACGCGGCGCAGCATGGGCTCAAAGAAATCCAGCGGCTTGGTCGGATAGTCCGGGTCGAACGCCTTCTGATCGTATTCATGGCAGAAATAGCGACACTCTTCCCAATAAGGGCTGTCGCGATACTTGTCGCGCGCGTTGCGGTCGCCACCCAGGTGGTGGTTGTAGTAGTACCCCTGAAACACACAATGATGCTTGAGAATCCAATACGTCTTTTCGCTGACGTAAGGCTTCATCATCGCCGCTGACAGCTCTCCGTGATTGTAGGGCGACAGGATATCACCGGTATCGTGGATCAGCGCCGCCACCACCAGTTCCTCATCCGCACCGTCCTCATAAGCACGTGTCGCGGCTTGCAAGCTGTGCTGGTAGCGGTTGACCGGATAGGGCGTCCATTCTTCGTCCAACGAGCGGATGGCATCAAGGATGCGGTCTGGCAGGGCCGCATTATACGCCTCTTCATACTCCATCACGGCGTCCCAGTCGGCCTTGGTGGCTGTTTCGAAACTGGTCCAGGTGGGTTTGTGGCTTTTGTCCAGCATGGCTTATCCTTTGGCATGTGTCCTGAGCGGAAGGGTAGTTCGAAACCAGCCTTCAAAAAAATGAATTGATTTTATCGCTATGATCAAAAAATACTTTCAGTATGCAAACCAAGGCTCTGGAAACCTTTCTCTGCGTGGCCGAAGCCGGTGGCTTTCATGCCGCCGCCCGCAAGTTGAATGTGACGCAGACTGCCGTCAGCGCGCGCATTCGCCTGATCGAGGAGGAAACCGGCAGGGCGCTGTTCACGCGCGGTGCCGGAGGAACGGCGCTGACCGAGTTCGGCCGGCAGTTCAAACCCTATGCAGAACAGATGTTGTCCCTTTGGGGCTTTGCATCGCGCGACCTGCCGGTACAGACACAGAACCGCCCGGCGCTGCGGTTGGGCGGCCAGCTCAGCATTTGGGATCCGTTGCTGGTGGACCTGGCGGTTCGGTTTGAACAGCGCTTTGGCAAATTGCTGTTGACGCTGAACTACGACCACGACCTGAACATGGTAGAAGCGGTGGCAACCCATGTGCTGGACGCGGCGATCACACATGAAAAGCCATCCGACCGGCGCGTCACGTGGTACGAGCTGGAACCAGAGCTCTTGTCCCTGGTCCGGACGCCAAAGGCTGACGGCACGGACGATGACCTGATCTTCGTCAACCTCGAACTGGGCGAGGTCTATCAGGATCATGTAAGATCGGCTGCGCGACGGGCGTCAGGTCAGACCGTATTTCTTGGCAATTGCATGATGGCGCTGCGATATGTCCTGCAGCGGGGCGGAAACGGCTATTTCCCCGATTACGTCATTTCCGAGCATCTTGCCTCGGGTGCTCTGGAGCGGGTCGAGGACAGTGTCAGCTTGCCCCTGCCCGTGTATCTGGTCGTCCGCGGTGATCGCGAGGAATTTGACGACATTTGCAGCTGTTTGGTAGATCTTCGCAGCTAGAACTCAGGCCGGTGTCGGCATGATCTGGGGCTCTCGCCGCCGTTTTCGCATAAGCGGCCTACCGGCAACAAGCAGGAAGAGGCCCGAGATAAGCACCCCTATGATTGCGGGAAGGTAAAGCATAAACCAAAGCTCCGGGTCATCGATCACCATCGGGGAAACAAACCCGCGAACACCTTCAAGCAGCACAAGGATGGTGAAGGCGCCCAATATCTGCGGCCACAATCCAAACCGGGAAAAACTGCCCAGCATCAGGGTGGAATACCCGGCCAGGGCCACGGCAATGCAGATCGCGATCCACGAGAACCGCTGATGCAGTTCCTCGATCAGCTTTCCAGAGCCGAACCCTTCCGTCGCTGAAATCTCTTCTCGGTTGCGGATCAGATCGGGGGTTGGAATAGCTTCAAGACTGCGACGGGTCATCGGGCTTGTATTCGTCAGTTCCGAGATATCGTAGGAGGCGTCCTGAAACAGGGTGGATGACAACACCTTGCCCTCTCGGTTCATACGCAACGCAACTCCGTCAACCATCACAAGATGGATGCCGCTGTCGTTGTTGACCAGATAGGCCGTTACGCTTGAATAACTGATTGCGTTTTCAGGATCGCGACGGTCAGACACGAACACTTCATGGAGTGTACCGTCCAGATCGATACTGCCAATGTAAACCGTGACGCCTTCGGCGGGATGCAGGAACTCGCCTTCGTTCAGAAGCTGGGCCGTCACATCTCCGGCCACTTCAGCCTGCCGGATTTCCAGCTGTTCTACCGAGGCTGGGCGCAAGAACACGCTGATGATCGCCATCATCACCCCGGCAATCACACCGAACAGCAGTACCGCCCGGGCAAGCCGCCAGGGGCTGGATCCGGTGGCCAGCATAACCGTCAGCTCACTTTCGCGGCTCAGACGGTTTGTGGCATAGACGGCGGCAGCAAACACCGCCATGGGCATGACCGTGCGGATCAGGGTCGGTAAAGTCAGCGCGGTGAATTCCAGAAAAACCATCGCCGACTGACCGCCGCTGATGACCCTGTCAAACAGGCTGACAGACCGGGTGATCCAGAACACACCGACCAGCACCAGGGTGAAAAAGCCAAACAGAATCAGCAATTGCCGCAGGAAATATCCATCAAAACGGGACATGGGGCCTCGTGCGTGTGTTCGTTTGCAGCCGACACTAGGGCATTAATCCGGCAGAGGAAACAGGCATTGGACGACAGGATGACCCTGCGCACACTCTTCGCGCAAACCCGTATTCACCCAACGCCGCTGATTTGCCCCAGGAAGAGGTCAAGAGCCAACGCTTTGCGAAAACGGCAGTTCGTGGCACTGTTCCAGGATTGATCAGAATGGAGTTTCCTGAATGGCACTGTTTTTTTCCCGCCGCACCTACAACGCCCAGAAAAAGAAGTTCACATTAAAGCCGGCGGCAAGGACCAGATATGTTCACATCACCCAGCAAAGCCCGGGTGGAAAAATTCGCAAGGGCAGCATCGTCAAGCAGGCGAAATGGTTGGATCTCGTGCGTCAGGAAGGTGGAGATTCGGCCGTCCTGATCTATGTTCACGGGTTCAACACCAGCCAGAAGGACATGCTGGACCGGTTGGGGAAAATCGAAGGCGACCTCAGGGCCAACGGGTATCAGGGAGCCGTCGTTGCCTTTGACTGGCCCAGTGACGGATCGGTGCACACCTATGACTCGGACCGGTCCGATGCCAAGGCGGTGGCCCCGCATCTGGTGGGGGATGGGCTATTGCCGTTGTTGGGAATGTCCCCGCGCCCCAAGATTCACCTGATCGCGCATTCCATGGGTGCGCTGGTCATACTTCGCGCTTTCTCGGACTTCGGGGATTCGGCTGGGCCAGGCAACAAGATATGGTCGGCGGATCAGGTCATGTTCGCGTCGGGTGATATCGATTCAGAGTGGCTGGAAAAGGGCGCATGGGGCGATCTGGTTCTGAAAAAACGCTGCAAGCGGTTCACCAATTACTACAGCCGAAAAGACAAGGTTCTGGCCCTGGCCGGAGGGATTGTTCATGGCGGGCGGCAGCGGGCGGGCCGCGTTGGGATGCCAAAGCTGACCTCGAAAGGTCATTGGGACATTTATTGTGATGAACAATACAAGCGGGACGTGCCGAAAAACCAGCGCAAGATGATGAAGTCGCATCGCTGGTGGTTCGACAGTGACGGGTTTTACAAAGACCTTGCACTAACGATCGACGGCCAACCGGCAAAAACAATGCCGACCCGGCACAAGACAAATATAGGGGATCTGGCGCTATTGGTTTGACCGAGGGGTCGCCCGACGCTCTGACCCTGATTCAAGGTGTGATTGGACGGGTTTTGTTCGAATACAGACCTAGTGCATTTGATTTGCGCATTCTGACAACAATCGGCCGCGTTCATTCGTTTGGAACCGCCTTTTTTCTTGAACTGTTTTTGCGCCCTGCCAGAAACAGAAAGGGCGCGCTCAACCACAAGCGCGCCCTTGTCATGGGGAAGAAACTGAAAACATGCGTTCTGAACCGAACCTGAACGCCAACTCTTTGACACCCTCAATTAACCAGATTTCCCAACACTGGTCAGTGACGCTGTTCACACTACGGACTTTTTTTGTTGCTGGCATACGGGGGTTGGCAAAACTGCACCTCGCATCAGACTGACGACGCGCGTCCTGATTGCCGGTTCGCCCCAACTGCACTCAAAAATTGCGCAAGCGCGAAACGCGCCAAACACGATTGCCGATTAGGTTTTTGATTTGGATGGCAGGGGCAGCAGGGTTCGAACCCGCGACCTACGGTTTTGGAGACCGTCGCTCTACCAACTGAGCTATACCCCTGTAGTGCGCCCCAGATATGACAGCCGCGCGGCGGACTCAAGAGGCTTTTTCGGATTGCACACCACTATCTGAACCGACAAACAAGTTGCGCAAAATGTGCAGTGCGCTAAGACAAGGTCCGGTCAGCAAAAGGAACCCCGCGTGAACCTCCGCAAGAAGATCGCAGACAGCGAAGCCGTGCTGAACTGGGTGGCCCGACGGATTGCCACTTACATTCGATTGGTCAACCGCAACACACGCTGGCAGCGCATAGGGTATGAAGAACTGGACCAGTTGGCCGAACAAGGTGAGCCGGTCATCGTTGTGCTCTGGCACCAGCGGCTGGCGCAGTCGCCCTATTTCTTTCCGCTGGACAAGGCGCGCATCTGTTCGATCACCTCCTCTGCCCGGGCGGGCAGTATGGTGGGCCGGGTACAAATGCTGTTTGGCATGGATACGATTGCCATGGCCAGCAAGACACGCCACGTCGCCTTGTCACGCCAGGTTCTGGGCAAGATGAAGCAGGGTATCTCAATTGGGATCGCGGCAGACGGCCCGCGTGGGCCAGAACGGGTTCTGTCGACGGTTCCGTTGGTATGGGCGCGGACCTCGGGCAAGCGCGTATTCGGTATCACCTATTCAACAAAACATGGTCGCGAAGCGGGAACCTGGGATCACCTTCTGATGCCCCGCCCTTGGCGCAATGAGGGCGTGTATCTGTGTCGGGAATGGACTGAAACAGTGCCCCGCAAGGCAAGCGAAGAGGAAATCGAGACCCTGCGCCTGAGCCTTGAGCAGCACATGAACGACATCACGGCAGAGGCTGACCGGATGGTCGGACGCGAGCCATGGTCGCCTGACGCCTAACCGCCCCTGAGACGTTGCATCAGATAGACTTCGCTGCCTTCGGGAATCGGCTCGGTAAGCCCGGTGGCAATGACGCGCCCGTCGATCGCGATGGAGACACCCGCATCAATGGGGGCCTGCAACTGCGGGTGGGCCCGGACCAAAGCCCGTAAAAGCTCTCCGGTGGTCTTGGCCTCGACCTTAACCACTTGCTGGCCCCCGGTCAGTGACCGGAGGCCGGACCAGAGGTGGACCTCAACCATTGTCCTTGAGCGCCGCAAGGATGCGCGGCGGAGACATCGGCAGTTGCGTCATCCGAACACCTGCCGCGTTGGACACTGCATTGGCGATGGCGGCCAGGGGCGGTACGATGCCCGTCTCGCCCACGCCGCGCACCCCAAACGGGTGGCCGGGGTTGGGCACTTCGACGATCACCGTGTCGATCATCGGCAGGTCGCTGGCAACAGGAATCCGGTAATCGAGGAATATCGAGTTCTGCAACCGACCATCCTCGCCATAGATGTATTCCTCGTTCAGCGCCCAGCCGATGCCCTGCGCGGCGCCGCCTTGGAACTGGCCTTCCACATAGGTCGGGTGGATCGCCTTGCCGGCATCCTGAATGACCGTGTAGCGGGTGATCGATGTCTTGCCGGTTTCCGGATCGACCTCGGCATCGACGATATGAGTGCCAAAGGATACGCCCGCGCCTTCGGGGGTAGCTTCGAAATGGCCCGAAATCGGGCCTCCGGTGGATCCCATATCCGCTGTGATATCGGCCAGCGGCAGCGGGTCGAAATCGCCAGCATTAGGCCCCGAGGGCACCGCGCAGCCGTCTTCCCATTTCACCGCATCGACCGGGATGCCCCACTTGGCCGCCGCACGTTCGCACAGTTTCTCGACCGCGTGTCTTGCGGCCTTGATCGTGGCGAGGCCCGACGCGTAAGTCACACGCGAACCATGGCTCACGTCGTTGTAGCCCAGTGTCGCCGTGTCGGCGATGGTCACGCGGATGTTTTCATACGGAACGCCCAGAACCTCGGCCGCCATCAGGGCCATGGACGCGCGCGACCCGCCGATGTCGGGTGTTCCGACCATCAACTGTGCTGAGCCATCCTCGGACAATGCCAGTGAAACGCTGGTCTCGCCGCCGTGATTGAACCAGAAGCCGCAGGAAACCCCGCGCCCCTGCCCCGGCTTCAGTGGGGCCGAGTAATGGGGATGCGCTTTGGCAGCCTCAAGGGTTTCGACCAGACCGATGCGCTCGTAGGTCGGGCCATAGCTGGCCTTCGTGCCTTCATGCGCGGCGTTTTTCAGGCGCACATCGATAGGATCGAGGCCCAGCTTGTTGCAGAGCTCATCAATGACGGACTCAACGGCGAAAGCACCCATGGGTGCGCCCGGCGCGCGGTAGGCGGCCTGTTTCGGACGGTTCGACATCACATCGTAACCGATCTGTTTGACGTTGATCAGGTTGTAGGGCGCAAAGGCACACATGGCCGTCATGTCGCCCGGGGCGCCGGGGAAGGCCCCACCTTGCAGGCGGAAGACACCCTGCGCCGCCGAGATCGTGCCGTCATTCTTCATGCCGATCTTCACGTCCATTGACGCCGAAGAGGTCGGCCCGGTGGCACGGAAAACCTCGGACCTATTCATCACGATCTTGACCGGACGGTTGGCCTTGCGGCTGAGCACCAGCGCGACGGGTTCGATGAAGACCGTGGTCTTGCCGCCAAAACCGCCGCCGATTTCAGACGCCGTGACGCGCAACTGAGAGGTTTCGATTCCCAGCAGCGCCGCACAGGTTTTTTGCGCTATCCAGTGACCTTGGGTTGTGCACCACAACTCGCCCTTGCCGTCATTGCCCAGCATGCCCAGGCAGGCATGCGGTTCGATATAGCCCTGATGGGTCGCCTCGGTGACAAAGCTGTCTTCGACAACCAGATCGGCCTCGTCAAAGCCCGCCTCGACGTCACCGTGACCGCTTTCGTGATAGCGCACGACATTCGGGTGCATCCCTTCTGGCACCGAATAGTCCGCTGCGCCTTGCCGGATCACCGGCGCATCCGGAGCCATCGCTTTGTCCACATCGGTGACGTGCGGCAGCACCTCGTATTCGACCTCGATCAGTTTCAGCGCATCACGTGCCGCCAAGGCAGATGTGGCCGCGACCGCAGCAACCGCGTGCCCGTCATAAAGCGCCTTTTCACCCGCCATGACGTTTTCCAGCACGTTCCAGAATTCGCCTTCGAGTCCGGGCTTGAACGGGACATTGGCGAAATCGGCGCGGGTCACGACGGCTTTGACATCCTTCGATGCCTCAGCTTTCGAGGTATCAATTCTGACGATCCGGGCATGGGCATGGGGTGAGCGCAGGATGGCGCCGTGCAACATGCCGGGGGCCGAGATATCCGCGCCGAACTTGGCCCGGCCTGTCACCTTGTCCAGACCGTCAGGGCGATTGGGGCGGGTGCCAACGAAAGTGAAATCAGTTTTGCGATCGTCCAGAGCCATTATGACGCCTCCCGCATCTCAGCCGCCGTGTCCATCACGGCGCGAATGATCTTGTCATAGCCGGTGCAGCGGCATAGGTTGCCCGCCAGCCAATAGCGCGTTTCTTCCTCGGTCGGATTGGGGTTCTTCTCCAACAGAGACTTCGCCGCCACCAGAATGCCCGGGGTACAGATGCCGCATTGAAGCGCGGCATATTCGATCATCTTCTTCTGCAACGGGTGCAGGATGTCACCATCCGCAATCCCTTCGACGGTCTCGATCTGCTTGCCTTCGGCCTCGACACCCAGCATCAGGCACGAGCACACCAGACGGCCATCGACGGTGACCGAGCACGCGCCGCAATCACCGGTGCCGCAGCCCTCTTTGGCGCCGGTCAGGTTCAGCTTGTCGCGCAGACAGTCCAGCAGGGTTTCGCGCGGGTCACAGAGGTATTCAACCGCGTCTCCGTTCACGGTGGTGGATACGTGGAGCTTGCTCATGCGTTTTCTCCCTTCGCGCGGGCATAGGCGATTTTCGCGGCGCGCCTGGCCAGTACGCCGGCGACTTCGGTGCGGAATGTGATCGTACCGCGTTTGTCATCAATCGGATTGCAGGCGGCCGACGCGGCCCCGGCCAGTGCGTCAAGGGCGGCATCGTCCAAAGTGCTGCCGATAATCGCGTTGGCACAGTCTTCAACCAACAGAACGGTCGGTGCCACGGCACCCAGCGACACGCGCGCCTCGGTGATGACGTCACCGTCCAGACGGAGGTTCACACCAACGCCCACGACCGCAATGTCCATTTCGGTACGGGGGATAAAACGCAGATAGGCATCGCCCCCATTTTCACCACGGGTAGGAATGTTGATGGCCGAGATCAGTTCGCCTTTCGCCAGCGAGGTCTTGCCGGGCCCGGTCGGGATGTCCTCAACTGCAACGTCACGCGTGCCATCGGGGCCGGTTACGGTGACGGTCACGCCTGCCACCACCATGGCGGGCACGGAATCAGCCGCAGGGGAGCCGTTGCACAGGTTGCCGGCCAGCGTCGCGCGACCCTGAACCTGAGTTGAACCGATCAGGTCCATCGCCTCGACGACACCGGGCCAGTCGCGGCCAAGCTCGGGGTGCTCGCTCATCTCGGCGCCGGTTGTGGCAACACCCAGCGTCCAGCCACCGTCGGCATTGCGGGTAATATCGTGTACACCGTTGATTTTCTTGATGTCGATCAGCGTATCGGGCGTCACCAGTTCCGAGCGCAGCTGCACCAGTACATCCGTACCGCCCGCCAGAAAACGTGTGATGCCCGTCGCGTTCGCGGCCAGAGCCGAAGCTTCGGCAAAGCTGGCGGGGCTGTGATAATCCATGAAGCTACCTCGTACCTGTTGGTCAGGAATATCTGGGTTCGCGGCGACGTTAATTCACCCCTCGTCCGGCGTCCATGGGCCGAGCGACCAAAATTCAACTTCCAAATGTCGCTTTTGGACAGGGTTCAGAGATCGATTTCGATCAATCCATCAGGTTCCGCCGCGCGGCTTTGGCACAGGATCATGGCGCCTTCGCGCTGTTTCCGGGACAAAACGAAATCCCGATGCTCGACCTCGCCCGAAATGACACCGCATTTACATACGCCGCAGATGCCGTCAGCGCATTTCACATCCACATGAAAACCGGATTCGTTCAGAACCTGAGCCGCGTCTTTATCTGCGGGCACAGGCAGTATCCGGCCCGAACGCGCAAGCTTGAGTTCAAACGCGTGGTTTTCATATTCAGGCATTTCAGGAACCGAGAAATATTCCAGATGACGCGCCTCTTCGGGAAAGCCTTGCTGCTCTGCCGCCTGAATCACACCGTTCATGTAACGATCCGGCCCGCAGGTGTAGACATGCCATCCATCCCGGTAGCCGGACAGAATCACATTCAGATCAGCGCGGGTGCCTTCGTCCGAGAAATGGAAATGAACGCGATCTGCCCAAGGCATAGCGGCCAGATCATCCAGATACCCCGCCCCGTCCCGTGTGCTGGCCGAATAGTGTAACTCGAACTCGCGGCCCAGTGCATGCAGGCGATGGGCAAAGGCGATCATCGGGGTGATGCCGATACCGCCGCCCATGAGGAATGTTCTGATTGCCGTGTCATCCAATTCAAAGTGGTTGATCGGTTTGGAAACGAAAACCTTTCGACCCTCGGTGAAGATGCGATGCAGCAGCGCGGATCCGCCACGCCCGTCATCCTCGCGCAACACTCCGATCTGATAGGTCGCACGATCCGACGGGTCGCCGGACATGGAGTATTGCCGCAGAAATTCCGGCGCGACCAGAACGTCCAGATGTGCGCCCGCTGTCCATCCCGGCAGGGGCGCACCGTCCAGCGATGTGAATTCGTATTTCGTGACATCCGCCGTCATCTTGTCGACCTTGGTCACGGCGACCCGCATCACAGGCGCATCACCGGCGATCTGATAGCGATGGATGATCGACATGTCCCCGCTTGCCTTTCGCGCCTTGTATTCGTCGGCCGTCACCATGGCCTCATAGGCTGCGATCCCGGCCTCTCGATCCATTGCAAAGGGATAGGGCCAGGGGTGCGGAGCCAGATAAGCGGGATAGACGGCGAGAGTCTGATCCTCATATTTCAGGTCCAGATCCTTTTGCAGATCGCGTCGGTTCAACGGGTGCGTCGTGGGGCGATAGGCGCCGTCAGGCTGCAACTCGATATCCCACCACCATTTCTTGATGTCGTTCAACCCGCCATTGCCGACCGCATCGTCCAGCCTGGCCAACGCGGGCGCGGCCGAGGGGATGTTCATCGCAGCCCAACGGAAGGGGCGTTCCTTGAAGATGCCTTCGAGGTTCCACGGGCAGGTCTTCATGCAGCGCCCGCACATCGCGCCGCCCGGCGTCGTTACACGGTATGTGGCGCATTTCTGGCTGTCGGATTTCCAAATTTCGTAACCGTTGAACATCAGCTTCGGTCCGGCGGTGATTGCGCCCGAGGGACATTCGCGGGCGCATTTGTTGCAGGACTCGCAAAAGGTCTGCAGGCCGAAATCGATGGGTTTGTCATACGCTATCGGCATGTCGGTCGTCACCACGCCTGATTTCAGGCGCGGACCCAGATAGGGGTTTAGGATTACTTCTCCGATCCGGCTGACCTCTCCCAACCCCGAGAGCAGCAACAGCGGCGGTTGCAGCACCTCGCCATCCATCACTGTATGCGCCTTGGCCCTGTAGCCCAGGTTGCGGATCTGTTGGGCGATCACACCTCCCAGCAGCGAAAACCGCAGGTAGGCGCGCATGGATTGGGCGACACTGATCCAGTCGTCACCGCTGGCACCTTCCATCGTTTCATAGCCCTGATCGATGATCATGCTGATGGCCTGATCATGAGGCGGCACGATTTCTTCGCCAGTGGCGTCATGAGAATACCACGCCCATTCCGGACAGCGGCTGAGACCCACCGCATCGACGCCCAGGAAATAGGTCGCTGCTTTGATGTTTGCCGCATTGCGTCCGGCATCGGCAGGCTTACGCAGGTCAGCGCTTTCACCGTCCTGCAACAGAACGAATGCACCCAGCGCGCGGCGCTGGGCAAAGCTGGGCGCAGCCTTGCGCACGTAGTACCCGCCTTTCGCGGCGTCCTGCAGTGACTTGCCCATGTCGCCGAACTGGGCGCGGGCGAACATGTCGGCGCGCTTGGGAACGCGGGCGACATTTTCCTCGTCGACATAGGTTGTCGGGGTCTCGACCCGTTTGAGTTTTTCGAACGGATGGGCCCCGTCCACATAGCGTCTTTTGGCATATGGGTCACGGTTGAGGGCGTTCTTGGCAAATCCCGTTCCCAACCACCATGCCGGGCCTTGAGTCCGAAACCACGGCTGTTGCGCCATGGGCCTGAGCGGCCGGTCATGCGCGATGGGCATCTCGGTCGTCACGGCTGCAAGGCCAAACCTGGTGCCCAGCCACGGCGCAACCAGTTCACCGCTCTCGACCGTGGCCAGACCGGCGGCCACGGCCAGCCTGTCCAGATCGACTTCGGACGACATCACGCTGTGCGCACGGGCGTCAAAACCCAGCAGACGGATATAGTTGGCGATGACCACGGCATTCTCGGTTGCCAGCAGGCAGGCACGATGATCCTGCGCGTTGATGATCCAATCCGCACCGGGTTCGGAAGGGTCCGGATCGCGGTTATGTTCATAGAGAAAAACGATGGTGTGACAGTGGTCGTCAATCGGCTTGGGCGCGGCCTCCATACTGTCTTTCAGATCCGCCATGATGAGATCGATCCCAGAGGCCAGCGTCTTGGTCTGGCGCGTTCGCAGCGCATGGGCAAGCCGGTCGATATCGGGGTTTCGGCGTGGTTCGTCCAACAGTGCATCTGACGGCAACGGCCCGCAGCCCATCATCGACGCATCGTTGAAATATCCGAATGCCTTCAGATGGTTGGCGCGTTCCTGCGGATCTGATGGGATCTCGGATGCAATCGGGTTCACCAACCCGTCGCGGATCGCGTCCAGCATCGCCTGAAATTCGCCCATGGCGTTGACGATGCTGTCGGGCCGTTCCGGCCGGTGGAAACTCAGTTCGCCCATCAAGGGCACACGCGACAAGTCCGGCATGGTATCTTGTCGGGTCAAACGCTCCAACGGGTATCGCCCCATGTGAACGGGCCGGTTCTTGTCCGAGAAAAAGCGGATTCCCATTATGCGCCTCCTGTTGCCACCCATCCCCTACCCCGTAATGGACAGCGAAACCATTCATGCATAATCATAAGTGGTATGAAGAAAATCGATTTCACTGATCTAGACGGCAAGGTTCTGCGCACGTTTCTGACCATACTCGAGGAAAGCTCGGTTTCGAAAGCTGCGGATCGGCTGGGCGTCACGCAATCGGCCATCAGCCACACGCTGGCCAAGCTCCGGCTGGTGCTGGGCGACCCGTTGTTTGTCCGGTCCGGTCAGGGCCTTACCCCGACCGAGCGCGCCTTGTCCCTGAAGGAGCCCGCGCAAAAGGTGCTGGACGGAATGCGGGCGCTGACCGAAGGGCGGCCGTTCGACCCGCAGTCCGAACAGATCAGGATCCGCATCGCCACCAATGACATGCCGCGCGAGTTGATCTTTCCGCAGTTGCTTCGAGAAACACGTGCCGAAGGCGCAGGTCTGCGGCTGGAATTCATTCCTTCAGGCGTGCCCGACCCCGAGCTGCTGCGCAGTGACAGATGCCAGTTGATGCTGACCCCGTTGCCGCCGGACGGGCCGGATATCTTTCAGAAACACCTGATGACCAGTCCGCTGGTGGTGTTCTATGACGCCACGCAGCACTCACCGCCCGACAGTTGGGAAGCCTATTGCAACTGCGATCATGTCGAGGTGCGTTTTGCCGATGGCCGCAACGCCCGCGCCGTCATGCGAGGCGTCGATCAAAGCCAGATCAGGCCAGCGGTAGTAACCCTGCCGCATTTCAACGCCATCCCGGCCTTCATACAGGGCAGCGACCTGATCTCAACCGACACGGCGCTGATGAAACAGGGCCCGCTGGCTGGGCTGGATTGCGCACCACTGCCGTTCGAATGCGCGCCGGTGTCGATCTACATGGTCTGGCATCAGAGGTCGGCCAATGATCCGGCACATCGCTGGTTGCGGGCCCGGATCGAGGCAATCGCTGCATCTCTTCAGACCTGAGACAACAGCCAGTCTCGCATGATCTCGACCAGTTGCGGCTGGCGTGGCTTACGGGGCGCAACCACATAAAACCCCAGATCTTCAACCAGGACATCCGCCAGCGGCTGAACCAGACGGCCCGAGGCCACTTCTTGCGCGACAAGAGGCGCATTGGCCAGTGCTATACCCTGCCCCGAAACTGCCGCGTCGATCGCAAGACTGGTCTGGCTGAAGCTCATCATTCTGGGCTTTCCGCTTACCCCCACCCGTTCAAGGAACAAGGGCCACAATCCGTGGGTGTCGTTCAGCAATACCTGCTTCATCAAGTCAGAAGGGGTGCTGATTCCGCCCGCAACAGAAGGGCTGCATACCGGGATGAACTCGGTCGAGAACAAAGGCACCGCCTCCAGTTCCGCCGCAAACGGCGCCCGTCCCTGCCTGACAGCCAGATCAACGCCATCCGATTTGAAATCCGCCAGACGCTCGCGCGCATCCACCTGAACCGAGATGTCCGGATACAGGTCCGTGAAGCCCGACAAACGCGGCACCAACCATTTCGAGGCAAAGCTGGGCGTGACCGACAACGTGATCCGGCGATCCGGAGACAGGTCTTCGACAGCCTCTTCGATCAACCTGAAGGCACGACGCAGGGGCGCGTGAAACCGCCGTCCGGATTCGGTCAGACGCAACCCACGCGGCAGGCGATCGAACAGAACCTCGTCCAATCGTGCCTCAAGCCCGCGCACCTGCTGCGCCACAGCCCCTTGTGTAACGCCAAGCTCCTCGGCGGCCAGTCGAAAGTTCAAATGACGCGCAGAAGCTTCGAAAGCACGTAAAGCGTTCAGGGGCGGAAGGGCGACCATAGTGTTGTCCTGTAGATTTTCTACAGCATAGAGCCAGCAGAACTGATTGGTCAAACCGCTCTCTGACCTCCATCCTGGGATCAACTGAAAACGGAGATGTCAGATGGAAAAAGTAGCACTTATTACAGCGGGCGGCAGTGGCATGGGTGCGGATTCCGCCCGGAGGTTGGCGGCGGGCGGGTTCAGGGTTGGCATTCTGTCTTCCTCGGGCAAGGGAGAAGCTTTGGCGAAAGAATTGGGCGGCGTCGGCATTACCGGCTCGAACCAGTCCACCGAGGATTTGCAGAAGCTTGTCGATGCGGCCATGGCCCATTGGGGGCGCGTTGACGTTCTGGTCAATTCCGCCGGTCACGGCCCCCGCGCTCCGATCCTTGAACTGACGGACGAGGATTGGCACACCGGGATGGATGTCTATTTCCTGAACGCGGTGCGCCCCACACGGCTTGTGACCCCGATCATGCAGGCGCAGGGGGGTGGATCGATCATCAACATCTCGACCTTTGCCGCGTTCGAACCGGATCCGGTTTTTCCGACCTCGGGCGTGTTCCGGGCCGGGCTGGCCGCCTTCACCAAGCTGTACGCGGACAAGTATGCCGCCGAGAATATCCGAATGAACAACGTTCTTCCGGGCTTCATTGACAGCCTTCCCGAGAAGGAAGAGTTCCGCAGCCGCATCCCAATGGGGCGATATGGGCGCAGTTATGACGAGATCGCCTCGGTCGTCGCTTTGCTTGCCTCAGAAGGCGGCGGCTATATCACCGGACAGAATATCCGTGTGGACGGCGGTATCACCCGGTCTGTCTGAACTCAGACCCGCGCCTTTATAAGATGTGTCAGCGCCGCGCCGGATTCGAAAAAAGCGCGGCGCACGCGTGTCCAGCTTTCTCGGTATTCCGACACGGCGAGAACCGGCAGAATCGAGAGATCATTGGCAAGAAGACTCTCGGCCATCATTCGGCCGAACACCGTGCCCGGGCCGATGCCGCGGCCCGAATACCCGTGTGCGGCCAGAGCGTTGGGGCCGATCCGCGTGATCTTCGGAATATGGTCCGACGTCATTGCGATCCGCCCGTGCCACCCGTGTTCCAACGGCTGGTCGGCCAATTGCGGATAGAGCTCGGCCAGCTTGCGCTGGACCCAACCGGAATGCGCAACCCGACCGGCATGTCCCAGATCCCCAATGCCGCCAATGATCATCCGCCCCGCCTGATCCAGTCGGAATGACGTCATGATCAGTCCGGTATCCCAGCACCCTTCTTTCTTTGGCAGGATACTGGCACGCAAATTGTCAGTCAGCGGGGCTGTGGTGTACTGGAAATAGTAGACCGGCACATAAGCAGGCGCGGTATCCGGCAACGCATGATGATAGGCATTTGTCGCCTGAATGACCGACTTTGCCCGAACCGTCCCGCCTGGTGTCTTCAGAACCCAGTGCCCGCCCTCATATGTCATAGTCTGCACTGGGCTGCGCATATGTATCCGTGCCCCGGCCTGCGACGCCGCGCGCACCAAACCCATCGCATAGGCCAAAGGCTGAATGGTTCCTGCCCGTGGATCGAACAAGGCACCGTGAAAGGCTTGGCTGCCGGTGCGTTCACCGGCCTGGTCTGCTGACAGCAACTCAACCGGCGCTCCTGCTTCGCTCAACTGCGCATGACGCGTATGCAGGTCCTTCAAACCCGACGCGGAATGAGCGCAATGCAGGGTTCCGTTGCGCACGGGCTCACACGCAATGCCATATTCATCGATCAAGGCAAACACATCCGACGGCGCCTTGGCCAGCAAGTCGATCAAACGGTCTCCCGGCTCTGCACCGATACGCGCGCGGATATCGTCCGGCGGCAACCACAACCCGGCATTGACCAGACCTACATTGCGCCCTGATCCGCCAAACCCGATCTCTCGCGCCTCCAGCAGACAGACCGACGCGCCGGCGCAGGCTGCGGTCAAAGCCGCTGAACACCCGGTGTAGCCGCCTCCGATGACAGCCAGATCAACCGCTGCGTCAGCGGTCAGGGGCGGTGCTGTGACTGCCTCGGTGCAAGTGCTTCGCCACAGGGCATGTTCGGGATCGTTCACGTCGGGCCTCTGAGTCTTTTCGGCGGAACATCCTACCGATACCTCCCTTTATGCAAGCCTCCATTTAGCAATGTTGCGACAACGAAACAGACTCCGCAGGCACGGGCTTTGCCCGAGCCTGCCGGGCCCAACCGGAGGAGTCATTCCGTCATGAATGACGACACCGGGCGGGAGGACCCGCGTGGCGGGCTCAGACGTCGAGCGATCGCGCGATCAGCTCTTTCATGACCTCGTTGGTGCCGCCATAAATCATCTGCACCCTGGCATCCGCGTAAAGACGCGCGATCGGATATTCCATCATGAACCCGTAGCCGCCGAACAGTTGCAGGCATTCATGCATGATCTCATTCTGCACCTCAGAGCCCCAGTATTTGGCCATCGAGGCCGTGGCCGCGTCCAGCTCGCCCACTTCCAGTTTTCCGATACAATCATTGATGAAACTGCGCAGAACCTCGGCCTTGGTCTTGCATTCCGCCAGTTTGAACCGGGTATTCTGAAAATCCATCACCCGCTGCCCGAAGGCTTTGCGTTCCTGCACGTATTTCACTGTTTCGGCGATGGCGAAATCGATCGCGCCCAGCGCCATGATAGCGATATTCAGCCGTTCCCAGGGCAGTTGTTTCATCAGCTGATAGAAACCCTGCCCTTCTTCGGGCCCCAACAGGTTTGTCATCGGCACTTTGACATCTTCGAAAAACAACTCGGCAGTGTCATTGCCCTTCATGCCCAGTTTCTTGAGGTTCCGCCCCCGGCGAAAACCTTCACACCCGTCAGTTTCCACCACAATCAATGAGACGCCGCGTGCGCCAGCGGACTTGTCGGTCTTGGCGGCCACGATAATCAGATCCGCAGTCTGTCCGTTCGTGATGAAGATCTTTGACCCGTTCAGCCGATAGGAGTTCCCGTCCTTCTCGGCGGTCGTCCGCACGGCCTGCACGTCCGAGCCGGTGCTGGGTTCTGTCATTGCTAGCGCGCCGACCAATTCGCCCGACGCCAGTTTGGGCAACCACTTCTTCTTCTGATCTTCGCTGCCATAGGCGGTGAGATAGTGGGTCACGATCGACTGAATGCCATAGCCCCAACCCGCATCTCCTCGCGCGCCCTGCTCATAAGCCGTGATGGCGTCAAAGCCCATGCCGCCGCCGACACCGCCATATTCTTCGGGGATCGCACCCGCCATCAGCCCGGTTTCGCCGGCCTTGCGCCAGAAATCGCGATCCACAACGCCGTTTTCAACCCAGGTTTCGATATTGGGCGACAGTTCGTCATCCATGAACCGACCAGCCATATCCGCGAACATGCGGTGTTCATCGGTGACCCATGCCGCAGTCGAAGTGAAAAGTGACATTGTACGCTCTCCAATCAGTCTTTCCGGAAAGGCTAGCGCTGTGTTCGACTCACGCCAATCCTTGTGACGCGGCGTCCCTTTGAGGAACAACGCAACGTTCCTCAGCCTGCAATGTCAGAGAATCCCTTTTGACTGGCCGGGTTAAGCCAGTTCTTTGGCCAACAGGTGTTTGGCCGCATCCTTGGCGTCTTCAGCCGGATCGCAGTTCTTAAGCAGAACGGCGGATACGATTGCTCCCTCTTGCAACAGTACGATCTGACTCGCGAGTTTTCGAGGATCATGCGCGCCGGCCTGTTGGGCTATGATCGTAAAATGTTCCAGCAAAAGCTGTTTGTGCTCAGCGGCCTGCACATGGATGGGGTGATCCTTATCCTGATACTCAGCCCCGGCCTTGATGAACATGCAGCCCCGGAACCCGTCCTCTTCAAACCATTCCTTCAGGGCATCGAAGCTGACGATGATCTGTTCGGCTGGTGTTTCTGCCATCTCGTCGATGCGTTGAAAGAACCAGTTGCGGAAGTTCTCATCCCGCAGGCGCAGCGCGGCCACGATCAGGTCTTCCTTGGTGCGGAAATGCTTGTACATCGACGTCTTTGACACGCCTGTTTCCACAACCAGCTTGTCCATGCCGGTTGCGTGAAACCCGTCGCGGTAAAAGACCTTCAGGGCCTTGCTGACCAACTCATCCCGTTTGTTTGGGCGCATGATTCGGCTCCATGGTGTACCGTTCTGTACATATTATCATGAAGCGCGAAGTACAATGACCCAAAGCCAAAGCATTGTTTTAAAATAATTTTACCAGACGCCCAGTCTCATCGTGAAATTTCCACTTGCAAAAGTTTACAGATCGGTACACCTTATTTGTAAGTTAACCGATCTGTACACCCGAGGATTTGACCGATGAAACGTCGCGCCAGCATTTTTCCACCTCAGTACGTCCCCTTCCTTCTGACCATGGCTCTTCTTGCCGCCTCACTCACCTGAAAGCATTTGCAAAATGTCCAGACCCCCACTGCCCCCGTTCACCTTCAAAACCGCCACTCAAAAAGTGCGCATGGCGGAAAATGCCTGGAACAGTCGTGACGCCGACCGCGTGACGCCTGCCTACACCGAAGACAGTCAATGGCGGAATCGGGCTGAATTCCTGTCCGGCCATACCGACATCCACGCCTTTCTGACCCGCAAATGGCGGAAAGAACTGGAATATCGCCTGATCAAGGAACTGTGGGCCTTTGCCGGAAACCGTATAGCCGTGCGCTATGCCTATGAGTGGCGCGACGACAGCGGTCAGTGGTTCAGATCCTATGGCAATGAAAACTGGGAATTCGCCGATGACGGACGCATGTCACATCGCCATGCCTCGCTCAACGATCTTCCCATTGCAGAAGATGACCGGCTGTTCCATTGGCCCCTGGGCGAACGCCCTGAAAACCACCCCGGGTTGACCGAACTGGGTCTTTGAAAGGACATTCATGCCCCGCGCTTTTGCCGAACTGACGTTTACTCCCTCTGTCCGCGCTCATCAGGAGAGGATGGGATCTGCCAGAACCTATACAAAGTTCATTGAAGGTGATCCCCAGCAAGGCCACCTGATCGGCGGCCCCGAGAAAGAGTTCATTCAGGCACGGGACGGGTTCTATCAATCCACCGTGTCCGAGACCGGCTGGCCCTATGTGCAGTATCGGGGCGGGCCAGCAGGATTTTTGAAAGTGCTGGGGCCCCTGACTATCGGATATGCGGATTTTTCGGGCAACAAACAGTACATCTCACGCGGAAACCTGGACGGCAACGATCGCATCGCGATGATCCTGATGGATTACGCCAACCGACGCCGTCTCAAGATCCTTGGGCGCGTCGCATTCACGGAAGGCGAAGCAGCGGCCGCTACCCTTTACTCGGAAGAGGCCGAGGCAACGGCCGAACGGGCCGTGATCATTCGCGTCGAGGCGTTGGACTGGAACTGCCCAAGCCACATCACACCGCGCTTCACCGAAGCAGAGTTGCGCCCTCATCTGAACAAGCTGGGGCAGCAGTTGGCAGACTTGCAGGCGGAAAACCAAAGGCTGAAACAAGAGCTGGCAAAGTCAGGCTGACGTTTCAGACCTCACAGAATTTCCGGATATTTAGAGAAGGGAGTGTCGCAATGGTTCGCTCGGTCTTTCACCTCTCGGCGGCTTGTCTTGCCGGTACTGCCCTGATCATACTGATCATCATGTTCGGTTTTTTCGTCTCGCCCAGCGCCGTGCGAACGTCACCGCCATCCGTGTTCAGCAAGATTTTGTTCGAACATTTGCAGCAAGAGTGATGATCGGGCGGCCTTCCGACAGGCTTCCAGCAAGCGCCCGTATCGTTTCAAGCTAATTCCATCAATTCAGGCCCGGTCAGGCGCATGCTCTGAAAGACCGAATTCCTGGCTTCACCAGAGCGGCCCGATTCCAGGCATGCTCTCACCACAAGAATGGAGAGAGCACAAAAAGCCGTCAGGCCATGCTGCGCTTTTTCCGGCGACCCATCACAAACAAGCCACTGATGCCGCCAAGAAGCAACCAGCCAGCGGCGGGCAATGGCACAGGGGCAATCGTGTATTGCCCGTACAGCGTCGCGACGTTTTGCATGTTTTCCGTTGTGCTGAAGCCGTTTGAAATAGTGCCGCCGCCGTTCTGAGAGAAGCCGAGGACTGAAAACACATAATTCTGCCCACCAAAGCTGAAGTTCTGTGAGCCCAAAGTATTGGTAATGGTCACGATGTCATCGCAAGGGGTAGAATCCGCCGGACAGTTGCTTGGACGATTCAATGTCTCGTTATGCGTCAGGGCAAATGACGAAGACACCAGAGGGCCACCACTGATCAGTATGTCGACAATGAGATCGACGGTGCTCAGCGTTGTTCCCGTGATCGGGAAATTCAGATGCGAGAACTGTCCCAGAGCAAATGCCGTATCAGGCAACAGACCTGAAATCGGCGTGCCTGTTGGCGTGAAATCGTAACCGCTTGAGCTGCTGCCATTTCCCCACCGAAGAGAAATCGTTGGACCAGAGGTGCTTTCAGAAACGCCGGACGTCGGATTTACGTTTTGCCAAGAGGGCGAGATGCTGGAAATGGTCAGCGCCGAAGCACCGCTTGCAGCCATCACGCCTGCAACAGCAATCGCGGCTATGTTTCGTATGAATGTCATGTGCCCACCTTACGAATAAATACTTGTTACAAACCACTCTGTGAAAGAGCAGCACAACATAATTAAACTTTTAGCTCATGCGCCACATTGACGCCACGTTTTCACCTCAATCAAAGCGGAGGGCGCCCAATAGAGCGCTAAATGGGATACAATCATCCAGCTTGCGCCTACTGTCCGGATGCTGGAAACAGCTATTGGGAAAACCAGGGCGCCAACTCAACGATTGAACACACAGTCGCGCGTCGCGTGAGAGTTCATTCACGACCGGATCGTACCATTGCTTCGATACCGGCGGCGCAAAAGTCCACCAGACGCTCCATGCCGGACACGTCACCTCCCTGCGACAGGGCTTCGACCCGCCATCCACTGTTGAGATGGGCCAGCATCGCCGAGACCGAATAAACTTGGCCACTTGCCAAAACGGCTGGATCGACATCCGGGTAAAGCATGGCGATCTCGGTGATGAACAGCTGGGCGGTGGGGTCGAAACACTCTGCTGCGATATCGCGCCACCTGGGGTCAACCGATACGTGGGCCACCAACCGTCCATATGCCATCCATCCAGGCCCACCCTTCTCAGCCAGGTCCACATAGGGTCGAATAAAGCTGTCCAGAATGCTGTGAAGCGTCAGCGGAGCAACAGCCCTGGCCCTGTTCAACGCGTCGACCCGAAGCTGCGCCAGTTCGTCCGCACGCCGCGCGACGGTTCTGTAAAACAACTCTTCCTTGCCACCACCATGATGGTGCACAAGACCAATCTGAACCCCTGCCAATGCCGCGATATCCCGGATCGACGCACCTTCGAATCCCCGGTCGGCAAAGACGGTTTCAGCCGCATCCGTAATCCTTGCCTTGGTCTCCAAAGACCGCTTGGACGCTGCTCTTTGCCTTGGCTTTTCTATGTTTTTCAGACTCATGATTTTCATCTTGCCTTATTTTGGTCGTTCGTTCAAGTTAAGCATCACGAACTTCGGGAGGGTTCATGACACAGACGCGCAACGCATTCGCCCTGATCGGGGCGGGGCCGATGGGTTTGGCCGCAGCCAAGGTGCTGAAGGAACAGGGCATCGCCTTTCAGGGGTTCGAATTGCACTCGGATGTGGGCGGTCTGTGGGATATCGATGCCCCCAGATCGACCATGTATGAGTCAGCGCATCTGATCTCATCAAAACGCATGACTGAATTCGAAGATTTCCCTATGGATGAGGCGGTTGCCGAGTACCCCTCGCACCGGGCGATGCGCGACTATTTCCGGGCCTTTTCCGATCGTTTCGGCCTGCGTGAAAGTTACAAGTTCAATGCAGAAGTCACCCGGATCACACCGCTGGGCGAATCTGGTGACGGTTGGCGTGTTTTCTGGCGCGATGCCGACGGCGAGCATCAGGCCGAATTCGCAGGGGTTCTGATTGCAAACGGCACCCTGTCAGAGCCGAATGTACCCAGCTTTCCCGGTACGTTTGACGGCGAATTGATCCATGCCTCGCAGTACCGGTACCCTAGCCAGTTCGACGGCAAGCGTGTGTTGGTCGTGGGCGCGGGAAATTCCGGCTGCGACATTGCGGTTGACGCAATCCATCACGCAAAACGCTGCGATCTGTCCATGCGTCGCGGCTATTACTTCGTGCCCAAATACGTCTTCGGCAAACCTGCCGACACGATGGGCGGCAAGATCCGCCTACCCATGTGGCTGAAGCGTAAGGTAGACGGCCTGATCCTGAGCTGGTTTGTCGGCGATCCGCAGAAATACGGTTTTCCCAAGCCTGATTACCAGCTTTATGAAAGCCATCCGGTGGTGAATTCTCTGGTTTTGTATCACGCGGGCCATGGTGATCTGCGCATTCGCCCCGATATCGACCGACTGGAAGGCCAAATCGTGCATTTCAAGGACGGCTCGAGCGAAGAGTATGACATGATCCTCGCCGCGACCGGATACAAGCTGCACTACCCGTTCATCGACAGTGACTTGCTGAACTGGCAAGGCGACGCACCACATCTGTACCTGAACGCGCTACACCCGGAACGGGACGATCTTTTTGTGCTGGGCATGGTCGAGGCAACTGGCCTGGGCTGGCAGGGCAGGCACGAGCAGGCCGAAATGGTGGCGCGCTATATAAAAGGTCATCAGAAGGGTTGCCCGGTGGCGGCCGATCTGAAAACCGAAAAGCAAAAAGACTATACGCGCGCCACCGGAGGCATGAGCTATATCGATCTGCCGCGAATGGCTTACTACGTGGACAAGGCCACTTACAGAAAGGCCGTTTCCGGGTGGATCGAACGGCTGCGGAAAGCCGCCGTATGAGTGGTATCGACGAAGTCACACTGAATTTCAGCCCGGCCTCCCTTACGCTGTTGAACGCGATACTGGCGATCGTGATGTTCTCGATTGCGATCGATCTGACGCCTCGGGATTTCGATCGTTTGCGACGCGCGCCCAAGCCGGTACTTGTCGGACTGGTATCCCAATTCATCGTTTTGCCCGCTCTGACCTTTGCTTTGGTGTGGATGACGGAGCCGCGCCCGTCGATCGCGCTTGGGCTGATCCTTGTCGCCGCCTGTCCGGGGGGCAATATTTCAAACTTCATTACGCACCGCGCCGGTGGAAATGCGGCGCTGTCAGTGTCGATGACCGCCTTTGCAACCATCGGCGCGGTTTTCATGACGCCCTTCAACATTGCGCTTTGGGGCGGGCTGTATCCGCCGACACGCGCAATCCTGCAGCAGACCCAGATTGATCCGGTACAAATCGCAATCCTTGTCGGGCTGATGCTGATCTTGCCTCTGGTCCTGGGCATCGCACTGAACCAGCGCCGCCCAGCCCTGACAGCCCGCTTGCGCGCGCCGCTGCAATACCTGTCGATGGGTATTTTTGGGGCCTTCATCGTACTTGCCCTGGCCGCAAACTGGGGGTTTTTCCTCAGTTTTGCCGGGGCTGTTGCCGGGCTTGTGGTCCTTCACAACGCCCTGGCGCTGGGGGGCGGTTGGGTCGTGGCCACTCTGACCCGGCTGTCCCCCTTCGATCGCCGTGCCATCACCATCGAAACCGGCATTCAGAATTCCGGCCTTGGGCTGGTGTTGATCTTTGCCTTCTTCCACGGGCTTGGCGGCATGGCCGTTGTTGCGGCGTTCTGGGGCATCTGGCACGCGATCTCGGGGATTGCCCTGGCGTCGGTCATGGCCCGAACCGAGGCCGCGCGATGACCCGTATCCTGATCACAGGTGCCGCCGGGTTGGTCGGTCAGGCGCTGCTGCCCGAACTTCAGGGGCACGAGGTTTTTGCCACGGATCTTAAACACCCGAAAAGCATGCCGGAAAACGTCCACTATCTGCCCATGGATGTGACAACGGACGCCCCCGCACGTGTGATCTGCAACGTGAAGCCGGATGTCATAGTGCATCTGGCCTCCATCGTGACGCCTCCGCCAAAAATGGAACGTGCGGCGGCATATGCGGTTGATGTCGAGGGCACCCGCAAGGTGGTGAACGCAGCCATTGCCAACGGGGTGCGCCGGTTGGTCGTCACGTCTTCCGGTGCTGCCTACGGCTATCACGCGGACAACCCAGTACCGCTGCGCGAAGGTGATCCGCTGCGAGGTAACCCCGAGTTTCCGTATTCCGATCACAAAAGGCAGGTCGAGGAAATCCTGGCCGAAGCGCGCAAAGCCGCCCCCGATCTGGAGCAGGTTGTTCTGCGCGTGGGCACGGTTCTGGGGGCTGGATCCGAAAATCAGATCACCGCCCTGTTCCACAAACCGCGCCTGCTGGCCGTGGTCGGTAGCGAAAGTCCGTTTGTATTCATTTGGACGCATGATCTGGCACGTATCCTTAGGCGCGCGGCAACCGACGGGCCGATTGGCGTTTACAACGTCGCCGGGGACGGCGCGATGGGTGTGACCGATCTGGCCCGCGCCATGGGGAAACCGGTTCTGCGCCTGCCCGCTTGGGCGCTGAAATCGGCTTTGGCCGCTGCGCGTCCGCTGGGTCTGTCCCGTTATGGGCCGGAACAGGTGCGATTTCTGCAATATCGACCGGTTCTGGATAACACCGCCCTGAAATCCGACTTCGGTTACACGCCTGAAAAAACCAGCGCCCAGGTGTTCGCGCTCTGGCAAAAGCAGGCCGGGCTATGAAGACGGCCGTCATATCCGGTGGAGCGGGCGGTTTGGGGCAGGCCCTCAGCCATGCTCTGCAAAGTCGCGGGTGGCGTGTGGTGCTGCTGGATCTCGATATTTCAGGTCTGGACTCCGGGTCGAACCAGCTTCCAATCGCGTGTGATCTGACGGACCCCGCGCAGCTTGCCAACGCGTGCCAAAGGGCGATCACGACTTGCGACAGTATTGATCTGGTCATCTACAACGCTGGCGTCACGCAAATCCGGGGCTTTGAAAAGTCCGACTCGGCCAGCCACCGATCACTGTTTGATATCAACTACTTTGCGGCCGTTGAAATGGCCCGCGCGTTTTTGCACCCGGTTCGGGCGTCAAAGGGGACACATCTGGCCATCTCATCGGTGGCCGGTTTTGCTCCGCTTTACCATCGGACGGCCTATGTTGCCTCGAAACATGCGTTGGAGGGATTCTTCAAATCGCTACGCTCGGAAGAAGCCCCTCATGGCGTTCAGGTCCAGATCGCTGCGCCGTCCTTTGTGGCCACCAACCCCGGCAACGCGCAAGAGCAAACGGACGGAACCGCGCGGCCCGGATCGGCGAAGGACGGGATGGACGAAATGAGCCCCGAGGCCGCAGCCGAAACGATCCTGCGCGGACTGGACAAATCGCAGTCCATGATCCCGGTTGGCCGCGTGGCGCGCCTGTCCTGGTGGCTCAACCGCCTTTCGCCACGCCTGTATCAGCGCATGATGGAGCGCAACATGCGCGACCCGGGACACTAAAATTACCCCGGGCCCTTGACCTTCCGGTCACTGGAACCCCCATCTGGAGCCTAAAGAAACCTCCGGGACGAGTCGCATGGGGCTAAAGGCACTGACAGAACTGAAAATCACCGGCATGGGATGCGCATCCTGTGTGGGCAGCGTTGAAGCAGCGTTGAGAGATGTGCCGGGGGTAGATGCGGCCTCGGTCAACTTTGCAACCAAGTCCGCGCAGGTGGCTTTCGAAGGGCCGGTTTCGGCCCTGACCAAAGCCCTGGATGCCGCAGGGTATCCGGCTGAGACCAGCCGGGCGGACCTGAGCATTGAAGGCATGACCTGCGCGTCATGTGTGGGCAAAATCGAGCGTGCGCTGACGGCCAGCCCCGGTGTGGTCGAAGCGCAGGTCAATCTGGCGACTCAAACTGCCACAGTGACTTACGCGGCGGGGGCAACAACGCCAGAGGCGCTGGCTCAGGTGGTAACTGAAGTCGGGTACCCGGCGCGGCTGCAAGGCGCTTCGAAACCTGAAAACCGCGAAGATGACGAAATTCAAAGGTTGACCCGGACCACGATACTGGCTGCCGTACTCGCCCTGCCTGTGTTCATTCTTGAGATGGGCGGGCACATGATTCCCGCTTTCCATCACTGGGTTCACGCCACCATCGGCGCGCAGTACAGCCAGTTGATTCAGTTCGCACTGACGTCGGCTCTACTGCTGGGGCCTGGTCGTGTGTTTTACAGCAAAGGCATCCCGTCGTTGCTGCGGGGCACGCCGGACATGAACGCGCTGGTCGCGCTGGGGACCGGGGCGGCCTATCTGTATTCGGTCACGGCCACATTTGCCCCCGGTGCGCTGCCGCAAGGTACAGCCAATGTCTATTTCGAGGCCGCAGCCGTAATTGTCGTTCTGATCCTTCTGGGCCGACTGCTGGAGGCCCGTGCCAAGGGCAAAACCGGGGCTGCAATCCGTAAGCTGGTGGGTCTGCAGCCCAAAAGCGCGCGGATCGAAGTCGATGGCCGGATAGAAGACCGTCCTATCGCCGAGATCGCGGTCGGCGATATCCTGCACATCCGCCCGGGCGAACGTGTGCCGGTGGATGCCGAAGTGCTCGAGGGCACCTCTTACGTCGATGAGAGCATGATCACGGGCGAGCCGATACCGGTTGGCAAATCAGCCGGCGCAGCAGTTGTCGGGGGAACCGTGAATGGCACCGGTGCCTTGCGGGTTCGTGCGACGCGCGTGGGGGGCGACACGGTGCTGGCGCAGGTCATCCGCATGGTCCAGCAGGCACAGGGGGCAAAGCTGCCGATCCAGGGTCTGGTCGATCGGATTACATATCGCTTTGTCCCAGCGGTCATCCTGGTTGCCGTGATCACTGTCGCAGCCTGGTTAATTTTCGGCCCAAGCCCGGCCCTGCTGCTGGCGCTTGTCGCTGGTGTTTCGGTGCTGATCATTGCCTGCCCCTGCGCCATGGGGCTGGCCACGCCGACCTCGATCATGGTCGGCACCGGGCGGGCGGCCGAACTGGGGGTTCTGTTCCGCAAGGGCGATGCCCTGCAACAGCTTCAGCAGGCACGCGTCATCGCGCTGGACAAGACGGGGACCCTGACACTGGGTCGTCCGGAATTGGACAGTGTTTTGACGGCGAACGGATTTGACAGGGATGAGGTTGTACGGCTGGCCGCCGCCCTCGAGGCGCGGTCGGAACACCCGATAGCTTCGGCGATTACCCGGGCCGGGCCTGCGACGCTGCCCAAGGCGACAGACGTCCGGTCCCTGACCGGGCTTGGCGTGCAGGGGCTGGTTGAAGGCCGGAACGCGTTGATCGGATCGCACCGGCTTATGCAACAACGCGGGATCGACCTTGGGCCCCTGGCAAGCGAGGCAGAGGCCCGCGCCGCCGAAGGGGCAACACCATTGTTCGTTGCGCTCGATGGGCAGGCTGCGGCCATGTTTTCTGTGTCCGATCCGATCAAACCCGGCACCGAAGAGGCGCTGGAGCGGCTCCACCAAATGGGTCTGACCGTGGCCATGGTCACCGGAGACAATGCGCGCACCGCGCAGGCTCTGGCTGATCGGCTGGGGATCGATCACGTCACCGCCGAAGTGCTGCCCGACGGCAAGGTGGATGCGATCATCGCCTTGCGGGACAAGTTCGGCACGCTGGCTTTCGTCGGCGACGGCATCAACGACGCCCCTGCGCTGGCAACGGCTGATATCGGCATCGCCATCGGGACGGGCACGGATGTAGCCATCGAAACGGCCGATGTCGTCCTGATGTCCGGTGATCTGCGCGGGGTTGCAAATGCGACCGAGATCAGCCGCCGGACAATGCGAAACATTCGCCAGAACCTGGGATGGGCGTTTGGTTACAACGTCCTGCTGATCCCCGTCGCTGCTGGCGCCCTTTACCCGTTCGGCGGCCATCTGTTGTCTCCGGCACTGGCGGCTGGCGCGATGGCGCTGTCCAGTGTCTTTGTCGTCTCGAACGCGCTGCGCCTGCGTCGCGTCCGAGCCAGCGTGCCGGAAACCCCGATCCCGCCCGCCAAGGAGGTGCACGCATGAATATCGGAGATGTGTCAGCCCGCACCGGCCTGCCTGCCAAGACAATCCGGTATTATGAAGATATCAACCTCATCAAACCGCTGCGCGATGACAACGGCTATCGCCGGTTTCGCGAACAGGACGTGCACAAGCTGAACTTTCTGGGCCGTGCCCGGGCGCTTGGTTTCACTATCGAGGATTGCCGGACATTGCTGGCGCTTTACGAGGATGAAACCCGCGCCAGCGCAGATGTGAAACAAGTCGCACGGGATCATCTGGCACAGGTCGAAGCCAAGATCGCCGACCTGAACGCGATGCGCGAAACGCTGAGCCACTTGATCGACGCCTGCGCCGGGGATGACCGGCCTGATTGCCCGATCCTGCAGGATCTGGGCGGGAAAGGCTGACTTGGGGTTGCCCTTTGGGCGCAGCTTTGCTTTGTCTTCGCCAAACAATTCGGTCAGGCACGCACCGCTGATGCCGACCGAACAGCGGAGAGGATCACAAAATGGCAAAAGTCGCGTTCCTTGGCCTGGGTGTCATGGGCTATCCAATGGCTGGGCATCTTCAGGACGCAGGTCATGACGTCACTGTCTATAACCGCACGGCCGCCAAGGCCGAAGCCTGGGTGAAGCAGCATGGCGGGTCGCTGGCGGCCACCCCGAAAGACGCGGCTGCAGGCGCCGAGTTTGTGATGGCCTGCGTCGGCAATGACGACGATCTGCGCATGGTTTGCACCGGCGGGGACGGCGCATTTCACGGCATGTCCAGCGGGGCTGTTTTCGTCGACCACACGACGGTGTCTGCAAAGGTCACGCGTGAATTGTACGCTGCCGGCGAATCACAGGGTATCGCCTTTGTGGACGCGCCGATCTCGGGCGGTCAGGCAGGCGCTGAAAACGGTGTTCTGTCAATTATGTGTGGCGGAGATCAGGCCGCCTATGATGCGGCTGAACCGGTGATGAATGTCTACTCCAAAATCTGCCGCCGGATCGGAGACAGCGGTGCGGGCCAAATGACCAAGATGTGCAACCAGATCGCGATCGCTGGTCTGGTTCAGGGTCTCAGCGAAGCGTTACACTTCGCCGAAAAGGCAGGTTTGGACGGAAGGGCCGTGGTCGAGGTGATCAGCCAGGGCGCGGCGGGCAGCTGGCAGATGGCAAACCGGTATGAGACCATGCTGGATGATCAGTTTGAACATGGCTTTGCCGTCGACTGGATGCGCAAGGATCTGGGTATCTGTCTGGATACCGCCAATGAAACCGGTGCATCCCTGCCCGTCACCGCTCTGGTCGATCAGTTTTACAAGGATGTACAGAAACTGGGCGGTGGCCGCTGGGACACCTCGTCGTTGATCAAGCGCCTGCGGTCCATGGGGTAACGCGGGGGGGCTGTCTGCCCTCCCATCGCGCCAAGGCGCGATTCCCCCCCCGAGGGTATTTTGGCCAGATGAAGAGGGCTCCGGCGCGATCGGAGCGGAGACGGGAATGGACGATTTGAGTGCTTTTTGGACGGCCGCGCTGCGGCGGCTCTGGGGGCTGGACGCCCGTTTGACGCGGTTGGATGGTGAATATGATCTGAACTTTCTGGTGCACGCCACCAATGGTCAGGACTATGTGCTGAAGGCCATGCGGGCGGGATGCGATGCCGATCTGGTTGATCTCCAGATCAAGGCCCTGGCGCATATCGCAACAGCTGCACCGGGGTTGCCGTTTCCCAAGGTGTTCCCCGATTTGACCGGCGCAATGCTGCCCGAGATTGCCGATTCTGAAGGACAGCGCAGGTTGGTTTGGCTATTGGAGTGCCTGCCGGGGCAATGTTACGCGAAGGCCGCCCCAAAATCCGAAGAGCTGATCCTGAAACTGGGGCGCGTTTTGGGGGCAACCGACCGGGCCTTGGAAGGGTTTGAGCATGAGGGATTGCACCGACCTGATTTCAAATGGGATCTGATGCAGGCCGGCTGGATTGCGGACAAATTGGGCATAATCCCGGATCCCGCGCGACAGGAGCTGCTAACGGAGATCTGTGAGGCGTTCGCTGCAATCGCGGACGTCCTTGCGGACCTGCCGAAACAGGCCATCCACAACGACGCCAATGACTATAACATTCTGGTCGAAGGGGAACTGAGCGAGCGGCGGCGGATCTCAGGCCTGATCGATCTGGGTGACATGTGCGCCGCGCCGCGCATCTGCGATCTGGCGATTGCCGGCGCTTATGTCGTGCTGGATCACCCCAAACCGGAACGGGCTTTGGCTGCGTTGGTAAAGGGCTATCACGCGGCCAACCGGCTGCGGGCGGATGAGGTTGACTTGATCTGGCCGTTGCTGAGGATGCGGCTTGCCGTGTCGGTCGTCAACTCGACCCTGATGGCGGCCGAGAATCCGGATGATCCCTATGTGACCATCTCTCAGGCTCCCGCTTGGCGGTTCCTTGAGAACACATCCGTCAATGGTGGACTGATGTCGGCGCGGTTGCGGGCGGTATGCGGGTTGCCGGTTGTTGATGGGGCTGAACGTATCCACGTCTATCTACAGGATTATCGGGGGCAGTTTGCCGACCTGTTCGGCCAGGATCTGAGCGATGTGCCCATGGGCTCGCTTTCGGTCGAAAACTGCGTCTGGCCCCAAAACCCGTTCCACATGCCTTTGGCCGAGGCTGCGCGCGTAGGTGAAGAATACGGGCAAGACCCGTGGCTGGGTTACTACAACGAGCCCCGACTGATCTATGCAGAGCCGGGGTTCCGCAAGGGTCCGTGGAAAGCCTCGGACAGGCGGACGGTGCATCTGGCGGTGGATGTGTTTGCACCCGCCGGGACGGTTCTGCACGCGCCGATGAGTGGGCGGGTTGAAGTGGTCGAGAACCGTGACCAGCATCTTGATTACGGCGGGGTGATCATCCTGCATCACGAAACGCCCGAAGGCGACCCATTCTATACGCTCTATGGCCATCTGGACCCGGAATGCTGTGACCGGTTGAAACCTGGCGACCCGGTGGCACAGGGGGCCGCGTTTGCCAGGTTGGGTGATGCCAGCCAGAATGGTGGATGGGCTCCGCATGTGCATTTCCAACTGGCGCTCACCACCGATGGCATGGAAGCGGACTGGCCTGGCGTCGGCGATCCGGACGAGATGGAGCTGTGGCACGCGGTCTGCCCGAACCCGGCAGCGTTGCTGAACCTGCCGGATGACAAGGTGTTCTATCAACCCACTGACAAAGCGGAAATCCTGAACAATCGGCGGGCGCATTTCGGGGGTAACCTGTCCTTGACCTATGACGATCCGGTCATGCTGGTGCGCGGCTGGAAGCATCACCTGTTCGACGAATGGGGCCGCCCCTATCTGGACGCCTACAACAACGTCCCGCATGTGGGCCACGCCCATCCGCGCATTCAGGCTGTGGCTGCGGATCAGCTAAGGCGCATGAACTCAAACACCCGCTACCTGCACCCGACCCAGACAGCTTTTGCCGACAAGATCCTGTCCAAGCTGCCGGATCACCTACAGGTCTGCTTCTTCGTCAACTCGGGAACCGAGGCCAACGAACTGGCCCTGCGGCTTGCCCGCACCCATACCGGGGCGAAAGGGATCGTGACGCCGGATCACGGCTATCACGGCAACACAAACGCTGCGGTGGCGATCTCGGCCTACAAGTTCAACAAACCGGGCGGCGTCGGGAAAGCCGACTGGGTTGAACTGGTTGAGGTTGCGGATGACTATCGCGGGTCATTCAAGCGTGACGATGCGGACCGGGCGCAAAAATTTGCTGATCTTGTCGATCCGGCGATTGCGGCCCTTCGGGACAGGGGACAGGACGTGGCAGGTTTCATCGCGGAAACCTTCCCGTCGGTCGGCGGACAGATCATTCCGCCCAAGGGCTATCTGCCTGCGGTTTACGAAAAAATCCGTGCTGCCGGGGGCGTTTGCATCGCCGATGAGGTGCAGACAGGTCTGGGACGTCTGGGTGAATATTACTTTGGCTTCGAGCACCAGGGCGCGGTCCCGGATATCGTGGTGATGGGCAAGCCAATCGGCAACGGGCACCCGCTGGGCGTGCTGGTGACAACCAGAGAGATTGCAGACAGCTTCAACAACGGGATCGAGTTCTTTTCGACCTTTGGCGGCTCGACCCTGTCCTGCCGGATCGGCAAAGAGGTGCTGGATATCGTTGACGACGAAGGCTTGCAGGACAATGCCCGCCTGATGGGGGATCGTCTGATGGCGGGGCTGCGCCAGATCGAAGCCGACTTTGGTTGCGTTGGCGACGTGCGGGGTATGGGGCTGTTTCTCGGCGTGGAACTGATCAACCCCGACGGAAGCGAAGGCACGGAGATTTGCAGCTATGTCAAAAACCGGATGCGCGATCATCGCATCCTGATCGGCAGCGAAGGACCCAGGGATAACATTCTGAAAATCCGCCCACCGCTGACCATCGAGGCCGAGGATGTTGACATGATCCTATGGGAGTTAAGGGATGTGTTGTCCGAGGTAGGTGACTTCACCCCTGCCCTTGTTTGCGATCATGACCATCACCATGCCGGATGCGGGTGCTGCTGAGTGAAAAAACCCCGGCGTATTGCCGGGGTTTGGCCGTTCAACACTCAGGGTCAGTGGAGCACGGCCGAGGGGGTCTTGTGGCCGGTGATCGGCATTTTGAAACCTGCCGTCATACGTCTGAGAGTCAGGCCCAGTTCTTCCGACAGGGACGCCAAAGCGGGGGCAAAATCCGGACGTACGATCAAGGACGCCAGCATCATCGCATCTTCACGCGCCCCTTCGGACGCTGCCGCGATCATCTGGGCAAAGCAATTCTCATCCGCGCCAAGGCAAGCACATCCAAGACCATGCCGGATCAGAGGGCGGCGGCCATGGGTGGCGCATAGCGAACATAAGCGATCCAGGGTCAGCATTGCGGCACGCCCGCAATCCGAGCCCAGCGCGACTTGAAAATCGCTGGCAGCATCGGCGCGGCCGCCCTCACCGTCGCTCCACATCCGCAGATACATCACGGCACCCGCTTCGACGGGTTCGAGATCGGCAAGACGGCCCACCGCTGCGCCACCGCGCTTGAAAGGCGCGCTCATTTCGTCAGGATCAGTTTACCTGCGCGGGTGATGCGCAGGGTATAGAGCTGATCGCCCAGTTCTATGTGGGCTAGGTTGCCGCCCTTGGTCAGATCCTCGGCCTTGTGCGCGGGAAGCATCGAGACAGCGTAACCTTGGGTTGGGGTCGGGTTCTGTACGTTCATCGGGACATCTCCAGAGCGTTTCGGCATGGTGCCATATCTATCGCGTTTCATGTGATCTGGCTGACCCCGAAAGGGCTGGCTTTCTGTTCCTGAAGCTTAATCTGATTATTTTAGTAAGGATTGTCAAGTGTCGTTTTAACACAAGCGATTGCGGACCGGTACAAGGCGCGTTAGGTCTTGGGCCAGATGATGAAAGGCGCGTAAATTATGACCGCAGCAGTTGTATTTGATCTGGACGGAACGCTGGTGGACAGCCTGGGTGATCTGGCGGCAGCAGCCAACCGCACGCTGGACGATGTTGGGCACGTTCCCTTGTCGCATGACGTCATCAAAGGATTCGTCGGCAACGGCTTACCCAAACTGGTCGAGCGCATGATCCGCCATTGCGGCCTGCCGTTGGATCGCCACGCGGAGCTGACGCAGCTGACCCTGAAACATTACAATGCTGCTGCAAGCGAAACGACTGTTCCCTACCCCGGTATCCCAGAAGCGCTGGTTGCCTTGCGACAGATGGGGTGCGCTTTGGGTGTCTGCACCAACAAACCAGAAGCGCCCGCACAGCATGTGCTTGAAGCACTGGACCTGTCCCAATATTTCGACGTTGTTCTTGGCGGCGACAGCCTTTCGACGCGAAAACCGGACCCGAACCATCTGTTCGCAAGCTTCGATGCGCTTCAAGCTTCTGGCCCACGTTTGTTCGTCGGCGACAGCGAAGTTGACGCGCAAACGGCCGCTCGTGCGAAAATCCCGTTTTTGCTGTTTACCGAAGGATATCGGAAGACGCCGGTCGCTGAAATTCCGCACAACGTGGCCTATTGCGCATCGCAAGACTTGCCCGCGCTCGTCGCCGAGTTGATCCAAAGTTAACACAGCTCGAGAAGATCATCACGCCCTTCGACATTGGCAACGATCCGCAATGCCACTGACCCCCAAAAGTTAAGAGGGGCCGGCCGAGGGGGTGTGGCCAGCCCCTCATCGGGGAAAGTAAATACCGTTTGTGTGTTTGTGTGGTAAGTACGGTAAGTTGTGTTTACCCCTGATTGTCGCCGCGCGAAATTGGGGGTTTCCCGTAGTTCTCCAAAAAACGTAAAAAATAAGGGAAAATTGGCGTTTTTCTGGCTCCGGTCATCTGCAATTTTTCGCATGCAAGATGGCTTTCTGGCCTGCAGCTTCGGACGCGTGAGTTGCAATCCGATTGCAGGTGAAGGCTAACCCTAGGAAAACCCGGCGGAAATCACCCATCCCTGAATTTACCTGAACAGAAAGGTGTTTTGTCAATTGACCGCACGAACCCGCCAGTTCAAATCTTGGGCGGCCTGACGAATGCGTGTGTGTGACACTCAAAACCAAACGATCTGCGTCAATCGTGGCCGAATTCCTCACCTCAGCGTGAAATTCCTTCCCGACTCCGATTATCCTGACTGCACCGTCCGAATCTTCTTTGTACCTGACAAGCGACGCTCATTCGGTTTTGGCCGCCCTCGCTGCACAAGTTGTTTTGTTTTCGTGGCCGCCTTCATGAGGTCAGAAGGTCAGGCGCCAACACCCTTTTCGCCAAAGCCCGGCGTGTGTGCCGTGCGTTTTTTCGGCACCCGTCCACGTCGGAAAAGCTGGCTATTGGTAATTCTTCGCCTTGGACATTCTGCCGATACCCGGATTGAACGCGTTGGTCGGGTCACAGCATTTGTAATGTGCCGCCAGGTCGGGCTTGGCCTTGTAAAGGTGCCCCACGTTATGTTCAGCAGGGTATTCCGCGCCGCGTTCGTCAAACAATTTCAACATTGCGGCCTTAAGCGCTTTGGGGTCGGCCCCTTTTTTGACTATGTAATCCTGATGCATCACGTGGCACATGAAGTGCCCGTAATAGAGTTTGTTAACCAACTGCTCTTCGATTTCAGGCGGCAGCTTCTCCAGCCAGTCCTGGTCGTTTCGACGTAACGCGACATCCAGAGCGATGATGTCTTCGACATCGTCCGAATGGATCGCCATGTAACGCACGGCCGCGCCTGCCGCCGCGAAACGATGGAGGCCTGCAATCCTGGCCTCGCGCGCATCACATTCGAAAAACCCGCCATCACGGTCCCTCAGAAATCGCGGCAGCCACTCGGCGGCCTCGGACACACCTTCATCCTTCATTTTCAGGATAAGGTGGTGTTCAAACTTGTCGCGAAAATCCATCATCCGTTTGGGCAGGACACTTGGCCACAGAGCTATTGCTGCCTGCATGAAACGATCGGTGAGATTTCGCAACAACGGGATGCGCCGCAGGCGGGCATCCACGGCGCCCTTTATCGCAAAGAACATCGGCAGACGGTCCGTGCCAAGCTTGTCGATCATCACGACCGTGTCCTTGCCATAGCGTGCTGCAATATCGAACACTTCGCGATGCATGTATTCGGCCGAAACCGGCAGCGATTTGAACTCTGACAATATGTGGCGCCGCAGGTCCGCCAGATCATCGGGACTATTGGTGCCCACATAGAACACCTTCTCGACCTCGTTCTTGGGAAAGGTGTCAAGGCGCACGGCAAAAACGGCCAGCTTCCCGGCCGAGCCCGAAGACTCGAAAAGCTTGGCCTTGTCCGCATTGAACCGCGCAGGCGTTTCCGCATTCACGTCCCGCACGATTTGTGCGTAGTCGCTGGCCGATGCGCGTTTGTTGGTTGCCCCGGGGTTGCGTTCAAATTTCCCTGCATCGAGGTTGGCGAGGATCTCTTCCGGCGTGCTGCCCAGATCGATGCCGAGGTGGTTGACCAATTCCAGATCACCCTGTTCTGTGATCTGCGCATAGACGGAAAGTTCCGTGTAAACCGGACCGCGTTCGACCAGAGATCCGCCGGAATTGTTGCATACCCCACCCACGATCGACGCGCCGATGCAGGACGAACCGATCACCGAATGCGGCTCGCGTCCCAGCGGGGCCAACAGTTTTTCCAGCGCAAAAAGCGTGGCGCCCGGAAAACTGACAATCTGCTCTGCGTCGTTCAACGGCACCAGAGTGTTCATCCGACGCGTATTGATCAGAACAACGTCCCGGTCATAGGTGCCGGACGGCGTAGACCCTTCGGTCAGGCCAGTATTGGCCGCCTGCATGATGACGATCTTGTCGGCTGCGACGCAGGCTTGCAGGATCTTCCATTGCTCCAGCAGAGTCCCCGGCAGAACGACGCACAGCGCCTCACCCTCGCCCGAGCGGAAACCGCGCCGAAAACGCTCTGTCGCGCGCGCTCCGATCAGCACGTGACGCGTGCCGACGATAGAGCGGAAATGTTTGATCAACGCGTCATTGGTCATATCGGCCCCCGTTTCGGGTTAGGGATTGCGGAAACGAATATTCTCGCGGCTGAGCTGGCCAACACTGGTGACACCCATCAACTTCATGTCGCGCTCGATTTCGGCACGCATCAACCCAAAGGCCCGTTCGACCCCAGCCTGCCCTGCGGCAGCCAGAGGATACAGGTAGTGCCGCCCGATACCCACGGCTTTGGCCCCGATCGAAAGCGCCTTGAGCACATGGGTGCCACGCTGAATGCCACTGTCCATCATCACGTCCAGCTTGTCGCCAACGGCATCTACAATCTCGGCCAGTTGATCGAACGGCGTGCGCGATCCGTCCAGTTGGCGGCCACCGTGGTTCGACAGGATGATGCCGGTACAACCAATCTCAGCCGCGCGTTTGGCATCTTCGACGGTCATGATCCCTTTCAGACAGAACTGACCATCCCAGTCGCGCACCATCTGCGCCACGTCATCCCAGTTCATCGACGGATCAAGCATATCGGTGAAATACCCGCCGATCGAGCTGGCCCCACCGCCCATATCCACATGTTCCTCAAGCTGAGGCAGCCGGAACTTATCATGGGTGACATAGTTGATGCCCCACATCGGCTTGATCGCAAACTGTATCATGCCGCCCAGCGTCAATCGGAACGGGATCGAGAACCCCGTGCGCAGATCACGCTCGCGGTTACCGCCGGTGATGCTGTCGACGGTCAGCATCATGACCTCGACACCCGCCTCTTTGGCGCGCTGCATCATGGCGGCATTCAACCCGCGATCCTTGTGAAAGTAGAATTGATAGACCTGCGGGTTCTTGTGTTTCCGGCGCAGCTCCTCCAGCGAGACAGTACCCAGAGAGGAAACTCCGAACATGGTACCGTATTTCTCTGCCGCTGCCGCGACGGCGCGTTCACCCTGATGGTGGAACAGGCGCTGCAACGCGGTAGGCGAGCAATAGACCGGCATATCCAGCTTTTGCCCCATGACCGTGACGGACATGTCCACATCCTTCACCCCACGCAGAACTGACGGAAGCAGGTCACAGCGGTCAAATGCGTGGGTGTTTTCCCGATACGTCACCTCATCATCCGCGCCACCGTCGATATAGTTGAAGATCGGCCCCGGTAGCCGTTGCTTGGCCAGCCGCCGGAAATCGTGGAAGTTATGACACTGGCTCAGACGCATGGCGATAGCTCCTCAATAAGCGACTGACGGCAGCCATGTGGCCAATGTCGGCCACAGGAAGACCAGCGCGAGTCCTGTCAGTTGCAGCAAAACAAAGGGCACGATGCCTTTGTAGATATGCGTCAGCTTGATCTCCGGCGGGCAAACGCCTTTGAGATAGAACAAGGCAAAGCCAACGGGCGGCGTCAGGAAGCTGGTTTGTAGCGTCACAGCGACAAGAATCACGAACCACACCAGTGCCGGTTCATCCAGCACGCCAAAGCCAGGAATATCGATGCCCAGACCGTTCACAATCGGGCGCATCAGAGGCAGCACGATCAGCGTGATCTCGATCCAGTCCAGAACGAATCCCAGCAGGAAGACGATGAACAGGATGAAGAGGATCGTGCCGTTTGCCCCGAACCCGGTGGATTGCACCACATGTTCGATCAACTCGTCCCCGCCCAGTTCACGCAGGACATAGGAAAACACGGTCGCGCCAAGGAAGATCGCAAAGATATAGGCGGTGGTGTTGAAGGTCGAAACCAGCACATTCCAGAGCTTCTGGAAGGTCAGCTTGCGATAGCCCAAAGCCAGCAAGGTGGCACCCAGCGCGCCGATGCCCGAGGCCTCGGTCGGCGTGGTCAGACCGGCGAAGATCGAACCCAGTACCGCAAGGATCAGCATCAGCGTCGGGATGACGGCGATCAGCACGTCCTTGACGGCGGCCCAATCGGGCGCCTTTGCACCCTCAGGCACAGGGGCCGCGTCGCGCTTCACCAGCGCGAGGATAAAGATATAGGTCAGGTACAGGCCGCCTATGATCACGCCCGGGAACACCGCCGCCATGAACAGGTCGCCGACTGAAAGCGCCATCTGGTCGGCCATGATCACCAGCATGATCGAGGGCGGGATCAGGATGCCCAGCGTCCCCGAGGCCGAAACCACGCCCGCCGCCAGCGTCGGCTGGTATTTCTGCTGCATCATCGACGGCAGCGACAGCACGCCCAGAAGAACCACCGAGGCACCAATGATGCCGGTCGAGGCCGCCAGAATGATCCCGATCAGGGTCACAGTGATGGCCAGACCTCCGCGCACTGTCCCGAACAGACGCTGCATCGAGGACATCAGACGCTCGGCCACACCGGATTCGTCCAGCATAAGACCCATGAAGATGAACATCGGCAGGGCAACCAGAACCGCATTGGACATGGTCGCGTAAACCCGGTTCACAACCGCGCCCAGCGTCAGATAATCGAGACCAGTAAATGTGCTTTCAAGCCCGGTCCACAGCATCAGGTCATTGTCGAACAGGTAGGCCAGACCACAATAGGCGACGCCAACACCGGCCAGAACCCAAGCGACCGGGTAGCCGGTGAAGAGCAGCGCGATGAAGGTCAGGAACATCGCGATGACCAGCTTTTCCTCGGTCGTTTCGACCAGGAACGTCAGGCCCACACAGACCGCGGCGAACACGGCGAGCACCAGAAGAATACGGCGCAGTGGCGCGCCTTCACGTTCCGAGGCCGGTCCGTACATCAACGCGTGCCCGTCGTGGATCAAGCGTGCCAACGCGGCCAGCGCCAACAGAACAAAGCTGATGGGAATGACCGCCTTGAAGGCCCAACGCGCAGGCAGGCCGGTGGGGCTGTCAGAGCGTTCGTTGACGCGAAGGCTTTCGTAGAAATAGTCATAGCCCTGATCGACCATCAGATAGATGAACGGGGTCAGCAGGGTCAGGATGCCGATCACCTCGATGATCCGCTGCGCGCGGCGTGACAGTTGCATATGCAAGACGTCCACGCGCACATGGCTGTCGGTGATCAGAGCGTATGAGATGCCGATCATCGTGACGATCCCGTAGAAGTGCCACTGAATCTCGTCCAACTTGGGATAGTTCTGGCTGAACAGGTAACGCAGCGAGACCTGTGCAAAGATCGCGCCCATCAGCAGGACATTGGCCCACATGACCACATGACCCACCGCCTTGACCCCGGCATCGATCGCAACTGCGACTTTCTGGCGGTCGGTTTCGGGGTGTTCCAGGATGCCTTCATAGGCTTCGACCGGATCGTTGAGGTTGTTTTGGGTGGTCATGGTCATTCCTCGCTCAGCAACCCGGAATACGGGCAGTGAAAGGTTAGAAAGTCCGAAGATCAGGAAGCAGGAACCGGAGCGGCGGATCAGGCCGCCCCGGCAACGTCAGTGAGGGAGAGATTACTGACGTGGGAGGAACGCGTTTGTCTTCCAGAGGTTATAGCCGTCACGGAACTCGTTCATGTCGGCCAGAACCTGTGCAAAGAAGGCATCATTGGCGGCCTCTTCAGTGGCAACCTCTTCCCAGGTTGCGCGGAAGGTATCCAGCATCTCGGGCGACCACTGCTTGATGGTAACGCCGTTGTTTTCAACGTTGTCGATCAGGGCCGCGTGCTGAATGGCTTCGCCTTCGGCAAAGCTGTCTGCCATCGAAGCCTTGCAGGCGTTTTCGATGATTGCCTTGTGCTGATCGCTGGATTCATTCCAGACGTCCTTGTTGATCAGCAGTTCAAATACGGTCGCCTGCTGATGCCAGCCGGGGAAATAGTTGAATTTGACCAGTTTGTGAAAGCCCAGACGCGCGTCGATCGCAGGCATCGAAAACTCGGTCGCATCAATCGCGCCTTTTTCCAATGCAGGGAATATCTCGCCACCTGGCAACAAAGAGGTCGCCACACCCAGTTTCTGCATCACCTTGCCGCCCAGACCAAAGAAACGCATCTTCAGCCCGTTCAGGTCTTCGGGCGAGTTGATCTCGGACGCGAACCAGCCCGAGGTTTCCGGCGCGATGATGGCGCAAGGCAGAACTTTGACGTTGAAGCCGGCCTGATCATACATCTCCTGATACAGGGTCATGCCGTTGCCATAATACAGCCAAGCCATGTATTCGCCGGCCTCGGGGCCGAACGGCACGGCCGAGAACAGCGGCGCAGCCGGGATTTTACCGGCCCAGTAACCAGCCGTGGTGTAGCCCGAGTTGATCTTGCCGGTGGACACAGCGTCCAGAATTTCGAAGGGCGGCACCAGTTTTCCCGGCTCGTACACCTTCATCTTCAGCGTGCCACCGGACATCAGTTCCAGCTGATCAGCCACCCGAGGGATCGGCGAGCCCAGACCCGGCAACTCGGTTGAAAAGGCAATTGGTGTTTTCAGCAGCAACTTGTCCGCCGCAACCGCGGGTGCTGCCAGCAGGCTGGCGACCATGGCCAGGCTCGTCAGGGTCTTCTTCATGAAATCTCCTCCAAGGTTGGTCGGTTTTTTTCCGATCATTGGCGCAGGCTCTTCCAGCGCCGCTCCGGTGGTAAACTAACTTTACCAGACCAAACCAGTCAATAACTTTATTTACCACTGGAGAAGTATGAGTTTTGAGATCCGACCCCAAAAACTCCTGCAAAAACCCGGGATGACCGCCTTAAAGCCATGCTGATTTCTCAAAAACCGTTCACAAACAGATGTGTACCTCATCCAAGGGAAGACCACCCTCGTGCTTGAAAATTGAACGGATATGGTTATGTTTGTTTACCAGTTATTCCGGGCTTTTTAGCGTCACACAGGGCAGCATCTCATGAACACCACGGCGATATTTGAACCGGTTGGACACGAATCGCTGGCCGATGCGGTGGTTTCACAAGTCGAGGACCTGATCGCGTCGGGCATCCTGAAACAGGGCCGGAAACTGCCCTCGGAGCGCGATCTGGCCGACATGCTGCGCGTGTCACGCCCAAAACTGCGCGAGGCCCTTCAGGTGCTGGAAGAACGCGGTCTGGTCACAACTCAACACGGTGAAGGGACATTCGTCGCTGCCCTGACCGGACAAGCCATGATGCCCGCGCTCCTTGCTTTGTACGAACGCCATGAGCCGGCTTTTTTCGACTATCTGGAGTATCGCCGCGAACAGGAAGGTTTTGCCGCCCGCCTTGCCGCACGTCGTGCGACCAAGGCAGACAAGGAAAGGATTTCAGAAATCCTCCACGAAAACGAACGGGCATGGCAGGAGCAGGATGCCAAGGCTTCGCAAGAAGCAGACTTTGCCCTGCATTCAGCGATTGTTGATGCCAGCCAGAACGCGACCCTGATCCACATGATGGCGTCGATCTACGAACTCACCCGCAAGGGCGTTTTCTACAATCGCGACTTCCTGCGCACGATCGATGGGACCGGCGAAAAGCTGTTGCAGCAACATCTCGAACTCGGCCGCGCAGTAATCGAAGGTGATGAGGAGCGGGCCGAAAAAGCGGCTACGGATCACATCGACTTTGTCGAAGAGTCCTTCAAACTCGGGATTGAACAGCGGCGACGCGAAGCCATGGCCGAAAAGCGCCGGATACTGTCGCGCTAATCGAATAGCCACTCACTTGTTCTTCAGGTTGCGACGCTGATGGAATGGTTCTGCTACCCGAGACATTGTTTTGGAGCTGGTCGGCCAGTTGGGTCGACATCAAGGGATTGACGTCAGATATCCTCTCCGGGCGCTTCCAGAAGGCCACCGGGTTCCAACAACGCCCGCTCTGACAGCCAGGGATTGAGTTCAAGCGCTGCGGACAGTGCTGTGCGCGCGTCTTCAAGACGTTTCAAACCCAGTAAAGACAATGCGCGTCCGCTGAGTGCGCCGATATGGTTTGGCGACATTTCGATCGTGACATTCAGGTCGCGCAGCGCCGCGTCAAAATCCTGCCTCAGGTAGTTTACAAAAGCCCGCTGATTGTAACCTTCGGCGTAATTCGGGCAATATTCGACGAGCTGGTTGAAGTCATCCAATGCGCCCGACAAGTCCCACGCCTCTCGTCGCGCCATTCCCCGGTCCAGCAGTGTCTGCGACCGAGCATCCGGCGCGTCTGTCCAGAGTTCCCACATTTGGTTCGAGATGACCCGGGCGTCGCTTTGCGATTGCGCCTTTTGGACCTGCTTGATCAGCGCATTCACCCCTTCAATATGATCCGGAGCAGTGGGGCATGTCTCGGCGATGGCCGAGCATGAACAAGCGATCAGAAAAAAGGTTGCAGCAAGCGTTCGCATCACGAAACAAAAGTGGGCCATACTTCCGTCGGGTCAAGGCTGATGTTCAAAACCACCCAGCATACCGGTTTCCTTCACGGCCTCCATCGCAACAAAAGTTGACGTATTGGCGACATGCGGCAGAGATGAAATCTTCTCGGCCAGAACACGGCGATACTCGGACATCGTTGCGGTGCGTATTTTCAAAAGGTAGTCAAAATTGGACGCGATCATATGTGCCTGCTCGACCTCAGCGGTTTTGCGGACGGCTGCGTTGAACTCGGCCAGAGCCTTTTCGCGGGTATCGGTCAAACGCACCTCGACAAACGCAACATGATCCAGGCCCAGTCGGATCGGATCCAGCATCGCCCGATATCCCTGGATTACCCCGCTTGCCTCAAGCCGCTTGAGCCGCGCTTGAGTCGGAGATTTCGAAAGCCCGATCTCGCGCGCAAGGTCGGCCACCGAGATACGACCATCCTCGGCCAGAATTCTTAGAATCGACCGGTCGAACCGATCCAGATCTGGAAAGCTCATTTGCGCTGTCTTTTGCCAAATTTTCAGAACACTGACCTTCCAATAGCCAATAATCGGTCCGTTGTCCTGAATTTTCCGCATTATATTATCACAAAGACCGGAGGACATATGTCACACAGCCTGCGCACACTCATCGATAGCTCAACCTACGCCGATCAGTCGGCGGTTCTTGATACCCTGATCTCGCAGGCAAACCTGACAGACACGGATCGCAGCGCCATCAGCACCGCCGCTGCGCAGCTTGTACGCGACATCCGGTCCAGTACTTCTCCGGGGTTGATGGAGGTATTTCTGGCCGAATATGGCCTGTCCACCGACGAAGGTATCGCCCTTATGTGTCTGGCTGAAGCGTTGTTGCGCGTGCCGGATGCCGACACAATTGATGCGCTGATCGAAGACAAGATCGCGCCATCCAATTGGGGCAAGCACCTGGGCCACTCTTCCTCGTCGCTGGTCAATGCCTCGACCTGGGCGCTGATGCTGACCGGCAAGGTGCTGGACGAGGGCAAGGCCTCCACGGTCAGCGCCCTGCGCGGCGCCATCAAGCGGCTGGGCGAGCCGGTGATCCGCACCGCCGTCGGGCGCGCGATGAAGGAAATGGGCCGGCAGTTCGTTCTGGGCGAGACCATCCAGTCCGCCATGAAGCGCGCCGCGGGGATGGAGGCCAAGGGCTATACCTATTCCTACGACATGCTAGGCGAAGCGGCCCGGACCGAAGCAGACGCGGCGCGCTATCACCTGTCCTATTCCCGCGCCATCTCGGCCATTGCCGAGGCATGCATCCACGACGATATCCGCGCCAACCCCGGCATTTCGGTAAAACTGTCCGCCCTTCATCCCCGTTATGAGCTGGCACAGGAACAGCGTGTGATGGACGAACTGGTGCCGCGACTGCGGGCGCTGGCTTTGCTGGCCAAGGCGGCCGGAATGGGCCTGAACGTCGATGCAGAAGAGGCGGATCGTTTGTCGCTGTCGTTGCAGGTGATAGAGGCGGTGATGTCCGACCCAGCCCTTGCCGGCTGGCACGGGTTTGGCATCGTGGTTCAGGCCTATGGCCCGCGTGCAGGTCTGGTACTGGATACGCTGTATGGCATGGCCGAACGTCACGATCGCCATATTATGGTGCGATTGGTCAAAGGAGCCTATTGGGATACTGAGATCAAACGCGCGCAGGTCGAAGGGGTGGATGGCTTTCCGGTCTTCACGCACAAGGCCGCGACCGACGTCTCTTATATCGCCAATGCGCGCAAACTGCTGGGCATGACCGACCGGATCTACCCGCAATTTGCCACGCACAACGCCCACACGGTCAGCGCCATCCTTCACATGGCCGAAGATCAACCGTTCGAATTCCAGCGCCTGCACGGCATGGGCGAGACCCTGCATCAGATCGTAATGAACAAGCAGACCTCCCGTTGCCGCATTTATGCGCCGGTCGGGGCACATCGCGACTTGCTGGCTTATCTGGTTCGACGCTTGCTGGAGAACGGTGCAAACTCATCCTTCGTCAACCAGATTGTGGACGAGGATGTGCCACCGGAACAAGTCGCCGCCGATCCGTTTGTTGCGGTCCGGACCCCTCCGCCAGCACTGCCGACCGGACCGGAATTGTTCCAGCCTGAAAGGCCGAATTCCAAGGGTTTTGACCTGCATCACACACCAACCCTGGATCAGATTGATGCGGCACGGGATCAGTTCCGCTCTCATCACTGGTATGCGCAACCATTGCTGGCCGACGCGGCCAAACCCGCAGCGGATGAGCCGGTGATCAATCCGGCACGGCCTCAGGACAAGCCCGGCGCGGTGGCCGCGGCAAGTGCAGCGGACTTGGAGATGGCATTGGCTTCGGCCGACCCCTGGGACGCCCCTGCTGCCGAACGCGCCCGTGTCCTCAATGCCGCAGCCAATCTTTATGAAGCGCATTATGGCGAGTTGTTTGCGCTGCTAGCGCGTGAGGCCGGGAAGTCGCTGCCTGATGCGGTGGCGGAACTGCGCGAGGCGGTGGATTTTCTGCGTTACTATGCAGCCAACATCCCCGACGCCGATCCCGCGGGAATTTTCACCTGTATCAGCCCGTGGAACTTCCCGCTGGCAATTTTCTCAGGACAGATCTCCGCCGCGCTGGCCACCGGAAACGCAGTTCTAGCCAAGCCAGCGCCCCAGACGCCCCTGATCGCGCATCGTGCGATTCAACTCATGCATGAGGCAGGGGTGCCACGCGAAGTGCTGCAACTGTTGCCCGGCGGACCTGCCGTGGGCGCGGCGCTGACATCGGATCCGCGTGTCTCGGGTGTGGCCTTCACCGGGTCTACCGCCACCGCGCTGAAAATCCGTGCGGCGATGGCCGGATCCATGCGTCCCGGTACGCCTCTGATTGCAGAAACCGGTGGTCTGAACGCCATGATCGTCGACAGCACCGCCCTTCCCGAACAGGCCGTGCAATCGATCATCGAAAGCGCATTTCAGTCGGCGGGCCAGCGCTGTTCCGCGCTGCGGTGTCTGTATCTGCAGGAGGATATCGCCGACGACGTTCTGACCATGCTCAAAGGGGCGATAGATGCGCTGAGTGTTGCAGATCCGTGGCTAATCTCGACGGATTGCGGCCCGGTCATCGACGCGCAAGCCCGACAGGGCATCGCCGAACATGTGACCAGGGCGCGCCACGAAGGGCGGGTGCTGAAGGAGCTTCCGTTGCCGCCCGAAGGCATCTTTGTTGCACCGACACTGATCGAGATCCCCGGCATCGCCGCGCTGGAACGCGAGGTGTTCGGCCCGGTGCTGCACGTCGCCCGGTTCAAGTCGCAAGAGATCGACAAGATCATCGCCGATATCAACGCCACCGGATACGGCCTGACCTTCGGCCTGCACACCCGCATCGACGACCGCGTGCAGCATGTGACCGAGGCGATCCATGCGGGCAACATCTATGTGAACCGCAACCAGATCGGCGCCATCGTCGGCTCGCAGCCCTTCGGCGGCGAAGGATTGTCAGGCACCGGCCCCAAGGCGGGCGGGCCGAACTACATGATCCGGTTCTGTGCGCCCGACCGTCAAAGCACGGCGGATACCTGGGACGCCGTGGCTGATCTGCCTGCTGCGCAAGGTCAACCTGCGCCGGTCAAAACCCGATCCCTGCCCGGCCCGACCGGTGAATCGAACCGCCTGAGCGAGTATCCCCGCCCGCCCCTTCTGTGCATGGGGCCCGGAGAAGCCGCAGCGCGCGCGCAGGCCGATGCTGTATGTGCGCTGGGTGGCACCGCCATTCAGGCGACCGGGATGTTTGACCTGCACAGGTTGGAAAACCTGACCGGCATTTCGGGCGTGTTGTGGTGGGGAGATGACGAAACAGCGCGGCAGATCGAACAGCATCTGGCGCGCCGCGACGGCCCGATTTTGCCGCTTATCCCCGGTAAGCCCGACCGCGCGCGTGTTCTGGGTGAACGCCATGTCTGCGTCGACACGACCGCAGCGGGCGGAAACGCTGCATTGTTGGGAGGTGCGGCATAAGCTTGTCTTGACGCTGGTCACACAAAAGCCCAGCGTCACACCATGTTTCCGATCCGTGACCACAACCCTTCGGGGCGTACGCCTTATGTTGTCTATGCCTTGCTGGCGGCCAATATACTGATCTTCCTCAGCTATGTCGGAATCATGGATGATGGGCCGCGGATCAGCAGGCTGTTTTTCGACTATGCCATAATCCCGGCGCGGGTCAGCGACGGGTTCGGGCTGGAAACCCTCGTGACATCCATGTTCCTGCACGGGGGGTGGATGCACCTTGCCGGAAACATGCTGTTTCTGTGGATCTTCGGTGACAATCTGGAAGACGAGATGGGCCATCTGCCATTCCTGCTGTTCTATCTGGCAGCCGGGATTGGCGCGGGCCTGATTCACATCATCACCGGGCCGGACTCTCAGGTCCCCACAGTTGGGGCCTCGGGCGCGATTGCTGGCATTATGGGCGGGTATCTGCTGCTGTTCCCGAAAGCACGGGTGGATGTCCTGCTGATCCTGGTCGTTTATTTCCGGATCTTTACCATTCCCGCCTTCATCATGCTGGGCGTCTGGCTGGCGATACAGTTCTTTGGCAGCGTCACCAGCAACCCGGACGAAGGCGGCATCGCCTATTGGGCCCATACCGGGGGGTTTGCCGTTGGCCTGATCCTGTGCGTACCGCTGTGGCTGAGACGCGGCGGAATTCAGTTCTGGGATCGCACCCATGGACATCCGCCCCACCCGGAGGCGAAGTACAAGCTGTCCCAATCCCGCATTCCGCGCGTTCCGCGTCGTTAAGGCCGGTCCAAAGGGCGTCTAGCCCCGGATCACCTTGGCGAACTGATCGAAGATCGGTTCGTTCGAACAGATCACCTCACCATCTTCCAGCACATTGCCTTCAGGGTTCAACGCCTGCACGAAACCACCAGCTTCTTTGATGATGATGACACCGGCAGCCAGATCCCACGCATTCAGGCGGCGTTCCCAAAAGCCCTCATACCGGCCGGCAGCCACATATGCCATGTCGAGCGCGGCAGCACCCCAACGACGGACACCGGCGCAGGCGGGCATCAGGCGCGCCAGATCCTGCAGGGTTGCTGGCAGATCCGAACGACCACCAAAGGGCAGACCGGTCGCGAAGACCGATTCAATCATACGGTGACGGCTCGACACGCGCATACGAGTGTCGTTCATCCAGGCTCCCTCACCTTTTTCAGCAAAGAACATCTCGTCCTTGGCGGCGTCATAGACCACGCCGGCAACGATCTTGCCCTTGTGTTCCAGAGCTATGGAAATCGCCCAATGCGGCAGGCCGTGCAGGAAATTGGTGGTGCCGTCCAGCGGATCGACGATCCAGCGGCGGGTTGGGTCTTCGCCGTCAAGGGCACCGCCCTCTTCGGCCAGCCAGCCATAGGTCGGTCGTGCGCCCAACAACTCTTCTTTCAGGATGGCTTCAGCGGCGATATCTGCCTTCGAGACAAAATCACCGGCACCTTTCATCGACACCTGCAGATTCTCGACTTCACGGAAATCCTTGACCAAAGAACGCCCCGCCTTGCGCGCGGCCTTGATCATGATGTTGAGATTTGCACTGCCAACCATTGTCAAAAGGCTCCTGTCCGGTCAAACCGCGCGTATACTGCCGCAATGCGCCATTGCCAAGAGGAATGATGCGCATAACAGACCCGCAGGAAACGCCGTTACTGGGATTGCAGCTTGCGCGCCTCTTCCCGGGCCAGTTTCACCAGTTCCTGCACAAAGGGTTTCTCCAGATCTTCCGACCGGACAGCTGCGTAGAGACGCCGTGTAATGCCCTCTTTCGTCAGCGGTCGGGTGACGTAGTCCGAATTGTATTTGACCTCGCGCACGACCCAATCCGGCAGAACCGAAATCCCGCGATTTGACGCCACCAGAAGCAAAATGACGGCGGTCAGTTCAACCTGCCGGATCGTTGCCGGTTCAATCCGTGCAGGGATCAGCAACTGGCTGAACACATCCAGACGCGTGCGTTCGACCGGATAGGTGATCAGAGTCTGACCCCGAAAGTCCTCGGCCTCGACATAGTCTTTTTTGGCCAACGGATGGGTCGAAGCCGCTACAAAGACTGCGTTGTAATCAAAAAGCTCCACAAACTCGACACCCGGCAAGTCTTCGGGATCGGATGAGACCACCAGATCGACCTCTTCCTTCTGCAAGGCTGGCAGGGCGTCGAAAGCCAGGCCAGGACGAATATCGACATCCACATCGCTCCAAGACTTCCTGAAGGCCTCAAGAACAGGAAACAACCATTCGAAACAGGCATGGCATTCGATGGCAATATGCATCCGCCCCGTGCGCCCGTCCCGCAGCGATGAAAACTCACTCTGCGCGGCCTCGACCTGAGGAAGGATTTGTTCGGCCAGTCGCAACAGGCGGAATCCTGCGGCTGACAGTTTCATTGGCTTTGAGCGACGCAGAAACAGTTCAACTCCCGCCTGATCTTCCAACCCTTTGATTTGATGACTTAATGCGGACTGGGTGATATTCAGCTGATCCGCAGCACGGGCCAGCCCGCCGCATTCGTGGATTGCCTTTATCGTACGCAGGTGCCGGAATTCAATATGCATTTCAAACAGCATTCATGTTATTGATGAGCAATATGAGTTTGTTTCACATTGCCCGTCATGGCACAAGGGGCTCAGTTGATCCAGTGAGGCCACAATGTCCAATCCTGAAATTTCCTTCGAGTTCTTTCCCCCCAAAACTCTGGAAGCCTCTTTCCGCCTTTGGGATACGGTTCAGACATTGGCCCCCTTGGATCCCCGCTTCGTTTCCGTCACCTACGGCGCTGGCGGCACAACGCGTGAACTGACACGTGACGCGGTTTCAACCCTGCACAAGTCATCGGGCCTGAACGTGGCCGCTCATCTGACCTGCATCGATGCTTCGCGGCAGGAAACCCTGGAGATCGCAAACGCCTTCGCACGCGCTGGGGTGCAAGACATCGTAGCCCTGCGCGGCGATCCACCAAAGGGTCAGGACAGGTTTGTGCCGCACCCGGACGGGTTTTCCAGTTCGGTTGAGCTGATCGAAGCACTGGCCGAAACCGAAATGTTCAGCATCCGTGTCGGGGCCTATCCTGACACCCACCCCGAAGCCGCAGACATGGCTGCGGATGTGGACTGGTTGAAAGCCAAACTGGACGCTGGCGCAGACGAAGCGCTGACGCAGTTCTTCTTCGAAGCCGAGACCTTTTTCCGGTTCCGCGACGCCTGCGCCAAGGCCGGTATCGACAAACCGATCGTGCCGGGCATCCTGCCGATCGAGAACTGGTCGGGTGCCCGCAATTTTGCAAAACGCTGTGGCACGCATATTCCGGAGTGGGTCGAACAGGCCTTTGAAAAAGCGGTGCGCGACGAGCGCGAGGATCTGCTGGCCACGGCAATCTGCACTGAACTGTGTTCGGACCTGATCGAAGGCGGCGTGGACAAGCTGCATTTCTATACCCTGAACCGCCCCGAACTGACACGCGATGTCTGCTTTGCGCTGGGCATTTCACCACGGGTCGAACTGGAAAACGTCGCCTAAGACCCAAAAACCCCAAAGATTCGCTCGGGTTACGTTTGCCCCGGGCGTTTTGACGTCTCGGAATGTGTGAACTGTTTCACAATCGCGCGCGCTGAACGCCGCCTTTACGGAACAATTGAATCTCCGCATCGTGATTGTCGTCGCAAGACCTGCAAATCAGCCTCAAAATTTGACAAAACCACGACCCTGGCGACACTGGATGAGTGTAGTTTGTAAAGAGTGTTTTGAGTATGGAACCTGTCGATAAAGTGCGGGCACGCACGAACGCGCTGGCAGATCTGGGTTTAACCCCCTGCGCCAATTCCAGTGAAATCAGAGAGGCCTGGCGGCAGATCGCCTTTCATTCGCATCCTGATCACAAGGACGGTGACAGTTCCAGGTTCTCGCGCGCCAAAGCGGCCTATGATTTTCTGCGCAAGGAAGGGTTGGCAACAAAAGCTGGTGCCAGTTTCGGTTCTCCGCAGCCGCGTCGACCCCGTTTGAAAAAACGCATCATCGAACTTCCACAGGAAGACATCGCCGCCTGCAAGGCGATGCTGAACCCCCACCAGGTGCTGCCGCATATGCACAATGAGAGGGATGTCGAGGAAATGCCTGATGCAAATGTCTCGGACCACGTTCCTGATGCGGTCGGGTGTTACGGGCGGCATTTGACCTATTTTGTAACCACGCCCGTGCATCATGGGGCAAATCGCGTCGCCTTGCCAACGACTGTCCTGAGCAGCACACGCCACACCGAGGCTGAAATTCTGAGCTTTCAGTCCAAAGATACCGGTGCGGGGGAAATCATTATCCCCGATACAATCCGCGAACGCAAGTTTCCAGGGGCCAAGAGTGTGCGGATCAGATTTGATGCTGATCAGGATATTCGGGATCAATTCTGGCTTGCGGGGTAAGGGCCTGAGCCCGGCTGAACCAGCCGGGCACTGATACTGTGTCGCCGGATCAGTTTGAAACCGGGCCTTCGGAGGTGAATTTCGGGATCACGTTGGTTGAGGCGTCGCTCGGTTCGATACCGGGCCAATTTCCTTCGGCAAGATTGATATTGCCCGGAATGTCTTCCTCAAAAAATCCCACAACCACGTCGGTGATGTTGAGATACAGCTTGTCATCCACGATCCGCCACAGGTTCGGGTTTGCCGGAACCTTGCCGCCGCGCGACACGCCGTAAGCGCAGTGTCCATCATATTGCGGCGCATAATATGCAGGGTTTTCCAGGAACTTGGCGCGGTTTTCCTCGGTCGCAAAAGCCCAGGTCGCACCGTTGTACTCTGCGGTGATGTCGGCTTTTCCGCGCACACCTTCGTGCTGCGGCTGGCCAACCGGCCCCTGATCCAGGCTGCGATAGGCAACGACGTCATATCCCGAGACAGCAAAACCTGTGCCGTCAACATATTGAGGTCCGGCAAAAGCCGGAACCGCCAGAACTATGGCCGCAGCGAGGGTCAATGCAAAGCGTTTCATGTGGTCCATCCTTTTCGGGTCAACTATGTCCGTGATGCCGTGCTGGCAGGTCTGTCAGGACAATATGCGATTCCCGTGCGGTGCGTAGTCCCCCTAACGCCGCTGTGACCTGGCACGAGAAAACGTGAGAGTTTGGCTGCGGAATGTTACAGAATAAGCCGGTCGCACCGGGTTGGACTCGGCGGTTTGCAATATTAGCTGTAAGGCAGTCCTGATATAGGCAAGAAAGGCAAGAGATGAGCGACCAATCCTCGTACACCCCACCAGCAGTCTGGACCTGGGACAGTAAAAGTGGCGGACAATTCGCCAACATCAACCGGCCAATTGCCGGTGCCACCCATGACAAGGACCTGCCGGTCGGACAGCATCCCCTTCAGTTGTACTCGCTCGCCACGCCCAATGGCGTGAAAGTCACGGTAATGCTGGAAGAGCTGTTGGCACTTGGTCATGAAGGTGCCGAATACAATGCCTGGCTGATCAACATCGGAGAAGGCGATCAATTCAGCTCGGACTTTGTCGAGGCCAACCCGAACTCGAAAATCCCCGCGCTTTGGGATCGGTCGGGTGACAAACCTGTCCGTGTTTTTGAAAGCGCCTCGATACTGTTCCATTTGGCTGAGAAATTCGGCGCGTTCCTGCCCGCCTCTGGCCCGGAGCGGACCGAGGTGATGAACTGGGTTTTCTGGCAGATGGGCAGCGCGCCTTACCTGGGCGGTGGCTTCGGGCATTTCTACGCCTACGCACCAGAGAAATGGGAATACCCGATCAACCGTTTCGCCATGGAGACCAAGCGCCAACTGGATGTTCTGGATCGTGAACTGGCGGATAAGACCTTCATCGCGGGTGAAAACTATTCGATCGCCGACATGGCGATTTGGCCATGGTATGGTCAGTTGGTTCTGGGCCGCCTTTATAGCGCGGCAGAGTTCTTGGACGTGGATTCCTACAAGAACGTCATGCGATGGGCCAAGGCGATCGACGCGCGCCCTGCGGTTCAGCGTGGCCGCATGGTCAACCGCGCCTTTGGCGAACCGCACACCCAGCTTCACGAACGCCACGACGCCAGCGACTTCGAAACCCGCACGCAGGACAAATTGGAAGCAGCCGCGGAATAAACAAGCCCCAATGCAACAACACGCGGTGCAGCTTGCGCCCTGTGTTTGCGTTTGGATGATTATTTCAGAATGGGTGGGTTGTCCGGGTTGCTGCCGGGGGTTTCACGGACCGTTTCGGCAATTTGAGACTGAGGCAGATCAAACCGAAGCCCCACCTTGGCCAACAGCGCAGCGGCGGCCTCGCTTGCGGTGAAAAAACCAACATCCATCGCGCCTGCCTCGATCCCGGAAAAGGTCAGCGCCTCGGACGCGGCCTTGGCCAAAGCGGGCTCGGCCCCCTCGATCGCATCGACAAATCCCAACAGATGGCTCTGCGCGCCCGATTTGGACTTGGTGGCGACCAGATAAGCCGCGCTGGCAAGTCCGCCTGTCGTAGCCAGTTTCGCATCCAACGCGGTCAGCAGGTTCTGCGGCAGGCCGGCAGGGGGCAAAAACTCGGAAAGTTCTTCCTCAACCTCTTGCGGGCTGTGTTGCAATGTCTCGGCCAGCCAACCCAAAGCTTCTGCCGGAACAAGCATGGAAGATGGCGCCGTCTCCAGATTCAGACCAAGCCCGATGCCCTGCCCCGACAGCATCCCCGACAGCGCACGCCCCGACAACGCCACATAAGGCACGGGCTGCCCGGCAAACTGCGCCAGCCGGTCCTCACGGTCAAAGGCCAGAACAAAGCGCCCGTCAGCCACATCGAACAATTCGGGCGAGATATTCTCGTCCCGTGCTTCTTCGGTCAGCATCAGGAACAGCTCGCTGTCCGCGAGCCGTTCAAAGAAACGCAGCCGGGCGGCATCATTTTGCGGATCCGCCTGCATCGCAGCATGCGCGGTGTCCAACGCCGTGGAGTCAGTCATTCAGCACCTCTTGGACCCGTGCACGCAAAACAGGCAGCAATTCAGCCTCGAACCACGGGTTTTTCTTCAACCATGCCGTATTGCGCCAGGACGGGTGAGGCAAGGCAAAGACCCGCGGCGCATGGTCCCGCCAGTTGCGAACGGTGTCAGTCACCGACCCGCGCACGCCAAGATGAAACTTGTGCGCATGACCTCCGACCAACACGGTCAGCGGCACACGCCCCAGTTCCTGCATCACTCGGTCATGCCAGGTCTTGCGGCAAATCGCAGGTGGAGGAAGATCAGCATTGCGCGCATCATATCCCGGAAAGCAGAACGCCATCGGTACGATCGAAACGCGGTCGCGATCGTAAAAAACCGTCTCATCAATCCCCAGCCAGTGCCGCAGCCTGTCGCCTGACGGGTCGGTAAAGGGCCGCCCCGACTCGTGCACACGGGCGCCCGGTGCCTGCCCGGCGACAAGGATTGGCGTTCCGGTGCGGAACCAGACCACCGGGCGCGGCTCGTGTGCGGTTTCTGTTTGCGCGAACCTGTCAGCACACAAGCGGCAGGCGCGGATCCCCTGACGTAAAGCGTTCATCTGATCGTAAAGGCCCCTGCCCATCCAGACTGTTGTTGGTCGGTAAAACAGATAGTATCGACCGGACGCAGCACCAAGTGAATGGAATTTCTTGCTGCAACTGACCAGACAATCATGCGCATTACCGCGACGCATTGATCATTTGTTTCATAATTCGACATAATGTAGCCAACATGGGTCGGTAAAAAACCCTTTCTGGCCGCCCGCAAGTGCGACAACACGACCAAAACGAGCAGCAGACCGCGAATGCTAGAGTTCGACAACGTCAGCAAATCCTTCTGGACCGGAACGCGCCGCAAGGTGATTCTGGATCGGGTCTCATTTCGGGTCGAACTGGGCACCTCGCTGGGTGTTCTGGCCCCGAACGGAACCGGGAAAACCACGTTGATCAACATGATGGCAGGTCTGGAAAAACCCGACGAAGGCGTGATCCGTCGCGAATGCCGCGTTTCCTTTCCCATGGGGTTCACCGGTGGCGTGTCGGGGAAACTGTCAGCGCTTGAGAACGCACGCTACATCGCCAAAATCTACGGTATGGACCCCGACTATATCGAGGCCTATTGCAAATGGCTCTGCGGCTTGGGCGAATATTTCGACCAGCCCCTCGCTACGTATTCCTCTGGGATGAGAGCGCGTTTTACCTTTTCTTTGATGCTGGCGTTGGACTTTGACATGTACCTCATCGACGAAGGGATGCCGGCGACAACAGATGTCGAATTCAACGAAAAGGCAGGGTCGATCCTGAAGGAAAGGTTGCGCACAACGACTTTGGTGATCGTATCGCACAGCCCGTCCGTGTTAGAGAAATTCGCCCGGAAAGCGGCCGTACTTCTGGACGGGCAATTGTATATGTTTGACTCCTTGGAAGAGGCGAAGCAGCTGTATGACTACGAAACCCAAGGTTAGAAAATATAACTGGCGCCACAAACGCCAGACTGAAAGTTCGGCCGAGGCGAGGTCGGACGCAATTTCGCGTATTCGCAACGCGACGCATGACCCTGCCGCCGCAGGCGAGGCGCAGCCGGGGACGCAGCTGGATGACATCAAGCGCGAAGGCCTGACGGGCCGTCAATTGCGTATCGCAAGACGCTTGGCGCAAAAACACAATCTGGCTGCCACATCCGACTATGACGCGGTGCGGTTGCTGCGCAAAAAGGGCGTAGATCCTTTCCAGCGCACCAATCTTCTTGACCTTGCTGCCGCAAAACCATCGAACGGGGGTGACAAACCCAAGGACAAGATCAACGTTCAACTGCCGCAGGCTATGGGTGCCGAGAAAACAAACCTGCCCGGGCCCGAGCTCAGCCCGGCCGAACGGCGCAATTTCGAAATCGGCCAAATCCAAAAAGACATCGCCCGTCGCCGCAGGCGTAAATTGTTTGGACTATTTGCTCGCCTGGCAGTCTTTGTATTCCTGCCGACCTTCATTGTCGGGTTCTATTTCTACCGCATCGCCACTCCGATGTATGCGAGCGATTCCGAATTCCTGATCCTGCAAGCTGATGGCGGGCCCGGCAATATCGGCGGTCTGCTTGCCGGCACGCAATTCGCCACCACGCAGGACTCGATCTCGGTTCAGTCCTTTCTGGAATCGAAAGAAGCTTTGCTGTTGCTGGATCGGGATGCCGGGTTTTCCGATGTCTTCAAACAGGAATGGATCGACCCGATTCAGAGACTGGCCCCGGACGCCACGCTTGAAGACGCCTACAAGCTGTTCAAACGCATGATCACCATCGGCTATGACCCGACCGAAGGGGTCATTCGGATGGAAGTTGCTGCCCCCGATGCCCAGACGTCGACCGAATTTGCCGAACGTCTGATCTCTTATGCAGAAGACAGGGTGAACGCCTTGTCCGGGAAAAAACGTGAAGACCAGATGCGCGACGCACTGCAAAGTTTCGAAGCGGCGCAGGAAGCGCGCAGACAAGCTCAGGAAGAATTGATCGAGCTTCAGCTTCAGGGCGCGGTTCTTGACCCCGAAAACGTCATTGCCAGCCTGCGCGCCCGCATCAACGAAATCGAAATTCTGGTTCAGGACAAAGAACTTGAACTCGCGGCGCTTCAGGACAACCTGCGTCCGAACAAAGCAAAGGTTGATGGCGTCAAAGCAGATATCGCCCGTCTTGAGAAGGTTCTGAAAGACCTAAATGCCGAGATGCAGGATGCCTCGGACGGCGAAAACTCGCTGGCGCGGTTGAGCGTGCGCATCCAGATCGCGCAGGCGGACCTGGCGGCGCGGGACATGATGCTGCAAACGGCAATGCAGCAAATGGAATCGACCCGGTCCGAAGCCAACCGGCAGGTGCGCTATCTGACCGTCTCGGTAAACCCGGTTCCCAGTCAGGAACCCAGCTATCCGCGCAAGTTCGAAAATACGATTTTGGCATTTCTGTTGTTTGCTGGTATCTACCTCATGATCTCGCTTACCGCGTCGGTCCTTCGTGAACAGGTATCCTCATAAGACTCATGAAACATGTAAAAATCTCCGACCTGACAGTCGGCAACGACCTTCCGCTGACCATCATTGCAGGCCCGTGTCAGCTTGAATCCGCAGACCACGCGCAAATGATTGCGGGCAAGATGAAAGAAGCCTGTGACGCCGCCGGGGCGCAATACGTTTTCAAGGCGTCTTATGACAAGGCAAACCGGACCTCTCTGTCAGGCAAGCGCGGAATGGGAATTGATGTGGGGCTGCAAGTGCTTGACGGCATCCGCAAGACGATGGGCATCCCGGTTCTGACCGATGTTCATAGCGAAGCACAATGTGCCATCGCCGCCGAAGCGGTGGATGTTCTGCAAATCCCCGCTTTCTTGTGCCGTCAGACTGATATGCTGCTGGCGGCAGGCAACACCGGGAAAGCGGTAAATGTAAAAAAGGGGCAATTCCTTGCACCTTGGGAAATGATCAATATCGTCGACAAAGTTGAAAGCACCGGAAACGAGAACATCCTGCTGACCGAGCGTGGCACCTCATTTGGCTACAACACGCTGGTTGCCGACATGCGCGCGCTGCCTCAAATGGCGAAAACCGGGTATCCGGTCGTGATGGACGCCACCCATTCCGTGCAACAACCCGGCGGCAAAGGCGGGTCTTCGGGCGGGCAGCGCGAATTTGCGCCAGTGATGGCCCGCGCCGCCGTTTCTCTGGGTGTTGGGGCTGTGTTCATTGAAACCCATCAGGATCCGGATTCCGCCCCATCGGACGGGCCAAATATGATCCCGCTCGACCAGATGCCCCAACTTGTTGACACATTGATGCGATTTGATGCGCTGGCTAAAGCAAACCCTATTCAAATTTAACGATTGAGACTTGTTATGACCAAACCCCTTCCCGAGGTGACACCCAACAGCTGGAGCTTTCTGCGCGACGCAATGATCAAGCCCACCGGGTTCCGTGAATACGACGCCCGCTGGAAATACCCCGAAGAGATCAACCTGCCAGGCATGACCGCGCTTGGATTGGGGCTTGGCACGCAGATGCGCAGGCGCGGCATTGAGCCCGTGATCGCCGTTGGCAACGACTATCGCGATTACTCGCTGGCGATAAAAAACGCATTGATGCTGGGCCTGATGCAGGCCGGTATCCGTGTGAAAGACATTGGCCCTGCACTCAGCCCCATGGCTTATTTCGCGCAGTTTCATCTGGACGTGCCTGCCGTGGCGATGGTCACTGCCAGCCACAATCCCAACGGCTGGACCGGTGTAAAGATGGGTTTTGAGCGCCCTCTGACCCATGGCCCTGATGAGATGTCGGAACTGCGTGACATCGTTCTGAACGGTGAGGGACTGCCACACGAAGGTGGATCATACGAGTTCGTTGAGGGGATAAAAGAAGCCTATATCGACGACCTGGTGGGCGATTTCAAAATATCCCGCCCGCTGAAAGTGGTCTGCGCAACGGGCAACGGCACAGCATCGGCCTTTGCGCCCGAGATTTTCGAACGGATCGGGGTTGAGGTTGTGCCCAGCCATAACCGTCTTGACTATACCTTCCCCAACTACAACCCGAACCCTGAGGCCATGGAAATGCTGCACGACATGGCCGCCATGGTGAAGTCCAGCGGTGCCGATATGGCGCTTGGGTTTGACGGTGACGGTGATCGTTGTGGTGTTGTCGATGACGAGGGTGAAGAGATCTTTGCCGACAAGGTCGGCGTCATCATGGCGCGTGATCTGGCCAAGCTGTATCCCGGATCGACCTTTGTCGCGGATGTGAAATCCACCGGTCTGTTCGCCAGCGATCCCGAGTTGCAGGCCCTGGGCGTCAAAGCTGATTACTGGAAGACCGGCCACAGCCACATGAAGCGTCGGGTCAAGGAAATTGGCGCACTGGCCGGGTTCGAAAAGTCAGGCCACTACTTTTTGGCCGAACCGGTCGGGCGTGGGTACGACTGCGGGATGCGTGTCGCAGTCGAGATCTGCAAACTGATGGACCGCAACCCGGATCAGAGCATGTCGGACCTGCGCAAGGCTTTGCCCAAGACATGGTCCACACCCACGATGTCGCCCTATGCAGCCGATACCGAGAAATACGATATGCTTCAGCGACTGGTCAAAAAACTGGTTGAGAAGGGCAACGCCGGTGAGACATTCGCGGGTCGCGCAATTAAAGAAGTGGTTACGGTAAACGGCGCACGTGTGATTCTGGACAACGGCAGCTGGGGTCTGGTGCGGGCTTCATCCAATACCCCCAATCTGGTCGTTGTCTGTGAAAGCAGCGAAAGCGAGGCTGAGATGCGCGCCATCTTCGCGGACATCGATGCCGTCATCCGCACCGAGCCCGGAGTCGGCGATTACGACCAAACCATCTGAAAACAACCGCTTGGGGCATATCCTAATGCCCCAAGCACGTTAGTTGTTCAATCCCCGCCAAACAGTTTGAGCAGACCTTTCTTGGCCTCTTCTTCAAGCTTGTCCTTGATTGCATCTTCGATCTGATCACTATCGGTGATCGTCGTGTCCAATTCGTTGCCGACCTTTTCAAAAACCTTCTGTTTGGCGTCGTCTTCCAGTTCCTTGACCTTCACATCCGCAGCCGCCTCGATCACCTTGGTCAGGTCCGGCTTGATCGACGGGTCGCTCCAAGGACCCACGATGCGAACGGGGACCGATATCCCCTGCCCGGAATTGGCACGCAACGCCACGGGCGTGAACAGGTAGTCGATATTGCGCCCCCCCAGATCCACGGCACCGGTGCCATCTGCGCGAAAATTCTTCAGTGACATGAGTAGATCGTTGTTCGTCAACACGCCCTGATCGATGGTGAAACTGGCCGTCGTGCTGTTGAACACAGTGGTTCCGCCTGATCCGGTGCCCTGCCCCATCAACCGGTCCAGATCGAGCCCGGAAATCACTCCGGGACCAACATCTAGGTTTCCCTTGCCGCTGAGGGACCGCATGATCTGATCCTCGGACTGACCAACGCCCAGAAACTCAAACGCGCCGGCAGCGGTTCCCGACAGGCGCTCAACACCGGCCATTGTGGTCAGCGCTTGTTTCAGGTCGATCCCGGTCGCGGTCACAGTACCGCCGACAGACAGGCCGTTGCGATTGTTGGCAACCACCTGACCCTTCAGTTGCCCCGAAAACAGCGTGGCCGGATGCATTTCAAGAACGGCCCGCGACCGGTCCAGCGACAGGGTCAGGTCGCTTTTTCCGAACGTCATTCCGGGCACGGCGATCGAGTTGGCCGTCAGGCGAATCTTACCGTTCGCCAGTGCCAGAGCGGACGCGTCGATAGGGTCCTTCGACCACCCCTCAGTTGCAGGAGCGTTTGCCTGAGACGTGCTGCTTGGAGCAGAACCCGTTTCGGAAATCCGCGACAGATCCAGATCACCGGCATCCAGACGAGCCACGATCCGTGGCGGGTCCGAGATGGTGACATCCGCCTCACCTACAAACCGGTTGTCATCCAATTGCGCAGTCATGTTCCGCATGGAAATCCGCCCATCCTGCGTATATGTCATCTGCGCGGAAATGTCGGCGACTTTGCCCAATCCAGGCGGTACAGTCGTGCCAGCCTGACCGAAGGCGGCCAGCAACCTTTCGGTGTCCCGCGTCACGACCTTGATGGTTCCATCCATTTCACCCGTAAGATTGACGCGTCCTTCAAATCCGATCTCGCCGCCCGGAGCCGTCAAAGCCAGTTCCAGATCAGTCACTGACCCGGCCGCAAAAGCCGGTAAATCCGGGATTTTCAGATCAACCTGAACCGCTCCTCCGGGCACCGGCATGGCCGCCTTCATCACCATCGCGACCGTGACCTCGGGCCAGCTTGCAGATAGCGTCACGTCCGAGAAATCCATCTGCGTGACGCCATTTTCCACGTAAATCAGCCGTGCATTTGTCAGCTCCAGCTGATCCAGAGTGACTTGCCCCGATGGTTCAGCTGGCGTGGAGCCCCCGGTCGTGGCCGCAGTTGCCTCGGTTGTCGGGGCGCTCAAATCCCAATTGCCGCGCCCATCTGATCGTTCCAACCGCAACACGGGATTGTCTGCAAAAACACGTTTGATTCGCAGATCCCCGTTCAACAGCCCGGCAGCGTCCACCCCGACGGCAAGGCTATCCGCGCTGAGCATCGGCTCCGGTCCGGCCCAGCTTGCATTGCCGAAACGCACCGGCCCGGTCTCCATCCCCACCACCGGCCAGAAGGATATGCGCACATCGCCGGTCAGTGTCAGATCCCGCCCGGTCTGGGCCTTGACCTGCTCGGCCAGAATCGCGGCAAGCTTCTCCCCCGGCATCAGCAACAGCGCGCCGATAATCAGCGCGACCACGGCCACAACAATAAACAGGATGCGCATCAGCCATTTCATATTCTGCTCTCCGCCTTTTGGCTTGTCATTGCCGTGATCATTCAAATCACACGTCACATTTGCAAGGGGAAGCTTTCCCCACTATATGCCGCGCATGACGACGAACCCGCCAAACCTCCGCCCCGACCTGGCGCCTGCTGCCCGGATCACCGAGACGCCCCAATCAAACCAGCCGACCATCGGTATGGTGTCCTTGGGATGCCCAAAGGCGTTGGTCGACAGTGAACGCATTCTGACCCGGCTGCGTGCCGAAGGGTACGGCATTTCGCCAGATTATGCCGGGGCCGATGCCGTCATTGTGAACACCTGCGGGTTCCTTGACAGCGCCAAGGCGGAATCGCTGGACGCGATTGGAGAGGCGCTGGTGGAAAACGGCAAGGTCATCGTGACCGGCTGTCTGGGCGCAGAACCGGATTACATTCGCGAACATCACCCCCGCATCATGGCTGTCACCGGCCCGCACCAATACGAGCAGGTTCTGGATGCGGTGCACGCCGCCGTGCCACCCGATCCTGATCCGTTCGTGGACCTGTTACCCGCCAGCAGCGTGCAACTGACCCCGCGCCATTACAGTTATCTGAAAATCTCTGAGGGCTGTAACCACAAGTGCAAGTTCTGCATCATTCCTGACATGCGCGGCAAACTGGCAAGCCGTCCGGCCCATGCTGTCCTGCGCGAGGCCGAAAAGCTGGTCGACAATGGCGTGCGCGAGCTGTTGGTGATTTCGCAGGACACCTCGGCCTATGGGCTGGATCGCAAATACGACGTGAACCCGTGGAAAGACCGCGAGGTGCGCAGCCACATCACCGATCTGGCGCGGGAGCTAGGGCAGATGGATGCCTGGGTGCGCCTGCACTATGTCTACCCCTACCCGCATGTGCGCGAGCTGATTCCGCTGATGGCGGATGCGGGTTGCAACGTGCTGCCCTATTTGGACATTCCCTTTCAACACGCCCACCCGGACGTTCTGAAACGCATGGCCCGCCCGGCCGCGGCCGCCAAGACGCTGGACGAGATTGCCGCGTGGCGCGCGACCTGCCCCGACATTACCCTGCGGTCAACCTTCATCGTCGGTTACCCCGGCGAAACCGAAGCCGAGTTCCAAACGCTGCTGGATTGGATGGATGAGGCGCAGCTGGATCGCGTCGGCTGCTTTCAATATGAAAACGTCGAAGGCGCGCGCTCGAACGACCTGCCCGATCACGTCCCGGCAGAAATCAAGCAAGAGCGCTGGGATCGTTTCATGGAAAAGGCACAGGCGATCTCGGAGGCCAAGTTGCAGGCGAAGGTCGGACAGACGCTTGAGGTGATCGTGGACGAGATCGACAACGAGGCCGCCACCTGCCGCACCAAGGCAGACGCGCCCGAGATCGACGGCAACCTGTTCATCGATGAAGGATTCGAAAACCTCAACCCCGGTGACGTCGTCACGGTCGAAGTGGACGAGGCCGGAGAATACGATTTGTGGGGTAAGCCCGTCTAAGGTCTGACAATGCGTCAGACACACGTCATATGGACAAAGCGTGAAGCGAGTTAATTGGCAGAACACGCGGTCAGACCCGATCTTGGACTGAAAGCCGAACACGGAGGTTTTCATGTCTCGTATCTTCAAGCTTGGCCTGAACGGTGTAATTTTCCTAATGGCCGCGCATTTCTTGGCCACCCCCGGTTACGCCCAGCCCACACATGTCGGCTCTGCCGGATTTATTGTGGCCGGCGGCAAACATCTGAGTTTTCATAAAAACGGCCGTCACAAGAAAAACCGGTATTTCGTGGCCCCGAAAGCCAAGTCACATGCCAAGCACCCCAAGGTGCATACCAAAAAGCCGACCCCGGTTTATCGATACACCGCCCCCAAACGGCGTGTCCTCGCGCATATCCCCTATGGATCGGTCAAGCGACACAAATTCAAATCATTCAAGTTCAAGCATTCCTACGGCTTCCAAAGGCACTAAACGGTGTTTGCGCACTGCAAAAAGCAGCCTGCCCGATAGCCGCAAACGCAGGCAAGAAAAAACCGCCTCGAATGGCGGCTGCAATCCCCAGATTGGAGCAGGCGGTCCGCATCCGGGCCGCCTGCGAATGGCTTATTGAGTAATCGGGTCGCAGACCGTCTGACCAGCCTCGGTTGTGGCCAATTGATAACCGCCCGGGCAGCTAGGTGTGCCGGCTTTGTCATAGCTGGGCTGAACGTAAACAGGTGTCGGTTCTTCCTGCTGCGCGCAGGCAGTCAGGATCAGTGCAAATGCGCCAACAGCAGCGAGTTTCAGTTTCATGTCCGTCAATCCTCTATTACTTTTCTGATATTGCCCAGCTTTTCGGGGCCAGATTCAGAATACGGGCTGAACGACAATCTGGCAACTGACTCGATCACGTCTTTGTGAGTCACAGCGAATCCATGCCAATCCGAGGCCGCAGTGGTGATCATTGCAGCGTCGCAACTATCCTTTTGGCGTCAGCGCCCTAAGATGTTGCAGCGAGATCAGCAAAAGACGGAGAAGCCACATGTCAGACGCACCCATCATTGCCCAGAAATCACCTTTTCCGGTAGAGGTGGTCGAAGGGAAAACCTATTTCTGGTGCGCCTGCGGAAAATCCGGCCGCCAGCCGTTTTGCGACGGATCGCATAAAGGCACCGGATTTGAACCCGTGAAATATACAGCGGATAAAAGTAAAAAGGTCTTCTTTTGCGGGTGCAAACACAGCTCGAAACCGCCTTTGTGCGACGGAACGCACAGCGGGCTTTGATCAGGTTTTCAGTCCATTCAAGGTCTCGGCATTCGGGCAAAAATCCGGGGCCGTGGCCGCCTGGCCCTGCTGCCGGGCCAGCCAGTATTCGCATTGCACGTCACATCCGGCAGCGCGGCACCGCGTGACAAGCTCGGCGTATTGTTCCGGCGAAAGGCGTCCGTCGGCCATCACTTCGGTCATGGAAATGCCCATACAGCGCGAAACCGAGCGTGTAAGCCAGAAGTGCTTTTCGATTTCCCCTAACGCGACCTGAGACATCAAGCGTGCTCCTTCTGCTTGGCTTTGAGGGCGGCAAAACACTTGCGATTCGGGCATGAAAACGGGGCCTGTTCGACCTGCTCACGCCGTTCCAACCACTCCGGGCAGTCCTTGGCCCAGGAACAGCCGCGGCACTGCTGCACGATTTCCGCCCATTCTTCTTGTTTCAGATGACCGCTCCGATAGGCTGCTGCCAAATCGGTTCCGGTTGCTCTCCCCATGCGCAACACCAAACGCAGATGGGTCATGATTTCGCCCAGACGTGTCATGGCACACCTGTACGTTAAGGCAGGAGATTGTCGAGCAATTCCTGATTTCGGCAGTATTCGGGCGTACGCCGAGCAGAACCGGGATTGTTCAGCAAACTCTTGCAGTGATCCGGGTTCGGGCAGTCGGTACAGCGCAAAACAGCGTCAGAGATCTGGTCCACGGAAACGGAGCCATCAATGGCGGCTTCCTCAAGATCAATGTCCAGCATTCTGGCCATATCGTCCACCAATCCGGCATGCAGCCGCAGGGTCTCTTGGGTGGGCATGCTGTTTCCTTTCGCTTTCACGCTGTGTCCAAAGGGTAGCGCATCCGCGAGGGCAAACATTGACTCAGGTCAAGATTGGACGCCGATGTGATCCAGATAGGCCCGCGTGGCATCCTGAACACGGCGAAAGCGATCCCCGCCCAGTTTCTTGCCGCCGTACCAGCGCGTCACGATAATTACATGATCTTTCAGCCCGGCGCGTTCGATCATACGTAGGATCACCATGCCCGCGCCGCTTTCCCCGTCATCAGCTTTCAACGCGCCGGTCGGCAAAGCCGCAGCCCAGGTGTTATGGGTGGCTTTGGCATAGCTCTTGTCGGATTTCAAATCGTCCAGAACGGCGTCGATTTCAGCCCGCGTCGTGACCTGCGCCCCGGACACCGCGTATTTCGAACCGCGATCCGTCAAGATAACCCCCAGACATGTAAGCGCGGTCATTGGGACAGACCCAGTTGCTCTGCTGTTTCCAGCACGATCTGAACGCGTTGAGCATTTGGCGGGTGGGTTCCCAAAAATCTGTCACCGGGATCCGGGATCCGATCAAAGAATTTTGCCCCAACCAACGGATTGTATCCCGCGTTATAGGTGATGATGGTTCCCAACTGGTCTGCCTCCAGCTCAAAGTCTTTCACGTAGGCCTGAACACCGACCTGCGCACCCAGCTTTTGCGCTTCCTCTATTGCAGCGGCATCCCCGCCACGCAACTGCGCCACCCGCCCGAACTCGGCCGCGCTGGCGCTGGCGATTTCACTCTGTCTGGCGATATGCCCCAACACGTGGTGGGCTGCTTCGTGCCCCATGACAAACGCCAGTTCATCCGCGTTCTGGGTGGATTCGATCATCGAGCGAGTGAATATGATCACCGGCTGCTTTTTGTTGTCCAGCGTCTGAAACGCATTGGCCGATGCCTGAGGGTTCAGGTCAACAAGAATCCGGAAGTCGCAATTCTGCCCAGTCGTCTGTTTCAGGCACTGGCTACGGGCTTCGGCCCCGACCGCCCGGCTGACCTCGCGAAAGGTTTGCACCATGGGTTCGGCCTCTGGTTCATCCCCCAGCCATTCCTCGGCGGGTTGGACACGCAAGGCCCCCTCTCCGCACGCAGCAAGCAGCAGGGACAGCAATAAAACAAACCATCTGTGCATGTCATATCCTTTGAGGTCGAATGACCGTGATTTCAACATAGTACGAGCGAACCGGCGAAACCACACCGCCGGCTCAACGAACGGCTTGCATTGCGCCTCGGCGGCCTGCACTCTGGTCTCATGTTTTCGATTGAGCATGAATTCGACTCGACGGTCATTACGCTTGTGGACGAAGGTGAAAGACCTTTGCAGGAAGATGTTGTGATCAATAATTTCGCCGAATGCGTCACGCTGGAGCAACTGGATCCCCGTACCGATCAAATACAAAGGATCACTTTGTCACCGGAGCAGGTGCGGGATCTGGCGGCCGCGCTGGACCTGCCCGAAGGCGTTTATCAGATTCGCGAAACCGGGCCTCAGGGGTCATAGACAAACACCTTGATCCGTGCGGATTGCCCGTGTTTCAGTGTCAGGGTTGAAGGCGCGACACCAAGGCATTTTGCAAGTAGTGACTGCACAGCGCTATTGGCTTTACCGTTTTCAGGTGGGGCTGTCACGAAAACCCTGATCTGATCTTCTTCAACGATCACGCGATCACGGGCCGCCTTTGGCGTCACCTTCAGTTCGAACGTAGCCTCTGCCCGCGCCAGCGCGCTGAGGTCCGGCAAATCGCGTAGTTTGGATTTCGTCATTGTTTCCCCCTTCTTTCAATAGTCTTGCATGAAGGACATCGGAATGAAATTGATCCACGCAATCGATCGGCGCGCCCTTGAAACGGGCTGAACGCCGACCAAGATACAGAGTCGTGATGTAAAGGAAGTTAACATATGTCCCTGAAAAACCCCGTCGCTCTGGAGTTTTTACAGTCGCGCCGGTCCCGGCCCGCCAAGACACTGGTTGCACCGGCCCCGACCCGGGAAGAGTTGCTGCCCCTGCTGACGGCCGCAGCGCGCAGCCCCGATCACGGCAAACTGGAGCCGTGGCGGTTCATCGTTCTCGAAAAGGGCGCCATGCCTCGTCTGGCAGCCCTGACCGAGACCTGCGGACAAAAGCTGAACAAAAGCCCGGAAGACATCACCAAAGCCCGCAGCCAGTTCGATATGGGGCATCTGGCAGTTGCGATCATCGAGGTTCAAAAACCATCCGAGAAGATTCCGGCCATCGAACAAACCTACTCCGCTGGCGCGGTCTGTCTGGCCCTGCTGAACGCCGCGCTGGCTGCGGGCTGGGGCGCAAATTGGCTGTCGGGTTGGCAAACACATGATCGCGAATTCTGCGTCGACGCATTTGGACTTGCTGAAAACGAACGTGTGGCCGGGTTGATTCATATCGCCACCGAGGGGACGGCCCCGCCGGAACGCCCGCGGCCCGATGTGGCCGCGCTGACAGAGTGGGTTACGAAATGATTATCCTGAACGCCTTTTTCAGCGCACTTGGCCAGATCGGAGATCCCAAGTTCCGGGCCGTCTTGCTGCGCGGTGTGGGGTTGACCATTCTGTTGCTGGTTCTCGCCTGTGCAGGTGCGATCTGGTTGATCAACTGGTTGTCAGGCAGTGAAATCTCTCTGCCATTTGTGGGTGCTGTCCCGTGGCTGAACGACGTCCTGAACTATTCCGGTATCGTCCTTGTCCTTGTTTTGCCTGTTTTTCTGATGGTGCCGGTCGCATCGGCCATCACCTCGATCTTTCTGGACGAGGTGGCACAGGCGGTTGAGGACAAGCATTTTCCGGCTTTGCCGCCCGCACGACGCATCCCTGTCTCAGAGGCGGTTATGGACGGTCTCAGCTTTCTTGGAGTTCTGATTGTCGCAAACCTGCTGGCGCTGATCCTGTACGCAATTTTCACCCCGCTTGCGCCTTTCATCTTCTGGGCCATGAACGGGTTCTTGCTCGGGAGGGAATACTTCACCCTGGTTGCGATGCGAAGAATCGGGCGCGACGGGGCACGCAAGCTGCGGTCCAAACACTCGACAACGATCTGGGTGGCGGGCACCTTGATGGCCATTCCTCTTTCAGTGCCGCTGGTGAACCTGGTGATCCCGATCATCGGGGCCGCCACGTTCACCCATATATATCACGCCGTGTCCGGCCAATAGGCCTGACGAGGATTACCTTGGCTCCAGCTGATTCAGCCAGTCGAAATCCCGCACCGAGATCACGCCCGACAGGATGATCCCGGCGATGATCGCCCACAGAACCACAGAGATACCGGTGGTGATCCACATCTTTCTTTTCATGTGATGCACTTCCGGCGCGCCCGCATGCGTGCCGGGAACGATGTCACCCAGATCGCCCTGGGTTTTGATGCGAATGGGCAGCACCACCAACAACGTCATGAACCAGATGACGGCGAACAACACCAGTGCGGCAGTAATGGTCATTTCAGGCCCTCCGAGGGTGGGGGATTACACCTGCTCCAGTTCGACCAGGCAGCCGTTGAAATCCTTAGGGTGCAGAAACAGAACCGGTTTTCCATGCGCACCGATCTTGGGCTCACCTGATCCCAGAACACGCGCGCCGGTTGCTTTCAGATGATCGCGGGCAGCGATGATATCCTCGACCTCATAACATACATGGTGGATGCCGCCGGACGGGTTCTTTTCCAAAAATCCGTTGATCGGGCTGTCGTCGCCCAGTGGGTACAAAAGTTCGATCTTGGTGTTTGGCAACTCGATGAACACAACCGTGACACCGTGATCCGGCTCATCCTGCGGTGCGCCGACCTTGGCGCCCAGCGCATTGCGGTATTGCTCGGACGCCGCCTCAAGATCGGGTACGGCGATGGCTACGTGGTTCAGGCGTCCAATCATGTTTCACTCCTGCTGTCCTGCGTTGGTTGGGTTATGGGGGCTGATCCGCCAAAGGACAAGTGCGCCAAATCGCGCGTTAACGTCGTGTTAGCCAGAAGTTCCTAGCGTGAGGCATCTGCTGCATAGGAGAGCTGCCATGGACGATTCGGGCCTACTTGCCACCACCACCGCCGCGCCTACCGCGACTCGACCCTTGCTGGGTCAGACCATACTGGTTGTCGAAGACAGCCGGTACGCTTGCGATGCCATCCGCCTGATGTGCCTGCACAGCGGCGCACGTATTCGCCGCGCGGATTGTCTGAAATCGGCCCGAAGGCATCTGCAGATCTATCGGCCTTCGGTCATACTGGTCGATATGGGCCTGCCGGACGGGTCCGGTGCCGACCTGATCGCCGAATTGGCGGATGCCACGCCCCGTATCAGCGTCATCATGGGCCTGTCGGGCGATGACGCCAGCGAAGACGTGGCTCTTGCGGCCGGAGCGGATGGATTTTTGTCCAAGCCTCTAAAATCAATGTCTTATTTTCAGAAATCCATTCTGGAACGCCTGCCGGAAGATCGGCGGCCTTGCGGGTTGCATGCGGTACGCGATGAAATCATCCACCCGGACCCTCTGGCCTATCAGGACGACATGGCCCACATCGCCGATGTGCTCGCAGGTCCCAACGATCATCGCACATTGGACTACGCCGCACAGTTCCTACAGGGAGTCGCGCGCGAGGCAGACGACAGACCCCTGGCGGAAGCCGCGCGAAAGCTGGCACTGTCACGCGCAAACGGGACACCGATCACCGCGCAGGCAGCGCAGGTTGCCGGGATGGTACAGAACCGTCTGGAACAGCGAGAGGCAATTTGAAATGGTCACAGCCTATTTCATCACTGCGACCCTTTTGTGCGTTTGGTTTTACCGCCAGACACGGCATGCAGCGCGTTCCATTCGTGTCAATCGGAACAATCTGAAAAACCCGCTGGACTGACACGCGAAACCTGCGTGGAAATACCGCCCGCTTTTTAGCGGACGGTCATTGATCAGTCCTGAGGGATAATGCGAAGACCCAGCTCCATCAACTGATCCGAGCTCGGATCCGAAGGTGCGTCCATCATCAGATCTTCAGCGCGCTGGTTCATCGGGAACATCATGACTTCGCGGATATTGGCCTCGTCCGCCAGCAACATCACGATCCGGTCGATACCGGCCGCGCAACCACCGTGTGGCGGTGCGCCGTAGTGGAAGGCGTTGAACAGCGCGCCAAAGCGGGATTTCACTTCATCCTCGCCATAGCCAGCCAGTTCAAAGGCCTTCAGCATGATTTCCGGCTTGTGGTTTCGGATCGCGCCTGAAACCAGCTCGTACCCGTTACACGCCAGATCATACTGATAACCGCGCACATCCAGCGGGTTGCCCTGCAACGCATCCATGCCGCCCTGCGGCATCGAGAACGGGTTATGTTCAAAGTCGATCGCGCCGGTTTCTTCATCCTGCTCGTAAATCGGGAAGTCCACGATCCACGCAAAGGCAAAGCGGTCTTTTTCGGTCAGGTTCAATTCCTCACCGATCACGTCACGTGCCTTACCGGCGACCTTTTCAAAGGCCTTCGGCTTGCCACCCAGGAAGAAGGCTGCATCGCCTACGCCCAGACCTAATTGCTGACGGATTGCCTCGGTGCGCTCGGGGCCGATGTTCTTGGCCAGCGGACCCGCAGCCTCCATCCCTTCACCCTGATCGCGCCAGAAGATATAGCCCATGCCCGGCAGACCTTCTTTTTGGGCAAAGGCGTTCATACGGTCACAGAACTTACGGCTGCCACCAGATGGGGCCGGGATGGCTCGGATTTCGGTGCCTTCCTGCTCTAGCAATTTGGCGAATATCGCAAAGCCAGAACCACGGAAATGCTCAGATACAACCTGCATCTTGATAGGGTTCCGCAGGTCGGGCTTGTCGGTGCCGTACCAGAGCGCTGCATCCTTGTAGGAAATCTGCGGCCATTCCTGATCAACCTTGCGGCCCCCGCCGAACTCTTCGAACACACCGGTTAGAACGGGCTGGATCGTGTCGAACACATCCTGCTGCTCGACAAACGACATCTCAAGGTCAAGCTGGTAGAAATCGGTGGGCGAGCGATCAGCACGCGGGTCTTCATCACGGAAACACGGCGCGATCTGGAAATACTTGTCAAAGCCCGACACCATGATCAGCTGTTTGAATTGCTGCGGGGCCTGCGGTAGCGCGTAGAACTTGCCCTGGTGCAGACGCGAAGGCACCAAAAAGTCGCGCGCGCCTTCCGGTGAGGACGCGGTGATGATCGGCGTCTGATATTCGCGGAAACCCTGATCCCACATCCTTTTACGCATGGATGCGACAACGTCCGAGCGCAGGGTCATGTTCTGCTGCATAGCCTCGCGGCGCAGGTCCAGATAGCGATAGCGCAGGCGGGTTTCCTCGGGGTATTCCTGATCACCGAAGACCATCAGCGGCAATTCGTCGGCGGCCCCCAGAACTTCCAGCTCGCGTACATAAACTTCAATCTCGCCGGTGGGCAGTTTCGGGTTCACCAGGTCCGTGTCGCGGGCTTTGACGGTGCCGTCGATGCGGATACACCATTCAGACCGCACCTTTTCCAACTCGGCAAAGGCGGCACTGTCGCCGTCGCACAGGATCTGAGTTACGCCGAAATGGTCGCGCAGGTCGATGAACAGCACGCCCCCATGATCTCGAACCCGATGCACCCAACCGGACAGGCGAACGGTTTCTCCAACATTGGCGGCGGTCAAGGCGGCGCAGGTGTGGCTGCGGTAGGCGTGCATGGAATATCCCTTCGGGCGCAGAATTCGTCGCGCCGATACACCCTGTCAGACCCGGAAAGTCAAGGCGGGTCGCCCTTTGAAAACGGCCTTTGCACATTGCCTGAGTAGAAATAGACACCCAGCCCCACCGCAAAGATGATATTGCCTGCAATCGCGTGCAGCAGTACCGCATAGAAGAATGACCCGCGCTGCCGGTAGGCCCAGGTGAACAGTAGCCCGCCGACAAGTGTCATCAGGGCGACGATCCAACTCCAGTACATCAGGTGTGCGAACGAGAATATGGCCGCGTTCAGCAGATAGGCCGCGCGCCCTTCTGGCAGGATCGCGTGATAGCGGCGAAAGAACAAAGGGCGGAACAGCAGCTCCTGTGGCAGCGCTGACAAAAGTGGGTAGCCGACCCAGATGAGGGCCAGCATTTCGGGGCGGTGCATAAGCAGGAAGAACGCGGCATCCGGACGTGTGATCTGTATCAGTCCTACGCAAAAGACGGTCACGATGGCAGAGAACAGAGCAATCTCGCGCAGGGTCCAGCTGGCCCAGCCATAACGAAGCTCAGCCCATTGAAATCCGGGCGTCCGGTGCAGAAGAACGATCCCTAGCCCGGTCAGTGCAAACAGGGCCGGAAACATCCAGTTCGGTGGAAAGAGAACAGCGATCAGCAACGGGAAGCCGATATAGAAGATGCCGAATTCCAGCCGCAGCCGTCGCAATGCTACCGGCGGTCCGACCATCGTGCTGTTTTTTGTCACCTGTCTATAAGCTCCACCTCGATCAGTCCGCGCAATGAATTGCCCATGTATACAGTTTGGGCGTTTTTCAGGTCGGTCAAGGTCAGAACGGCTTCGGTGACCGTTTCATTATCCAGCAGTTCTTCCCGCAGTATCCCCGGCAAAAGCCCGCTGGACAGAGCGGGTGTCAGAACCCGGCTATCAGGCATTTTCAAAAACAAATTCGTGATGGTGCCTTCACACAGCTCATCCAGTTCATTCAGAAACAACAGCTCATTCACCCCCTCTGGCAGTGCAGCGCGCGAAGAGTCGTAGAGCGCACGGCGCGTGGTCTTGTGACGCAACCAAAGGTCATTCGAAGCCAGACGCTGATTTGACAGAGCGACGCGCCAGATCCTGGGATTGTCCACCAGTTCGCCGGTTGTCAGATCGACCGAACCCGACACATCCAGCGTAAGGCGGCAACGCAGCGGGGTGTCGCAAGCCGCGCTTTTCAGCCGGGCGGTCGCTTCATCCGGATTGAAAGGAATCTCAAACACCCGCGCAGTGCGGGCCATTCGTGCAAGATGGCGGTCCAGCCTTACAAAGCCTTGACCTGGCCGGAGGGCCAGTGTTTCGATCAGGCTGAAATCAGGTTCAGCTGGCGGGCGAAGCGGGCTTTCCATAACGCCTCCTCATACTCTGATGGGGCGGTGCTGTCCCAAACGACGCCACCGCCTACGTTCAGAGTGGCGTGATCATCTTCAAGCATCAAGGTGCGGATGGCCACGTTGAACTCGGACCGGCCATCAGGTGCGGCCCAGCCAATTGTACCGCAATAGATGTCGCGCGCCCATGGCTCCAGTTCCGCCAGAATTTCCATCGCGCGGATCTTGGGGGCTCCGGTGATCGACCCGCAGGGAAACAGTGCTGTCAGAATTTCACCCAACCCCACGCATTTGTGCAGCTGCGCCCGGACCAGCGAGACCATCTGATGAACGGTGGCATAGGTTTCCACCCGGAACAGCTCGGGCACATGAACGGATCCGGGCAGCGCGACACGGCTGATGTCGTTTCGCAGCAGGTCAACAATCATCAGATTCTCGGCCCGATTCTTTTCGTCCGTGGTCAGAAAAGCCCGGCGGCGCGCGTCCTCATCCGGGTCTTCACTGCGCGGTTGCGTGCCCTTCATCGGTCGGGTTTCGATCCGTCCACCCTCATCGGTGCGGAAAAACAACTCCGGCGAGCGGCTGAGCAGATCAGGCAGCCCATCCTGTTGCACCAGTGCTCCGTGGCCCACTGGCTGCCCCGCCGCCAGCGCGGCATAGAGCGTTTCGCTGTTGCCCGAGACGGTCAGATCAATCGGAAAGGTCAGGTTGGCCTGATAGATGTCACCAGCACCGATGGCGTCATGCACGGTCTGATACGCCTTGCTGTAACGCGCTTCATCCCAGCGGGGCCGGAATGCGCCCACGTCACCCGCAGGCGACGGAAGGGCGACCCGATCCGGTGCATCGTAAACCCCAAAGCACACCAAAGGCAGACGGCGTTCTTCCGGCAAAAGACCGTTGAGCCGGGGCTCGAGCGCATAGCCCAGCTCGTAACTGGCATACCCTGCCAGCCAGGCACCGTCTGCGCGCGCCTCATCCAGCGCCGCCAGAGCCTGGGGCACGTCCTCCGCCACATCCGCGCGGATCACCTGAGACGGACGCTGAAACCGGGTTCCTCGCCCGGCCGGTCCCTGATCGAAACGAATACGCACTTGCATCCTCATTTGCCGTGAGGGGCCGTATAGAGAATACTCTGCCAAGTGAAAGAGGGGAAAGCGGCAATTTCGCCCCTGTTTCCGATACCTCTTGCACCTTTTTGCGCGGTCCCTATAACGCAGGACAATTTGGGCGCTGGGGCGGTGCCCTGACTCGCGGACAATCGAAGGAACAAGGCCATGCCGAGAAGAACCGACATCCAGTCGATCATGATCATTGGGGCGGGCCCCATTGTTATCGGTCAGGCCTGCGAATTCGACTATTCCGGCGCTCAGGCCTGCAAGGCCCTGCGCGAAGAAGGCTACCGGGTTATTCTGGTGAACTCAAACCCGGCGACGATCATGACCGACCCCGGCCTGGCAGATGCCACTTATATCGAGCCGATCACGCCCGAGGTTGTCGCCAAGATCATCGAGAAAGAACGCCCCGACGCCCTGTTGCCTACCATGGGCGGGCAGACCGGCCTGAACACCTCGCTGGCACTGGAAGAGATGGGCGTGCTGGAGAAATTCGGCGTCGAGATGATCGGCGCCAAGCGCGAGGCCATCGAAATGGCCGAGGACCGCAAGCTGTTCCGCGAGGCGATGGATCGACTGGGTCTGGAAAACCCCAAGGCGACCATCGTGACCGCCCCCAGGCGCGAAGACGGAACCACCGATCTGGACGCCGGTGTGCAGATGGCGCTGGATGAGCTGGATGAAATCGGCCTGCCCGCCATCATCCGTCCGGCCTTTACGCTGGGCGGGACTGGCGGTGGCGTGGCCTACAACCGTGAGGATTACATCCATTTCTGCCGCTCTGGCATGGATGCCTCGCCGGTAAACCAGATCCTTGTCGATGAAAGCCTGCTGGGCTGGAAGGAATACGAGATGGAAGTGGTGCGCGACACCGCCGACAACGCCATCATCGTCTGCTCGATCGAAAACGTCGATCCGATGGGCGTGCACACAGGTGACTCGATCACCGTGGCCCCTGCCCTGACGCTGACCGACAAGGAATACCAGATCATGCGCAACGGCTCGATTGCCGTTCTGCGCGAGATCGGTGTCGAAACCGGTGGTTCGAACGTGCAATGGGCCATCAACCCCGAAGACGGCCGCATGGTCGTGATCGAGATGAACCCGCGCGTGTCCCGGTCTTCTGCATTAGCCTCGAAAGCGACCGGTTTCCCGATTGCCAAGATCGCAGCCAAGCTGGCCGTTGGCTACACGCTGGACGAGCTGGACAACGATATCACCAAGGTCACGCCCGCCTCGTTCGAGCCGACCATCGATTATGTTGTCACCAAGATTCCGAAATTCGCGTTCGAGAAATTCCCCGGCTCGGAACCCTACCTGACCACCGCTATGAAGTCGGTGGGTGAGGCGATGTCCATCGGCCGCACGATCCACGAATCGATGCAGAAAGCTCTGGCGTCGATGGAATCGGGCCTGACCGGCTTTGATGAGATCGAAATCCCCGGCCTGAACGTGGGCCTGTGGGACGAAGCCGACGACAAGGCCGCCGTGATCAAAGCGATCAGCCAGCAAACGCCTGACCGTCTGCGCACCATCGCGCAAGCGATGCGTCATGGCCTGACCGATGACGAGATATTTGGTGTCACCAAGTTCGACCCGTGGTTCCTGGCCCGCATCCGCGAGATTATCGAGGCAGAACGTCAGGTCCGTAAAGACGGTCTGCCCGTCACCGAGGACGGCATCCGAAAGCTGAAAATGCTGGGCTTCACCGATGCGCGTCTGGGCAACCTGACGGGCCGCGACGAAGACAACATCCGCCGGGCGCGCCGCAATCTGGGCGTTACAGCCGTGTTCAAACGCATCGACACCTGCGCCGCCGAGTTCGAGGCGCAGACGCCCTATATGTACTCGACCTACGAAGCTCCCATGATGGGTGACGTAGAATGCGAGGCGCGTCCGTCTGACCGTAAGAAAGTCGTCATCCTTGGCGGTGGCCCAAACCGGATCGGTCAAGGCATCGAGTTCGACTATTGCTGCTGCCACGCCTGTTTTGCGCTGACCGAAGCAGGCTATGAAACCATCATGATCAACTGCAACCCCGAGACCGTGTCGACCGACTACGACACCTCGGATCGTTTGTATTTTGAACCGCTGACTTTCGAACACGTCATGGAAATCCTGACCAAGGAACAGGAAAACGGAACACTGCACGGTGTGATCGTTCAGTACGGTGGTCAAACCCCCCTGAAACTGGCCAACGCACTGGAAGCCGAAGGTATTCCGATCCTGGGCACCACTCCGGATGCCATCGACCTGGCCGAAGACCGCGAGCGGTTCCAGGCGCTGGTCAATGAACTGGGCCTGAAACAGCCAAAAAATGGCATCGCCTCGACCGACGAACAGGCGCTGGAGATTGCCGAAGAGATCGGCTTCCCACTGGTCATCCGCCCCTCTTACGTACTGGGCGGCCGTGCGATGGAAATCGTGCGCGATATGGATCAGTTGAGACGCTACATCAACGAAGCCGTGGTGGTCTCGGGCGACAGCCCGGTTCTGCTGGACAGCTATCTGTCTGGCGCCGTGGAACTGGATGTCGATGCCCTGTGCGATGGCACCGATGTACACGTCGCGGGCATCATGCAGCATATCGAAGAAGCCGGCGTTCACTCGGGCGACTCGGCCTGCTCGCTGCCGCCCTATTCACTGTCGAAAGAGATCATCGGGCAGATCAAGGATCAGACGTTCAAGCTGGCCAAGGCGCTGAACGTTGTCGGCCTGATGAATGTCCAGTTCGCGATCAAGGATGACGAGATCTACCTGATCGAGGTGAACCCGCGCGCCTCGCGCACCGTGCCGTTCGTGGCAAAGGCCACCGACAGTGCGATTGCGTCCATCGCCGCGCGCGTCATGGCAGGCGAAAAGCTGGCGAGTTTCCCGCAGCGCCCGCCATACAAGACCGTGGACGATACCAAGATCGCCGATCAGATGACGCTGGCCGACCCTGATATGCCGTGGTTCTCGGTGAAAGAGGCGGTTCTGCCCTTCGCCCGTTTCCCGGGCGTCGACACGATCCTGGGTCCGGAAATGCGCTCGACCGGCGAGGTCATGGGCTGGGACCGCGATTTCCCGCGCGCCTTCCTCAAGGCGCAGATGGGCGCGGGCATGGTCCTGCCGACCTCGGGCCGGGCCTTTATTTCGATCAAGGATGCCGACAAGGGCGCGGCGATGCTTGAGGCCGCACAGGTTCTGGTCGAACAAGGCTTCACGCTGGTCGCCACCCGCGGCACGCAAAGCTGGCTGGCGGAACAGGGTGTGCCATGCGATGTGGTCAACAAGGTCTATGAGGGTCGCCCGGACGTGGTCGACATGCTGAAAGACGGTCAGGTTCAACTGCTGATGAACACCACCGAAGGCGCACAGGCGGTAGAGGACAGCAAGGCCATCCGGTCCATCGCGCTCTATGACAAGATCCCGTATTACACCACTGCGGCCGCAAGCCATGCTGCCGCTCTGGCAATCAAGGCGCAGGCTGAAGGGGATGTCGAGGTGAAATCCCTTCAGGGTTAACTTGCTTGGCCTGAGCCACAATTGGCTCATTCATGAACGTACAGATGCGCGCCCGTTGACCTGATCTCAACGGGCGCGCATCTAATTCGGGCACAAGGAAAGTGGATCAATGCGCATATTTCTGGTTCTCACGTTACATACAGTTCTGGCTGCATGTGATGTGCCGTTTGTCCCATTGATCTGATCCAACCGGGTCCGTCCGATCAAGCCCGGACCCGGTCACAGACCGTTTTCAGACTGCCTGTGCCTCGCGTTTTTCATCCCGCGCAAAGAAGAGCAGGTAGAACACCGGCGCGGCAACCATTGTCAGGACGGTCGCAAAAGCCAGCCCGCCCATGATCGTCACCGCCATCGAGACAAAGAACGCGTCCGTCAGCAAAGGCGCCATACCCAGAATGGTCGTGATGGCCGCCAGCATAACAGGACGCAAACGTGAGACGGAGGCTTCGACGATGGACTCGCGCAGGGGTTTACCCGTGGCGCGAACAAGGTCGATCTCTTCGACCAGAACGATACCGTTCTTGATCAACATTCCCGACAGGCTGAGCAGACCCAGAAGGGCCGTAAAGGTGAAGGGCAAACCTGTTCCCAACAGGCCAATCACCACGCCGTTGACCGACATCGGAACCAGCAGCCAGATGATGATCGGCTGACGGATCGCGTTGAACAACAGAACCGAGATCAGCACCATTATCAGCAGGCTCAGCGGCAATTGCTTACCCAGACTTTCCTGCGCATCGCGCGAGTTCTCGAACTCTCCACCCCACTCCATCTTATACCCGGGAGGCAGCTCGATGGCTTCGATGGCGTCCTTTACTTCGGCGTGAACCTGTGCCGCCGTCAGGTCAGGCGGGATGTCCGCACCAACAGTGATGGTCAGAACACGATCGCGACGGTGAACCAGAGTATTCAGGGATTTGTATTCGAATCCATCGACCATCTGTTCGATTGGGACAAATTTCTCGGACTGGTCCGAATAGACCACCTGATCGACAATCGAGTAATCCCCATCAGCCGGACGGCGCAGGATGATCGGGATCAGACGATCCCGTTCCCGGAACACGCCGCCGGTGATGCCGTCGGTCGAGAATTGTAGAGTGGCCGCGATATCCTCGCGCGTGACACCCGCGGTCTGCGCCCGTTCTGTGGCATAGATCGGTTGCACCGCCAGTTCCTGTTCGCGCCAGTCATGATGAACGAGCAGCGCGTTGGGTGACGCCGCCGCCATGCGCTGCACGGCCTCGTCAGCAAGCTGACGCAGAACCACCGGATCGCTGCCCGAGAACCGGGCCTGAATCGGATCGCCGCCACCGGGGCCAAAGACCAGACGCTTGGTTCCGAACTCTCCTTCCGGGAACTGGACCGACCCGAACGCTTCCAGGTCCGCCTGCAATGCCGGGATGTCATCCAGGCTTTCCGTGCGGATGATCATGTGGCCATAGCTCGGGTTCGGTTTTTCCGCCGAATAGGTCAGCATGAACCGGGTTGCCCCCTGACCGACGAATGTCGTGACCGAAACCACATCTTCGCGTTGGGCCAGCCAGTCTTCGAACACCGCCATATCCTGCGCCGTACGTGCAATCGGTGTGCCCTGTGGCAGCTTGTAATGCACAAAGAACAAAGGCGTGTTCGAATTGGGGAAGAACTGCTGTTTCATCAGCCCAAACCCGGCGTAACACACCACCGTTACTCCAACGAGCCCGGCAACAACCAGCCAGCGGAAGCGCAGCGCAAAGCGCAGGATCGCACCATAGGTGCGGAACAGGATGCCTCCGTAAGCGTCGATCTCACCTTCCTTGCCTTGCTTGAAGAAATAGTGGCCAAGCAAGGGCGTCACAGTGATAGCAAGTATCCAGCTGAGCAGCAATGAGATACCGATCACCGCAAACAGAGAAAACAGAAACTCACCCGTCGCATCCGGGCTGAGCCCGATCCCGGCAAAGGCCATGATGCCGATCACGGTGGCCCCCAGAAGGGGGATCTGGGTTTTTGCCGCCACATCCTCCGCCGCATCGCGCGAATTTTTTCCGCGCAGCATCGCGATCTGCATCCCCTCGGCCACGACGATGGCATTGTCTACAAGCATCCCCATGGCGATGATCAGTGCACCCAGCGAAATCCGCTCCATCTCGATTGAAAACAGCGACATGAACAGAAGCGTGCCGACCACTGTCAGCAGCAATGTCGAGCCGACGACGATGGCCGCGCGCCACCCCATGAAGATACCCAGCACGGCGACCACAATCGTCACTGACATGGCCAGATTGACAAGGAAGTCGTTCGAGGCCTGCTCGACCACCACATGTTGCTGGTAGATCGGCAGAATATCGACCCCGAAGGGGATGTTCGTCTCCAGCTCAGCAAATTTGGCGTCAGCCCGTTTGCCGACCTCGACGATGTTTTCCGTGGCCAGACCAGCGATGCCGAGGGTGAACGCTTCAGTACCGTTATACCGAATCACGATGTCCGGATCGTTCTGACGCGCGCGATAGACATCGGACATGTCGAACAGGTTGATCACTTGCCCTTGCGAGCCGACGGACAGGCCCGCAATGGCCGAGACACTGTCCGAGCCTTCGGCGGTCAGAATGGTGGTGCGGTCGTTTTCAGAGCGTAAGGACCCCGAGGAATTCACCGAGTCCGCATTGGCGATAGCTTCGTTGATTGCTTGAAGCGGGACGTTCTGGTTCACCGAAATCGCAAGGTCGGGTTCGACAAAAATCGCCTCGTCCGGCAGGCCCTGAACCTCGACATCGGCGACGCCGTCCACGGTCAGCAATTCCCGTCGCAGAAACGTTGCCAATTCATGCTTTTCGGCGTCCGAGAACCCTTCGGCGGTCACCGCATAGAACAGGCCGAATACATCACCGAACCCGTCATTCACGTAAGGTTGGCTGACACCCGACGGAAGCCCGCGGGCGGCATCACGCACCTTGGCCCGCAGGCGGGTCCAGATATCGGGTAGTTCGGTGCCGTCGTAAGTCGACTTGATCTCTACCTCGATCAACGATTGTCCGGGTTGGTTGACCGAGGTGATGACATCCACCTCGCCCATTTGCTGGATCGCGGATTCCAAGGGCTCGGACACTTCCAGCGCCACCTGTTCCGCCGTCGCACCGGGATACTGCGTGGCGATGACCGCGTTCTTGATGGTGAAAGCCGGGTCTTCCAAGCGACCAAGCGACGTGAACCCCCAGATACCCCCAAACAGAGCGATTAGGATAATCAGCCATGTGTAAAGCGGTCGATCAATCGAGGCGCGCGCGATGTTCATCTGTCAGCCCCTCAGTTCGCGAAGCCGGTGAACCGGCGCACGGGCTGACCGTCTGTCAGCACGGCGCCGCCAGCCACAACAACTTCGTCATCGTCGGATAAGCCCGTCAAAACCCGAACATCGCCCGTCTGCGTGGGCTCAATCGTCACCGGAACGCGGCGGACCGTGCCTTCATCCGCACCAACCGGCGAGAACACCATGACGCTCAGCTCGCCTGTTGCATCAGCAACAACGGCCGTCGCTGGCACAACAATGCCTGTGCGTTCATCCTGAACCTTTACGTTGACGGTGACGGACGAGCCGGGAAGAATTTGCAGCCCCTCGGGCGGGGTCAGGCCGAACTGGATGCGGAAGGTCTGCCCGACGCTGGAGGTTTCAGCGTCGAATTCACGAATTTCCAACGGGAAGACTTCATCACTTACAGGGAACTTGGCAGTGATGGTGATGTCGTCATTCTGGCCTGAGCGTTGAAACAGGATTTCGGGAACGTCGACCTCGATGCGCAATTCGGACATGTCGTGAATGCGGACGATGGGCGTGCCTCCCGATACGGTGGTGAAAGCCTCGACCGCGCGGCTGGAGACCAGCGCGTCAAATGGCGCGGTCAGTGTTGCGTGTTCCAGCTCGTATTCCGCGTCGCGCAGAGCGATCGCGGCCAGTTGCGCTTCGGTCTCTGCGTCATCGACCGCCACCTGACTGGCCGTGGTGCCACGCAAACGCGACAGGCGCGCTACGGTTCGGTCGGCCTGTTCCTTTTGAAGCTGCGCCCGCTCAAGCCGCAGTTCGAATGGCTCCTGATCCAGTCGCGCAATCAGGCCGTCTTTGGCGATGACAAACCCTTCGTTGACCGGCATCTCGACGATCTGACCGGCGACCTGAAAGGCAAGGTCGACCGTCTGCCGCGCCGCAACACGGCCGAAAAACTGTCGGGTGAACCCAGGCGCCGTTTCGCGCACCTGCATCAGCTTTACCGGTTTCTGAGTATCTTGAGCGGCAATCGGAGTTGCCAGAACGGCCAGTGCAAGGCCCAGAGAGGTCAGGAGTTTCATTTCTTCAGTCCCTCGGGAATTCCCGTTTTCAAAACGTTGTCACGGATTTTGCGCGCCAGTCGCGCGAATTCGGCTGTTTCTTCTTCGTTCAGACCCGAGGCCCTGTGAAACAGGTCTCCGGCCTCGGCCACCAGCATGTTGCGGACCTCTTCACCCTGCTCGGTTAGCACCAGCAACCAGGCGCGGCGGTCTTCGGGGTCATGCTCGCGCGTCAGATAGCCTGCTTTTTCCAGGGAATCCGCGGTTGCGGTGATTGTGGACGGTACGCTCAGCATGTCAGCAGCCAGGACCCCCATGCGTTTCGGCTGATCCAGCTTGATCAGCATGTGGCATTCGGGGTGGCTCAGGTCGGTCTCGATGCAGTCAAATGTCTCTTCCAGTTTCCAGTACAGGGCATACACCCCCATGATCGCCTGAATCTCGGGGCTGAGGCGGCCAAGTCTGGTACTGATATCGTCGGGCATGGGGGATCTCCGCGCGCTTGGAGGGGTCATATACTTCAGTTTCTGAACTATTCAAGATATGAAACTGCCGCGCCGCGCGCATTCCCTTAGGTCAACATGCCTTGATCAAATCACACCATGACTGCATTTTGGGCAAATCCGAAACATTCAGGGCCCGCCATGTATACCCCCGCCATCACCGGTACCGGTGTCTTCACGCCTCAGAACGTCATCACCAATGCCGAGCTTGTCGAGGCATTCAACGCTTATGCCGACAAACAGAACGCGAAGAATGCCGAAGCCATCGCCGCCGGACAGATGGAGCCGATGCAGCATTCATCTGAAGAGTTCATCGTCAAGGCATCAGGGATCGAGAACCGTTACGTGATGGACAAGAGCGGTGTGCTCGACCCGGACGTGATGCACCCGTCCCTGCGGCAGCGCAGCGATGACGAACCCGGCATCATGACCGAGATGGCGGTGGACGCCTGCAACAAGGCGCTGGCACAGGCGGGGCGCAACGCGGCAGATGTAGATCTGGTGATCTGCGCGGCCTCGAACCACGAGCGCGCCTATCCGGCAATTGCGATCGAAATTCAGCAGGAACTGGGAATCGACGGATTCGGCTTTGACATGAACGTCGCCTGTTCGTCGGCTACGTTCGGCATTCAGGCTGCGGCGGATATGGTGCGGTCGGGATCGGTGCGTGCGGCGTTGGTGGTGAACCCCGAAATCTGCTCGGGCCATCTGGAGTGGCGCGACCGGGATTGTCATTTCATCTTTGGCGATGTGGCAACAGCGACGCTGATCGAACGGATCGAAGACGCCCAGGGGCCGCATTTCGAGATCTTGTCGACGCGTTGCGCCACGGCGTTTTCCAACAATATTCGTAACAACAACGGCTTTCTGCGCCGCTCACTCCCTGACGGGCTGGCCGACCGGCGTGACATGCAGTTCATGCAAAACGGTCGGAAAGTGTTCAAGGAAGTACTGCCGATGGTCAGCAAGCATATCAGCGACCATATGAATGCCGAAGGGATCAGAAACACCGACCTGAAACGCCTGTGGCTGCATCAGGCCAACAAGACGATGAACGACTTCATCGGCAAGAAGGTTCTGGGCCGCGAACCCGAGGCGGGCGAGCAACCAAACATCCTTCAGGATTATGCCAACACGTCATCTGCGGGGTCGATCATCGCGTTTTCGAAGTATTCCGACGACTTGCAGGAAGGGGATCTTGGCCTGATATGTTCCTTTGGTGCTGGGTATTCCGTTGGGTCGGTGATCGTGAAACGCCACGCTTGATGGCAGGTTTTGTCCGGCCTAGCGTAGCGCAGTCACTTTGTAGACCTGGAACGCCGCATCTTCCGTAGTTTGTACCCGCATGAGGTAGTCAGGGATTTCACCTGCAACCAAGTGCGATTGCAAACCACGACCCTGTGAGGCCCAGAACCAGAATTCGGCACGCGGAGCGGACGTGCAGAGCATGACGTAATCCACATCCAGCTCAGTCAGACGTGATCCGATCTGAGAGGCGTCCGAGCGGAACAGTTCGATCTGCGCCAGAATTCCAGCCTGATTCCGATGGTAATTGCCCGCCAAAACAGAATGGTCGGTACGGCGCAGAACGTTTGCGGCAAAGTCGAAATCAACAAGAACTCTCCCGGCTGGAAGATCACGCAGGGCCGCATAGGCTTCGGGCGTTTTGCAGGATGCCCCGGAGTTTTGCCGTGACTGCCGGGCCGGCAGCGCCGGTGCGGCAAGAGACGGCCCGGCAAAACGCCCCAGTTGTTCCTCGATACTTGCACCGATTTTCGGTGAGATGCAGAGAACAAAAGCAACCATCGCAAGCCCAGATACCGCGCGGCGACTGCTCGCATAGCGGGTGTAAAGGAAACGCAGGATCTGCGCCTGGACAGCCACCAGCGAAACACCCAGGAACGTCATCATTCTGGACTGATAGAGGAACACCACCAGGCCGGTCACGATCAGTGCCAGAAACAGGGCGTATTCCAATCTGAAAGGCGACCTGACTGCAAAGATCAGGGCGGCTGCCATGGTGACGAACGACATTGCGATCAGGGCCAGAACTTCGCCCCTGTGCAGCTCCAATATGACACTGATATTCTGCGCTTCTGCCACCTGGCTCAGCCAGTAGTCCCGCATGTCCTGAGGCAGGGCTTCGATAGGGTTGCTGAGGCAATGCGGGGCAAAGCTGTAAGCGCAGACCAAGGTCACCGCACCAACCGCAAGGAACGAACTGATGCGGCCCCAAAGCGGCCAAGCAGACCCAACCCGGGCTGCAGCGCAAAGACCCATCGCGGCGACGCTTGCCGGTAACGCCACACTGAGTGTCAGGGCGTCACAGCTTGGGAACAGAAAGGCCTTTTGTCCTGTAGTTGCAAGGCTGATCAGCACAAGCGTCACGGTCAGCCCTACACCAAATGCCATGGTCGGGCGGCGGGCCGGTTCGCCATTGATGATCCAATCAACGGCAAAGAATATTGCGACAAGCGCGATCTGCAATATCGATTCAGTGCCTATCGATACCGAAAGCGCCAGGCTGGCACCCAGCAACCATCCGGCATATGGTTTGTCCCTGCGCAATGCGAACAGCATCAGGGCCGTAGCGAACAGAAGAATCTGAGCATTGTGGTGATCAAACGAAAAATAGTCGAACTTCCGGGAGTGTTCGAGCGCCAACACACCCACAACCAGCGCCGAAACAGCACCTTCCCGCGCGCCCAAAACGCTTCCCGTCACGGCTAAGGCCCACAAGGTCAGACCCGCCAAAAGTGAGGGCCAGACAAAAGCCGTCACCTGAAGGGCCATATCAGGCGGCAAGACCAACCCGAATGTTCTGTAGAGCAAGGCAATCGGCGCGTCGATCAGTCGAGACCAATGCATCAGCGTACCGCCCTCGGGGCCCAGCCGATACTGTTGGCTGTCGAACCAGCCCTGCCCCTGCAACAGATCCTGCACGACCACCCAGCGCATTACGTCGTCAGAGCCTTCCTGATGACCACTTAGGGCCATAAGAACCAGAAGTACCGCATAGGCGCATACAAAAAATCGCAGAACCAGCCGGTCTGCGAAAAGACTGTATGTTCCCTGCGAATTCTGCATGGTCCTCTGCCCTTGACGATCTTGCCCGCGACGGACCTTACAGGACAGACGTGACTGAATTGAGGCAAAAGGCCCAGTCAGCGTTTCTTCCTTTTGACGAGTGAATACAGCTAAGCCATACAGGCGGAATGTGGCCAGTCATGGGCGCAACGGCTCCGGATCCCGGCTAGCTGACGCTTTCTTCTTCAAGATGCAGTTTCATCTCGATCAGAACCTGTTGCAGCAAGCTGGTTTCTTTCAGCAGCCGCTTGGCTTCGTTGACCGTGATGATTCCGTCTTCGATTGCGGCCTGATACTCGGTCATCAACATCGCAAACCGCTGGCTGAGCGCTATGACATCCGAATTAACACCACCGGTGCGGGGTGTGGCTGTGTTGCTGTCGCAATAGGACAAGGTGATGTTCTTCAGATCTGCCAAAGCCGACGTTACATGCGGAAATGTCGCCACGTTTTCAAGGCGGGCCACCGCGTCCACAGGCATGAACCTGTCCTCGTGTTCAGCATTGTCGGAATAGTACCGTCCTAAAGTCGCCTTGGATTTTCCTGTAATTTCGCACGCGGCTTCGATTCCAACATCTTTAACCAGCGCTTCTGTGTGTTTTTTCAGATAGGCCCCGATATCTGCCATTGTTTTACCTTTGTTACCTGCAAACGCCTGCCCGTTGTCCAAACAGGGGAAAGCGTGGGTAAATTTCCCATAACCAAGTCATAATTGAAATGTCATACATTGGCTATCCCTCAGATATGCGGGGGATTTTGTGAGTGAGTGGCGGCAGTTCAAGCCGGTAATGAGTGATTGCAGGGTGATATTGTTAAACCTTGCTGCGTTTTGGCCACATGTTGGCCGACGGCGTCGCTGTTGCAGATGTGGGGGTTCCATCCCCTAGAGCGTAGCTCGGCCTCTGCGAACGCAACGGCGACGTCGCTCCACCAAAACGATTGATATCTTGTTCCTTTTCCACAAGCGTTTTAGACCCGCGTCATGGCAAAGCTGTACTTCAACTATTCAACCATGAACGCGGGGAAATCGACCGTGTTGCTGCAAGCCTCGCATAACTATCGCGAGCGCGGGATGCAGACCTACCTGATGACCGCAGCCATTGACGGAAGGGCGGGTGCCGGACGGATCGCATCGCGCATCGGCATCTCGGAGGAGGCTGATACCTTCACGCCCGGCGACGACGTCTTTGCGATGATCCGAAATCGTCTGAACGAAGGTCCCGTAACCTGCGTGTTCATCGACGAGGCCCAGTTCCTGTCCGAAGCGCAGGTCTGGCAATTGGCGCGCGCCGTCGACGATCTGGACGTACCGGTGCTGGCCTACGGGCTGCGGGTGGATTTTCAGGGCAAGCTGTTTCCGGGATCAGCGGCGCTGCTGGCGCTGGCCGATGAGATGCGTGAAGTCCGCACCATATGCAAATGCGGACGCAAGGCCACGATGGTGATACGTCAGGACGAAAACGGCAAAGCCATCACCGAAGGTGCCCAGGTTCAGATCGGAGGCAACGAGACCTATATCTCACTCTGCCGCAAGCATTGGCGCGAGGCGGTGGGCGACTAGACCGGGTTGGGCAATGCCTCGCCCGCCACAAAGGCCGCTACGTTATCCAGGGCCATGTGTCCCATGCTGCTGCGCACCTCTTCGGTGGCTGTGCCCAGATGGGGCAGCAGGGTGACGTTTTCCATTTCACAGAGCGCCTGTGGTACTTCGGGTTCGAACTCGTAGACATCCAGCCCCGCCCCCGCGATCTGACCTTTTTGCAACGCCGCAACGAGGGCCGCTTCGTCTACAACCTCTCCCCGCGCGATATTGACCAGAATGGCCGAAGGTTTCATCGTCTCAAGAACCTGCGCATCGATCAGGTGTCGGGTTTTGGCACCGCCGGGAACGGCGAGCACAAGGAAATCGACCGAGGCGGCGAGTGCTTTAAGGTCAGGTGTGAACTCGGCCGGGAAGTCCAGTTTCTTGGCGCTTCGGGATTGATAGGCCACCTGCATTTCAAAACCGAAATGGCACCGGCGCGCGATGGCCTGCCCGATACGGCCCATCCCGACGATACCGACGCGTTTGCCGGTTACATGGTGACCCAGCATTTGCGTGGGATGCCAACCCTGCCATTGGCCTGCGCGGACCAGCCGTTCGCCTTCGCCCGCGCGCCGGGCCGTGCTCAACAGCAGGGTCATGGCGATATCCGCCGTGGCACCGGTGACTGCGCCGGGCGTGTTGGTCACTGCGACTGATGCGGCGCGCGCTGCCTCGACATCGATGTGGTTGTAGCCGACGCCAAAATTGGCCAGTAGCTTGCATCGAGGCGAGCCTGCATCCGCAAATATCCTAGCCGAGAACTGATCGCCCAGCGTGGGCACGACCACGTCGAAATCCGTCAGAGCGGACAGCATTTCCCGGCCCGTCATGGGCGCCGTATTTTTACGAATCTCAACGTCAAACGCGGCGCGGGCGCGGGCCTCGACTGCCGGCGTCATCGGGCGTGTGATCAGCAGTTTCATCAGTGCATCCGCCCGCCTGTCGGAACTCTGCCGTCGGGACCGATCAGAACAATCTCGCCGTTTTCATCGGGCAGACCCAGCACCAGAACCTCGGACATGAACCTCCCGATCTGGCGAGGGGGAAAGTTGACCACGGCCATGACCTGTTTGCCCACCAGAGTCGACGGATCATAATGCGCGGTGATCTGGGCCGACGTCTTGCGCTCGCCGACCTCATCACCGAAATCGATCCACATCTTGATCGCGGGCTTGCGGGCTTCGGGATAAAGTTCAGCGCGGATCACCTCACCCACGCGGATATCGACCTTGAGAAAGTCGTCGAAAGAAATCTCACTCACGTGACAGCTCCTTGGATCGGTCGGTTGCGGCCTTGACCGCACGGTGCAGCAAGTCAGGGAAGCCGCGTTCTTCATGCATCAGCACCTCAAGCGCGGCCTGGGTCGTGCCGTTCGGCGAGGTTACATTGATCCGCAGTTGTGACGGATCCTCGTCTGCGGCCTTTGCCAGCGCTCCGGCCCCGGCCACGGTCGATTTGGCCAGTTTCATCGCAAGGTCATGTGGCAGGCCGTGCGCCTCGCCGGCTTTGGCAAGCGTTTCAATCAGATGAAACACATAGGCGGGCCCGGATCCGCTGAGGCCGGTGACCGCATCCATCTGCGCCTCATCCGTCAGCAGTACCGTTTCGCCAATCGCCGAGAGCAGGTTTTCCGCAAGCGTCAGATCATCAGGTGATGCGTTTGAATTCCCGATCAGCGCGGTAATGCCCTGACGGATGGCGGCGGGCGTATTGGGCATGGCGCGAATGATCGGGGTGTCGCTGCCCAGAACGGATTCGAACGTGGCAATCGAGGTGCCCGCCGCGACCGAAATAAACAGACTGCTGCCACCGCCCAGCGCCTGAATGGCGGGCAATGCCTCGCCCATCATCTGCGGCTTGACCGCGACCAACACCACGGCGGGGGCTTCGGGCAGGGGTGTGTTGATGTTGACGCCCTGCGCCTTCAGCCAGTCGGATGGGTGTGGGTCGATCACCCAAACGGACGCTGGCGGGAGGCCGTGTTCCAGCCATCCCGCCAGCATTGCGGACCCCATCTTTCCGCACCCCAGAAGCACAAGCCCCTGTTCGGCCACACGCGTCATGTCCATTTGCCCCTCCCGCGTTACATGTCGGTTTGGGGCAAAGCTTTACGCCCGGCCGTAGGCCTCTGCAATGGCCACTTGCATGGCTTCTTCTGGTCCTCGATTTCCCCAGGTGACCAGTTGGATCGCCGGGTAGTACCGTTCTGCGCTCATGACGGCAGCGGTGATCATCGTGTCGATCTGCTCCGCGCTGGCTGTCTGTCCGCCGGCGAGGACCAGCCCATACCGGTACACCATCAGCTTCTGGTTTGCCCAATAGGTAAAGGCACCTGCCCAGCACTGATCATTCATCTTGTTGAGCAGCTCATAGAGCTGCATTTCCCGCTCGGCCGGCGGTTCCATTTCGAACGAGCACACCATCCGCAGCGTTTCGTCATAGTTGGACCAGGCGAGTGTGATCGAATAGGTGCGCCACTGGCCTTCGACAGCCATGGCAATCTGATCGTCCCCTATACGATCAAAATCCCAGTCGTGATGTTCGGCCAGATGTTCAACAATGTCGATCGGATGAATGTCTTCTTCGAGATACTGCTCGGAAAGGGCCATAATGCCACCTCACTAATCTCTAGCATTTCGGGGCTGGCAGCGCCCCAGCGCTAGTTGCCTGCTCTACAAACCGGGCTTCCCCCATTGGCCTGTACTAAATATGGTGCGATGCGGCGCTGGTTCTGGCAACCCTATTTGTTGGGGATAACAGCAATAAGTTGTGGACAGAAAGCAACGGGGATCAAAATATTGACTCTTGAACCAGCTTTGTCTTGATTAAATCCCGCGATGCTTCAGAATGCACGGCGCCGTACAATCCCGGCTGGATTGCGCGGCGTCAGAGTTTGTCCAAAATTGTGAAAACAGGAAACGCTCGGGGCGTCACTTGTCCTGTTTTGCCTCAAGCGCGGCAATGCGGGCTTCGAGAGCGGCGTTTTCTTCGCGCGCTTTCTGGGCCATGGCGCGGACGGCGTCGAATTCTTCACGCGTGACAAAATCGCGATCGGCAAGCCAGCGATCGATCATCGACTTCATCGCATTTTCGGCCTCTTCCCGCGCGCCCTGCGCGACACCCATGGCGTTGGTCATCAGCTGGGACACGTCGTCCAGTATCTTGTTGCGGGTTTGCATATCTTTACTCCGGTATCGCGGTTGATCTCTATATGGGGAAAGATTGCCGCATGCTCAAGGTTGACTTGTCCTGCAATCCCCGGGCAATGAGACGCACATGCAGGCTGTTCTGAATTTCCCCGATCTGTCGCCCGAACTGTTCTCGATCTCGCTGTTCGGGATGGAGTTCGCGTTAAGGTGGTATGCGCTGGCCTATATCGCGGGCATCCTGATTGCGTGGCGGCTGGCGGTCGTGGCTTTGCGCCGCCCTGCCCTGTGGCCAGCCGACGGCCCACCGATGAAACCGGACCAACTGGAGGATCTGGTCACCTGGATCATTCTGGGCGTGATCCTGGGCGGGCGGCTTGGCTTTGTGCTGTTTTACCAACCCGGCTATTACCTGTCGCATCCGTTTGAGATATTGAAGGTCTGGCAAGGCGGCATGGCGTTTCACGGGGGTCTGCTGGGCGTGATCCTTGCCTCTTATCTGTTTGCCCGACGCCATCGGATCCCGACCCTGTCCCTGGGCGATCTGGTTGCTTACACCGTTCCACCCGGCCTGCTGCTGGGACGGCTGGCCAATTTCGTCAATGCCGAGCTGTGGGGCCGTCCGAGCGACCTGCCATGGGCCGTCATCTTTCCCGGTTTTGCCGCGCAGGACTGCCCCGGCGTGGGAGCAGGAATGTGCGCGCGTCACCCATCGCAGTTATACGAAGCAGCACTGGAAGGTGTGTTGCTGGGCGCGCTGTTGCTGTGGCTGGTTTATCGACGCGGCGCGTTTCACAAACCGGGCTTTGTCATGGGCCTGTTTCTGGTGGGCTACGGTGCGTCGCGCTTTGTCGTCGAGTTCTTCCGTCAGCCGGATGCGCAGTTCGTGTCGCCCGGCAATCCGATGGGGCTTGCCTTGCATGTGGGCGGATATGGTCTGACCATGGGGCAAATCCTGTCGCTGCCCATGATCGCGCTTGGCCTGTGGTTTGTCCTGCGCGCAGGGCGGGCAAAATGAGCTTGAAAGACCACCTTGTCGCCCGCATCCGTCAGGATGGGCCGATGAGCGTGGCCGATTACATGGCCGAATGTCTTCTGCATCCCACGCGGGGCTATTACACAACACGCGATCCGCTGGGGGCTGCCGGGGATTTCACCACGGCACCGGAAATCAGCCAGATGTTTGGCGAGCTGATCGGGCTGTGCCTTGCGCAAAGCTGGATGAATCAGGGGCGGCCCGCGCCGTTCACCCTGTGCGAGTTGGGACCCGGGCGCGGCACTCTGATGGGCGATATACTGCGTGCCACACGGGCCGTAGCAGGATTTCACGATGCTGCCCGGATTGTACTGGTCGAGGCCTCGCCGGTCCTGAAACAGGTGCAGGCGGACACTCTGAGGGATTACACACCGAACTGGGCCGACAGCGTCGCAGAGCTGCCGGACCAGCCGCTGCTGTTGGTGGCGAACGAGTTCTTCGACGCGCTGCCTGTTCGGCAGTTCCTGCGCGACGGCGACGGCTGGAGTGAACGCCTGGTCGGCGAACGCGACGGCGAATTGCTGATTGGACGGGGGCCCAACGGACCGCAAGTGGCGCTGACTGACAGGCTTTCGGACACCAAGGATGGTGATCTGGTCGAGCTGTGCGCGGCAGCGATTCCCATTCTGACCGTGATTGCCGGTCGGATCGCCAGCCATGGAGGCGCCGCGCTGATTGTCGACTATGGCGACTGGCATTCATTGGGCGATACGCTGCAAGCCCTGCAAAACCATGAGCACGCCGATCCGCTGGCGGCACCCGGTCAAGCCGACCTGACCGCGCATGTGGATTTTGAACCTCTTGCCATTGCGACCCGCGCCTGTGGTTGCAGGCACACACGCCTGACACCGCAGGGCGTGTTTCTGGAACGGCTCGGCATAACTGCCCGGGCACAGGCTTTGTCCCGTACGCTGAGCGGTTCCGAGCTGGATGCCCTGATTGCAGCGCATCGCCGGTTGACGCACCCGGACGAAATGGGAAATCTGTTCAAAGTGATGGGCCTCTATCCGGCCTATGCTGCGCCACCGCCAGGATTAGAGCCATGACACTGGAAATTCTGACTTCAGACATGCTTTCCCCATTTCGTCATGGGTTCTTCACCCGTCGCGGCGGAGCTTCTTCCGGTATCTTCGACGGGTTGAATTGCGGCTTTGGATCGTCAGATCAGACCGAAGTTGTTGCACTGAACCGTCGGCGGGTTGCTGATGCGATGGGTGTTGCGCCCGAGGCGATGATTGGCGTGCATCAGGTGCATTCCCCAACAGTTCTGACGGTTGAACAGCCTTTGGAAGGTGAAAAGCCGCGCGCGGATGCCGTCGTAACGGCGACACCCGGTCTGGCGCTCACGATTCTGACAGCAGATTGCCAACCGGTTTTGTTTGCCGACCCGTCGGCCAATGTGATCGGAGCGGCCCATGCAGGCTGGCGCGGTGCGCTGGACGGTGTGCTGGAGGCGACGCTGGACGCCATGGAAGCGCTTGGCGCAAGGCGCCAGAATATCAACGCCGTCATCGGTCCCTGCATTTCGCAACGCGCGTATGAGGTCGGGCCTGAGCTCCTGGACACTTTCATGACCGATTCACCGGACAACTCGCGTTTTTTTGCCAATGGTCAGGATGACCGGCTGCAATTCGACCTGCCCGCTTTTGGTCTGCACCGCTTGCGGCAGGCCGGTGTCGGGCAGGGGGAATGGACCCGGCACTGCACGTATTCCGACCCGGACCGGTTCTATTCCTACCGCCGCACAACGCACGCAAACGAGGCCGATTACGGGCGGCTGATCTCGGTCATAAGATTGTGATTTTGGACCAGATTTAGGCGTCGCGCCACTTTTCCGCCACATTTGTTGTGTTTATCGGAATCAGAATCGTAACGAGTTTTGTCAGAAATCAGATGGTCATCTGACGTCCATGTTCCGGACGCTGGCGTGTTGAATGGAAGGATAGACCGATTATAAATTTCTTGTCTGCAAAACATCCCGGATAAGCCTTATCCATGCCGCAAACGCGCGTCAAAAAAGGGTCATAACGGATGCGGGAAACAAACCCGTTCAGAGCAGGACCAGAAAATGAAAACCAAGTCTCGCTTTATAAAAGCCATGGTCGCCGCCACGCGGAGCCAGAAGCTGGAAATGCCGTGGAAGCGGGTATCAAGCCATTCTGTCAGAGTCGCCAGTCGCATCGCGGCACGACGCTGAGGCAGAAGCACCCTGAGGCCAAGCTGCCGGTCTCGATGGGGTGAACGCATAACGGGCTTGCTCCTGCCCGATGTGTGGAGCGTCACGATCTGAGGGGGTCGGGACGAGTTTAGGAGTTGTGTGTGCGGGCAATTTTCGCCCGTGAAGTACGAGTTTGTCTGGGGGGTCAATGTGTTGACCATTGGAAAGCGCAATTTTGTCGCCATGCGGGGTCTGACCGACTGCCGCCCATGGGTCACCCATTTGTTTCAAGACAAAGAACCAGTTCGTCAGGTTGGCCTGTACGGGGATACGCCGCGCTTGATCGGACATTTTGAGGGGACGGAATATTTATGACTATTCCTAGTTCACTGGCCCGCGCGGCCAGAAATGCAATCGAAACGACGGCCATGCTGCGGGACGCACCGCGCCCGGTTGCAAAACCAAAGGCTCAGCTGCGCCGGTATGAAGTCAGCAGCCTGTTGAAAAACGGGAACATTGTTCAGACCAGACACATCGCGCCGGCCCTGCCGATGTTCGAAGATGCCTTTTGTGCCTTCACGCGTGGGTCGCTGGTTGAAACCGAACATGGGCCGATGGCAATCGAAGACCTGATGCCGGGGGATACGGTCCTGACTCAGGAAGGCGCGTCCGAAACCGTGCTGTGGAAGGGATCTGTCACTCTGATCCCGGGACGTCCGGATTCGCGGGGCCGCACGCGGCCGCTTACGCGCATCATGGCGGATACATTCGGGATGCAAAAACCGATGTCGGGTGTAATCGCCGGGCCTGCGGCGCGGATCGTGGGCACGCCGGCGCATTTGCGGCATCTGCATGGGAATAGCCCGATTCTGACACCTGTATCCGAATTCCAGGATGGAACGGGCGTGATTGAAACAATGCCACCGACGCCAGTTGAACTGTTTCACATTTGTCTAAAACGGCATTCCGTTATTCGGGTAGATGGTTTACAGTTCGAAACGTATCACCCAGGTGTGAACGCGGTCCGGATGATCAGCCACTCGTTACGGTCGGTTTATCTGAACCTGTTCGCGCATATCGAATCGCTCAACGATTTTGGCCCGCTGCTGATGCCGCGCGCCGGAGACGGGGAAATTGACGCGATGACAGCCTGAGTGCGATAGCGATTACTGCATTATGGGGGGCATCATGCAGCTGGTACTAAGTTGGATTCTATCCTTGGCGGTGGCTGCTATGCTGCCACCGAACACCGCACAGACAAAACGTCTGGGCGTTACGCCGTCCGGTTCATTCGTTCTTCCAGAACGTCGAACGGCACGCCTGGTTCGTCTTTTGCGCCGCGGATAACAAGCGATGTCTTGACGCTGGCCACGTTTGGCGTGGTCAGCAGTTCACCGGTCAGGAACTGCTGAAAACTGCTGAGATCAGGTGCGACGCATTTCAGGATGAAGTCCACCTCGCCGTTCAGCATGTGACATTCCCGGACCAGTGGCCATTCACGGCAGCGTTCTTCGAACGCGCGCAGCTCGGTTTCGGCCTGACTGTCGAGCCCGACCATGGCGAACACCTGCACTTCAAATCCCAGTTCGCGGGAATTCACCTCGGCGTGGTAGCCGGTGATATAGCCGGATTCTTCCAGTGTGCGCACCCGGCGCAGACAGGGCGGCGCCGAGATTCCGACCCGTTTTGCAAGTTCGACATTGGTCATCCGACCGTCTGCCTGCAATTCCGCCAGAATCTTGCGGTCGATATCATCCAACCGAGTCGTGACCATCAAATGCTCCTGATTTTTGCGGTTCTTATATCAGCCCCCCACGCGCACGCAATAATGTTTCGCACATGCGCAATTTTCTTTGTTTTCAAATCCCTCATTTTCCCCGCACCCTACGCAGGGTCGCTTGCGAAGTCATAAACAGTAAGGGGCTTTAAGCCGGGTCTGTCGGTCGCTATATCGGGGCGACGGGCCAAAGGCCCAATTCAGGCAATTCGAGCGGGGATACCATGGCCGACACACGACACACCAAGGTTCTGATCATCGGATCGGGGCCCGCAGGATACACCGCGGGCGTTTACGCAAGCCGCGCCATGCTGGAACCCATTCTGGTACAGGGCATCGAGCCCGGCGGCCAGCTGACGACAACGACCGAAGTCGAGAACTGGCCCGGCGACACCGAGGTACAGGGCCCCGACCTGATGGTCCGGATGCAGGATCACGCCAAGGCGATGGGCTGTGAGGTGATCGGCGACATCATCAGCGATCTGGACCTCAGCCAGCGCCCCTTCACCGCCAAGGGCGACAGCGGCACCACATACACGGCGGACGCCGTCATTCTGGCGACCGGCGCGCGCGCCAAGTGGCTGGGCCTGCCGTCGGAAGAGAAATTCAAGGGCTTTGGCGTTTCAGCCTGCGCCACCTGCGACGGGTTCTTCTATCGCGGACAGGAAATCGTGGTGATCGGCGGCGGCAACACGGCCGTGGAAGAGGCCCTGTTCCTGACCAATTTCGCCAGCAAGGTGACTCTGATCCATCGCCGCGATGAGTTGCGCGCGGAAAAGATCCTGCAAGACCGGCTTATGAAGAACGATAAAATCGAACCACTGTGGTTCCACCAGTTGGAAGAAGTGATCGGCACCGATGCGCCGCTTGGCGTTGAGGGCGTTCGCGTCAAACATGTCAAAACCGGAGAGATCACTGAAATCCCCTGTAAAGGCGTTTTTGTTGCCATCGGCCACGCGCCTGCAAACGAGCTGGTCAAGGACACGCTTGAAACGCATATGGGTGGCTATGTTGTCACCAAGCCGGGCAGCACCGAAACCTCGGTTCCGGGCGTGTTCGCAGCAGGCGATCTGACCGATCACATATATCGTCAGGCGGTCACAAGCGCCGGTATGGGCTGCATGGCGGCACTGGATGCCGAGCGGTTCCTGGCGGAAAACGAATAACACGGGCTCGGAATCTTCCGGGCTGCTTCGGAAAAATCAGATCCGTCGGTGATCAGAGTTTCAATGACAGTGCCCCAAGGTTTCGTGGGGCACTGTACGAATTCAGCTGCAACGTGATCGTTGCCCGACAACAGCAACAACTGCCAATCCCTTGACCGCCAGCCAGCAGCGTATCAGGATTATCTTGGGAAAAGCGAAGAACAGGTGAGCATTTGAACAACGCTCTTTGGCGCGGCGGGTGGTCAACCCGACTCAGGATCGGCAGTGGTCTTGTGTTGTTTGTCTTCGCGTTCTTCCATTTCATAAACATTGGCTTAGGCCTGTTTCATACCGATTATCTGCACGGGATGCAGGACGGCCGGAAGGCCATCACCCGCCACAATGCCATCAGCGTGCTTTTCTATGCTGCCCTGTTCACGCATGCTGGTCTGGCCCTGACGTCGATCGCGCAACGCAGAACCCTGCGGATGCCCTTCAGCACGGCCTTGCAGGTCGGTCTGGGCTTGCTGATTCCGCTGCAACTGATCTCGCACATCGTGCAGACGCGGGTCGCGCACGAGGTCTACGACGTCAACGACGAGATGGGATATATCATCATTCTGATGTGGCCCAGTATCGCCGTATGGATGCAAAGCGCCTTGTTGCTGATCGTTTGGATACACGGGTGCATCGGCTTGCATATGTGGCTGCGGCTGACCCGGTGGTGGTCGCGGGTCGCGCCCTATCTGATTGGTGTTGCAGTTTTCGTGCCTTTTTTCGCACTGGCCGGCCTGTTGACCGAAGGGCGTCGCATATGGGCCGACTTCGCTGATGAATTCCTGCGCGATCAATATATTGAGCACTACAACTGGCCATCGCCCGAGGCCTTCCAGACCCTGTTCAGTGTAAAAGATTATGGCCTTATGGTTTTCTGGCTGGCCCTTGGGGCAACGGGGCTGGTTTACATCGGGCGCAAACTGTGGCGGCGCAGGCATTCGGTGCGCGTGAATTACGCCAAAGGGCCCGAGGTGGTCGCGGAAAAAGGCTTGACCTTGCTTGAGATTTCCCAGGTGAACGGCGTGCCGCATGCCGCCTTGTGCGGTGGAAAGGGGCGCTGCACCACATGCCGTGTCATTGTAGAGGATGGCAGCGACGCCCTGCCGCCGCCCGGCGACGTCGAAGCGCGCAGCCTTGCTGCTGTGGGCGCCTCGCCGCAGACACGACTGGCCTGCCAGATACGGCCAACGGAACCCACCACCGTTTTTCGGGTCTTCAGGCCAGATGGCGGACGCATACGCGGACATGCCAGTCAGGGTCAGGAACGCCAGTTGGCCGTTCTGTTTCTGGACATGCGCAGCTTTACCGCGCGTACGACCGGCCAATTGCCTTATGACATCGTGTTCCTGCTGAACCGGTTTTTCGATGCGGTCGTGCCTGCCATCACCAAGGAAGGCGGTGTTGTGGACAAATATATGGGAGACGGGCTGCTGGCCGTTTTTGAAAAGCCGAATGCGGCGGCGTCCGCCCGTGCCGGATTGCAAGCCGCCATCGACATCAGTCACGCCCTTGATGAATTCAACGCACAGCTCGAGGCCGAAGGCAGCCCCGGCATTCGCATCGGGATGGGTCTGCATCTTGGGGATCTGGTGGTGGGAGAGATCGGCGCCGCGGGCCATGCGTCGAAAACCATAATCGGCGACGCCGTCAATGTCGCCAGTCGTCTGGAAAGCGAAACCAAGGCGCTGAAGGTCGAACTGCTGGTCTCGGAAGAGTTGCTGAAGGCCGCAGGTGTCGTCGTACCACAGGACGAAATCAGGTTGTTCCAGTTGCGGGGCGTGTCTGAACCGATTCCCGCCCTGCTCGTCACCCGTGCATCGACGCTTGAGCAGAACGCCACAAAACAGGAACAGTAATTCTCTGCATGAACCAATAACCTCCGATCGCAAGGATCAGATCATCGATTTGATTTGCGATTTAGAAATTCCTTCCATTTCAACAATATTCGACGCATATCCTCCTTTGTTACATTCACGCTTGTGGACTTCGCCTGTCAATCGGTGCAAACGCCGCGAAACCGCCTGATATCCACTGGCAAATCAACACTGCGATAAGAGTATTACGATGACAATGTTAAGCAATCTGACCCCGATCCCTGAACTGTATGTGTCTTACGACTCGGCGCAAAAGCTCAAGATGGAAGCCGCCGACCTGACCAGCTGGGATCTGAGCCCGCGGCAGATTTGCGATCTGGAGCTTTTGATGAATGGTGGGTTCAACCCGCTGAAAGGGTTCCTGAGCGAAGCGGATTACGACAATGTCGTTGAAAACATGCGTCTGGCAGATGGTACGCTCTGGCCGATGCCGATCACGCTGGATGTCAGCGAAGATTTTGCCCAGAGTATCGAGCTGGGCCAGGACATCGCCCTGCGTGATCAGGAAGGTGTGATCCTGGGCACCATGACCGTGACTGACCGCTGGACCCCGGACAAGGCGCGTGAGGCCGAGAAGGTTTTTGGCGCCGATGACGATACCCACCCGGCGGTCAACTATCTGCATAATGTGGCGGGCAAGATTTACCTGGGCGGACCCGTGGTTGGTATCCAACAGCCCGTGCATTATGACTTTCGCGGACGTCGCGACACCCCGAACGAAATGCGCGCCTATTTCCGCAAGCTGGGCTGGCGCCGCATCGTCGCCTTCCAGACCCGCAACCCGCTGCACCGCGCGCATCAGGAGCTGACCTTCCGCGCCGCCAAAGAGGCACAGGCCAACCTACTGATCCACCCGGTTGTCGGCATGACCAAACCAGGCGACGTCGATCACTTTACACGCGTGCGCTGTTATGAGGCGGTGTTGGACAAATACCCAGCCTCAACCACCTCGATGAGCCTGCTGAACCTGGCCATGCGTATGGCTGGCCCGCGCGAGGCGGTCTGGCACGGTCTGATCCGCGCCAACCACGGGTGCACACACTTCATCGTGGGCCGTGACCACGCTGGCCCAGGCAAGAATTCGGCCGGTGAAGATTTCTATGGCCCTTATGACGCACAGGACCTGTTCCGCCAGTTCCAGGACGAAATCGGCGTCGAAATGGTCGACTTCAAGCACATGGTCTATGTGCAGGAACGCGCCCAGTACGAACCGAATGACGAGATTCTCGACAAGGATGACGTCACCATCCTGAACATCTCGGGCACCGAGCTGCGCCGCCGTCTGGCCGAAGGTCTGGAAATCCCCGAGTGGTTCAGCTTCCCCGAAGTGGTAGCCGAGCTGCGCAAAACCAAGCCGCCACGCAGCCAACAGGGCTTTACCGTGTTCTTCACAGGTTTCTCAGGTTCGGGCAAATCCACCATCGCAAACGCACTTATGGTCAAGTTGATGGAAATGGGTGGCCGACCGGTGACGCTGCTCGATGGCGACATTGTTCGTAAGAACCTGTCGTCAGAACTGGGTTTCTCGAAAGAGCACCGCGACCTGAACATCCGCCGTATCGGCTATGTGGCCAGCGAGATCACCAAGAACGGCGGCATCGCCATATGTGCCCCGATCGCGCCCTATGCCACGACACGCCGCGCCGTTCGGGAAGAGATCGAACAGTTAGGTGCCTTTTGCGAGGTCCACGTCGCAACCAGCATTGAGGAATGCGAACGCCGCGACCGCAAAGGCCTTTACAAGTTGGCACGTGAAGGCAAGATCAAGGAATTCACCGGGATCTCGGACCCCTACGATGTTCCAGAAAACCCGGAACTGCGCGTCGAAACCGAGAATGTCGAGGTCGACAACTGCGCCCATCAAGTGCTGCTGAAACTGGAAAGCATGGGCCTGATCGCAGCAAACTGATTGCGGTCTCTTCTGATTGTATTGGGCGGCCTCCGGACATTCCGGCGGCCGTTTTTATTGGCTTCCAAATGACGATTGCCGATGGTCCTGATGCTGTTCAGGAACTCGTGGCGGGTGTGAAACTGAGATGACGAACAGGTCTCCGACCATTGTCAGTTTCTGGTTGGGATCCGATCTGAGCTTGTCGGAACAACTATGCCTTCAGTCCTTTCCGGATCAAGGACACCGCTTCGTCCTGTGCGTCGCGCACGAGGTCGGCGACCTTGGAACAGATGCTGGATTTCGTTATGTCGACAAACCCGATCCAACCCTGGCGTGGACCCAGATGACGGCTGGGCTGGATGTAGCCCGCCGCCTCCGGCCAGAATACCGGGGGCAGCCCTCGGTTAGCGTTTGCTCATTTTATCGGCGTTTCCGGCAGGTCAACCTGCCCGCGCATCAGGACATACCCCTGACCAGAAACCTTGATGCCCGTCATCGCATCAGGCGGGCCGACACACGTGACGATGGCCTTCCCGGGGCGGCCCATATCGTGACCCTGCTCGGCGATGAAGCTTTCCTTTTTCATCAACCCGTGTTTCCACAAATAGGCGGCCATCGCACCGGTGGCAGACCCGGTAAACGGATCTTCGGGCGGGCTGGGCGGAGCCAGAAGAAGGCGTGAAAACGTATCCCCCACATCGGTTGCCCCTTGCAGCGTGACAAGAAACGGTTCGGCCATATCCGAGCCGGAATAACCCGCAGCTTCAGCCACTTTGCGCAATGGGCCCTCAACCAGTTGAGCGGCCCGCAATGCCGTATGATCCCGCAGAACGGTGATGCAGAACGGCAAGCCGGTTGATACCATCTGAGGCGGCGAAATGATGGCTTCCTGTGGCAGGCTGACCGCTCCCGCCACCAGTTCCGCGGGGACGAGCGCACCGAATTGCGGTGCGACCTGAGTCATTTCGATCTGCTCACCCTGCAACCGGATCGAGACCAGACCCGCACCGGTTTCCAGCGTCAGACTATCGCCCGAGATCATGCCGCGGGATCGCATCGCCGCGACAGTGGCGATAGTCGGATGCCCCGCGAAGGGGATTTCGCGGCTGGCCAGAAAATAACGGACGCGGATGTCGGCCACCTCGGACGGGCCGGTAAAGGTGCATTCGACCAGAGAGGTTTCGCGCACATAGGCCATGCAGACTTCTTCCGTAAGGCGCGCACCTTCGTGGACTACAGCACATCCGTTGCCACCAAATGCGCGATCACTGAAGGCGTCCACCCAGTCAAAGTCAAACCAGCCCATGATGCCGCTCCTGCCTTTGCATGTGCGGCAAGATCACCGCATGAAAAGAAAACGCCACTTCGTTTCAGCAGAGTTTTCGGTCGCCTAGTGAACGGCCACCGGAGACAGATCATGTTCCCGCGCCAGCACAAAGGCCAGCTTGCGGTCTGCGACCAGCGCCAGTTGCTGCCCGTCGGAATCGTGGACGGCGTAAAGCTGATCCAGATCGCCTGCCTGTTCACGAACTTCCCGAGGCAATTCAGATACTTCAACCGTTTTGACATAGACAATACGGTTGCCTTCGGTGTTGATTTCAATCGGTGTATTCATTGCTCTTACCCCTTCCGTATGTTGATCGTCTGAACCACGGTTTCCGGCACGGCGCGGGTCAGATCCACGTGCAGCAGACCGTTTTCCATGATCGCCTCGCCCACTTCGACACCGTCGGCCAGCACGAACATGCGCTGGAACTGACGCGCCGCGATGCCACGGTGCAGGAATATGCGCCCCTCGCTGTCGTCGCGCTGACGGCCCCGGATCACCAACTGGCGATCCTCGATCGTGATTGACAGATCCTCTTCGGCAAACCCGGCCACCGCAAGAGTGATGCGATAGGAGAAATCCGAGGTCTGTTCGATGTTATAAGGCGGGTACCCTTCATTTCCGGCCTTTGCAGACCGTTCCAGAAGGCGTTCCAACTGCTCGAACCCCAATAGATGCGGGTATGAGCCAAGAGTGAGTTTCGACACGTATTTTCGTCCTTCATTGTCAAAGCGACGTGGTGTGCGGCCCCGTTCTGGCAACCGCCTGCAATAGAATATGGGAAGAAACCAGGATGTCCACAAGGTCTGGCGCGATAACGTCTGACACACTATCTTGTTGGCCAAGCACCACAACCAACTCGAGTCGCCAATGAACGCGCCTACCGATCTTTCGATGAAAACAGATGAAGTATTGCGTGTTGAGCTTGAGGTTTTCCGCCGACAGCACCGCGATCTGGATGAGGCGATCGAAGCGTTGCATGAAAAGGGAACGGCCGATCAACTGACCTTACGGCGCCTGAAAAAAGAGAAATTGCGCCTGAAAGACATCATCCGGCTGATCGAAGACCGCCTGACCCCCGATATCATCGCCTGAACGGCCCTCTACCGCATTGCCAGTCAACCGGATTTGGCTATAGTGCGCGCTCTTTCTGAGCGCGGGGACGTATGCGGATGAGCGATGTGAAAGTGGGGATCATCATGGGCAGCCAGTCGGACTGGCCCACGATGAAGGAAGCCGCAGATATTCTGGACGAACTGGGCGTCGCCTACGAAGCGCGTATCGTATCGGCCCACCGCACGCCGGACCGGTTGTGGGACTATGGCAAGACCGCAGTCTCGCGTGGATTGCAGGTGATCATTGCAGGTGCTGGCGGGGCGGCGCATCTTCCGGGTATGATGGCGTCGAAAACGCGGGTACCAGTCATTGGCGTCCCGGTGCAGACCCGCGCCTTGTCGGGCGTGGATTCTCTGTATTCCATCGTGCAGATGCCCAAGGGGTTCCCGGTGGCGACCATGGCGATCGGGTCCGCCGGCGGGGCCAATGCCGGTCTGATGGCAGCGGGCATCCTGGCATTGCAGGATGATGCTTTGGCCGAACGGCTGGACAACTGGCGTGACGCTCTGTCAGCGTCGATCCCCCAGGAACCGCAGGGATGAGCCGGATCGGATTTATCGGCACCGGCCATATCGCCGCGCCGATCGCGCGGCTGATGGCCGCCAAAGAGCACCAGATCAGCGTGACCGAGCGCAACGCCACAGTTTCATCTGCCTTGAAGGCGGAACTGGGCGCAACCGTCGCTGCACCTCAGACCGTGATTGACACCTCGGACATCGTATTCCTGTGCCTGCGCCCGCATATTGCGGCCGACGTTCTGGACCCGCTGATCTTTCGTGCCGATCAGCAGATCGTTTCCGTCATGGCATCGGTGCCCGCCGAGCAACTGGCCGCGCTTTGCGCCCCTGCGTCGGATTTCGTGCAGACCATCCCGCTGGGCTTTCTGGAAACCGGCGGCTGCCCGATGGCAGCTTTTGGCAATGATCGCCTGCTGGCCGATCTGTTTGAGCCCGAGAACCCTGTGGTCAAGGTTGCGGATGAAGCCGCGCTGAACGCGCATTTCGCCATTTGTGCCTTGGTTCCCGGCATTCTGGACCTGATGGTCACCGGTGCCAAATGGCTGGGTGACGCAACCGGGGATACGGACGGGGCCGAGTTCTATACATTGCAGTTGATGGCGGGCTTTCTGGCCTCGATGGAAAAAGGCACCGCCGGGCGGTTGGCGCAAGAGCGTGACGCCCTGGCGACAGAGGACACGCTGAGCCTGCAAATGACGGACGCCCTGAAGGATCAGGGCGCGCACGAGGCGCTGCGTTCGGCGCTTGGCGATATTGGCAAACGTTTGGAGAGTTGAAGATGGCGGAAATGCTCGCCCAAGGTGCAGTGATCGGGATTCTGGGGGGCGGTCAGCTGGGCCGGATGCTGTCTGTGGCAGCCGCCAGACTGGGTTTTGTCAGCCATATCTACGAACCGGGTGCAAACCCGCCGGCCGGGCAGGTTGCGGATCGCGTCACCATCGCAGCTTACGACGATGCAAACGCGCTGAAAGCTTTTGCCGATGCGGTCGATGTCATCACCTATGAGTTCGAGAACATCCCGACCGAAGCGCTGGACATTCTGGAAGCGCACCGCCCGATCCGCCCCGGGCGCGAGGCATTGCGGGTCAGCCAGGACAGGTTGACCGAGAAGGCATTTCTGCAAGAGCTGGGCCTGAAGACGGCCCCGTTTGCGGATATTGCCGACCTGACCAGCCTGAATGCGGCGATCGAGCAGATCGGAACGCCCGCCATCCTGAAAACCCGTCGCTTCGGCTATGACGGCAAGGGGCAGGCCCGGCTGCGCAGCCCTGAGGATGCCGAGGCCGCTCTGGCCGATATGGCCGGTGCACCAGCTATTCTGGAAGGGTTCGTGGATTTCTCGCACGAGGTGTCGATCATCGCGGCCCGCGGTCTGGACGGTCAGGTCGCCTGTTTCGATCCGGGTGAGAATGTGCACCGCGATGGCATCTTGCGCACCACCACCATCCCTGCCCGCCTGTCTCCCGCCCAGCGCACAGACGCAATCCTGCTCGCAGCAAACATCCTGAACGCACTCGAATACGTCGGCGTGATGGGCGTTGAGCTGTTCGTGACGCCCGGCGGTCTGATCGTGAACGAAATCGCGCCGCGGGTCCACAATTCGGGCCACTGGACGCAGAACGGCTGCGCTGTCGATCAGTTCGAACAGCATATCCGCGCCGTGGCAGGCTGGCCATTGGGGGACGGACAGCGCCATTCCGATGTGGTGATGGAAAACCTGATCGGCGACGACATGGACCGTGTACCTGAGCTGGCCCGCGAGCGGGATGTGGCGCTGCATCTCTACGGCAAGGCCGAAGTCAAGGCGGGTCGCAAGATGGGGCATTTCAACCGCATCAAACGTTGACGAAACGTGAATATGCGGCGCGCTTCAGTTCACGAAGCGCGCGGCGACATCACCCGACATATAGCTGATGCGCCCACCGGCCAAGGTGGCCGCGACGCGATGGGTATCCGCATCCAGGATGACCAGGTCCGCGCGTTTTCCCGGCGCGAGCGTGCCCCGGTCCTGCATGTCCAGTACCCGCGCGGGGCCGGACGAGATCAGCGCCCAGGCACCGGCCAAATCCAGCAGACCGGTTTTGGCCAGCATCAACGCCGCGCGGCGCGGGCTGGGATAGTGGTAATCCGAGGCCAACGCATCACAAAGCCCCATGGCAATCAGTTCAACCGCGCTGGCATTCCCCTTGTGCGACCCACCCCGCACAACGTTGGGAGATCCGAGGATAACGTGATCCCCGGCGGAACGCGCGGCCTCGGCGGCCTCAAGCGTTTCGGGGAATTCGGCAATGCGCACGCCCCGGTCGCGCCACCACGCCCGCGTCTCGGCGGTTGCGTCATCATGGCTGCCCAGACGCACACCCATTTCGACAAGTGTGGCGCTGAGTGCTTCGACGGCGGCAGGCACTTCGTTACTACGGGCATGCATGCCAAGCAGCATCTCAAAATGCGCATCCGGATTGCGCCCGGCCTTCAACGCTTGCCCAGTCAGGCGCGGAGGCTTTTTGCCCTGCGCCAAACGATCATGCGGCAGGTGATCATTGAACACCACATAGGGCACCTGCCATTCGGCGATACGCCGCGCCAGACCGGCATAATCCTCAAGCATGTTGGTCTCGAACCGCAATTGCGGGATCAGATCCGTGACTGCGCTGTCCTTGACCGCAGCGATTGCCCGAAACACCTGCGCGGCAAACTCCGGGCCGCGCACGCCACCTTCCCAACTGTAGAACTGGGCCAGCACAGCGGTGGTGATGCCATTGGCGGCCAGTTCGGCCTCGACTGCCAGAATACCTTCGTTCATCTGCTTCATCGCGCCGCGCCGAGGGGCGATGTGGCGTTCGAACCCGTCCCCGTGCAGATCGACGATACCGGGCAGGACAAGATAACCGGTCAGATCAATCCTGCGCCCGGTCGGATCGTGCTGAACAACGCCGTCCGCTATCGAAAGATCGTAGCGCGACAGACCATCCCCCGGCAACAGGACCTCTGCGCCGGTCATTGTCAGGTCCAGTGCGGTCATCGTGTGGGCTCCGAGTCAGGTTCCGAACAGTCCTGCCCGATGCAGATCTCGTCGATTATCTCCATCACGCCGTCGAGCCAGGTGATCTTTGGATCGAATTGACCAAATTCGATAAAATGCAGTGCCTGCGCCATAACGCGCGGGTTGTTCATCATGAAGGTGTGGGTCACAGGCAGAACAATGTGATCGGCCATCCCTTCGACCTTGGTGGTTTCAATCGAGACCTTGCCGTCATCCTGCCCGTCGATCAGCGACGAAAACAGCGGGTTGAGCGAGTTCTCGCCCGCAATCACCCCCAGTTCAAAATCCACCGACGGCAGGCGGCGCGGAATGCCTTCGGGACCGGTGCCCAATTGCAATCCCGCAGGGCCGTTCAGATACCCGAACACTTCCCATGCGCTCAGCTCATCGACCAACTGGCTGCCCTGATTGGGCGGGCCGAGCATGACGACACGACCCAGGTTTTCAGGCCGATGGTCCTTGAACCAATAGCGCAACAGGATACCCCCCATGGAATGCGCGACGACATTGGCTTTGTCGTCACCACAAGCCGCAAGCGCGTCCGGTATGGTTTGCTCTGCCAGTTCGGGAATGCCGATTTCGGTCGATGGATACCCGTGGCGCACAACGGTATATTCATGCGCCTTGAACAGCTGCTCCATCACGGTAAACGACGCCTCTGTGCGCGCCAGACCATGCAGGAGGATCACGCATTTCGCGCTGGCTGCGGCGGGAGCGAGGCAGAAGAACAGGGCAATCAAAAGTTTCATAACCGCCAGATAAAGCCTATGAGCCTTCGATAAAAGCCCTAGCCCTTTTGACGTCGCAACACGGCCAGCGCGATACCGCCTAATACAAGCACGGTGCCGATGATCAGCCGTGTTTCGGCAACCTCGCCCAGAAAGGCGACACCGCCGAAAATTGCTATCACCGGCACGCTGAGCTGAACGACAGCCGCCACAGACGGGGCCAGTTGAGGCAAAACACGATACCACAAAGCATAACCGAGCCCTGAGGTAACTCCACCGGACAGAACAGCCAGCAGATACCCCGCCCCGTTCATCTGCCAGACGCCGCCGGTGGCAAGCATCGCCAGGGCAGTCAATGGCAAAGCGACAATGAAATTGGCGGCCGTTCCCTCCAGAGGGTTTGTTTCAGATCGGCCCGCAATCGAATAAAGGGCCCAACCAATACCAGCGGCGACCATCAAAGCCGCGCCGTTCAGGTCGACCTGAACGGAGTCAGAGGGCCAGAGCACATAGGCCAGACCTGCAAGCGCAACCCCTGCCCCCGCCACTTGCCGCGCGGTCGGAGTCGCACCAGTCAAGGCGCCGATCGAAAACATCGAAATTTGCACCGTGCCAAACAGGATCAAAGCACCCAATCCGGCATCCAGCGTCAGGTAGGCGATCGAAAACCCGATCATGTAGAGCGTCAATGACCCCGCCCCAACGATCCGCCTTCGACTGCGCAGTGGAAGATGCCCCCCGTGTGCAAGCACAAGAGCGGCCAGCACCACGGCCCCGGCCAAAACCCGTACGATGGCAAATCCAGTCGGATCGCTGGCTCCGCTATCGATGGCCAACCGATTCAGAATGGAATTCGCAGCGAAGGCGCACATGGTCAGGGCGGTGAGCAAAAACAATTTCATAGGAACCGCATAGCCGTTTGGGCCGGGTTTGCACACTCACTTTCCCGAAGGGCGTAAGATCAGACCAGCTGCGCTTGTTGAAGCTGCGTCGCAACTCGCTGACAAAGCAGAACGGTCAATACAAAACGGGGCCGCCCGAAGGCGACCCCAATCTTAAGTTCCAAGGCTTCCCCCTCGGCAGCTTGGCCTTACAGCCAAGCGCCTGTCGGGACCGTCAGAATTCGCCGAGGCGATTTCGACGTGCTTACATCATGCCGCCCATGCCGCCCATGTCGGGCATGCCGCCGCCAGCAGGCGCGCCTTCTTTGGCAGGCTTGTCAGCAACCATTGCTTCGGTGGTGACCAGCAGGCCAGCAACCGACGCCGCGTCTTCCAGTGCTGTACGGACAACTTTGGCCGGGTCGATCACGCCGAACGAGAACATGTCGCCATATTCTTCGGTCTGAGCGTTGAAGCCGAATGCAGCGTCTTCGTTTTCACGAACCTTGCCAGCAACAACCGCACCGTCAACACCCGCGTTCTCGGCGATCTGACGCAGAGGCGCTTCGATGGCTTTGCGAACGATGTTGATGCCTGCATCCTGATCAGCGTTTGCGCCTTTCAACGACTCCAGTGCTTTACCGGCCTGAACCAGAGCAACACCGCCACCGACAACAACGCCTTCCTGAACGGCTGCGCGCGTTGCGTTCAGAGCATCGTCAACACGATCTTTACGCTCTTTCACTTCAACTTCGGTCATGCCGCCGACGCGGATAACGGCAACACCGCCTGCCAGTTTGGCAACGCGTTCTTGCAGCTTCTCACGGTCGTAGTCCGACGAGGTTTCTTCGATCTGAGTGCGGATCTGAGCAACACGTGCTTCGATCTCGGCTTTCTCGCCAGCACCGTCAACGATGGTGGTTTCGTCTTTGGTGATTTCGATTTTCTTGGCGGTGCCCAGCATGTCCATGGTGACGGACTCGAGCTTCATGCCCAGATCTTCGCTGATAACCTGACCGCCGGTCAGGATTGCGATGTCCTGCAGCATGGCCTTGCGGCGATCGCCGAAGCCCGGTGCTTTGACAGCAGCAATTTTCAGGCCGCCGCGCAGTTTGTTGACAACCAGAGTTGCCAGCGCTTCGCCTTCAACATCCTCGGCAATGATCAGCAGCGGCTTTTGCGACTGGATCACCTGCTCGAGCAGCGGGACCATCGGCTGCAGCGAGGACAGTTTCTTTTCGTGCAGCAGGATCATGCAGTCTTCGAGCTCTGCAATCATCTTGTCTGCGTTGGTGACGAAGTAAGGCGACAGGTAGCCACGGTCGAACTGCATACCTTCGACAACGTCGGTCTCGGTTTCCAGACCTTTGTTTTCTTCGACGGTGATGACGCCTTCGTTGCCGACCTTCTGCATCGCGTCTGCGATCTGCTGGCCGATTTCGGCTTCGCCGTTGGCCGAGATGGTGCCAACCTGAGCAACTTCTGCCGAGTCTTTGACTTCGCGCGAGGCTTCTTTGATGCCTTCAACAACCTTGGCGGTTGCCAGGTCGATGCCGCGCTTCAGGTCCATCGGGTTCAGACCCGCTGCCACCTGCTTCAGGCCTTCTTTTACGATCGCCTGTGCCAGAACGGTTGCGGTGGTGGTGCCGTCGCCGGCTTCGTCATTGGTGCGGCTGGCGACTTCTTTCACCATCTGCGCGCCCATGTTTTCGAACTTGTCTTCCAGTTCGATTTCCTTGGCAACCGATACACCGTCCTTGGTGATGCGCGGTGCGCCGAAGGATTTGTCCAGAACCACGTTGCGGCCTTTGGGGCCCAGGGTCACTTTAACAGCATCGGCCAGGATGTTCACACCTGCCAGCATGCGGTTACGGGCATCGGTGTCGAACTTGACGTCCTTTGCAGCCATGTCGTTTCTCCTTGAGAAAATGTACTGTGATGAAGATCAGAGGAAGCGGGATCGCTTACTCAATGATCCCCATGATGTCGCTTTCTTTCATCATCAGCAGCTCTTCGCCGTCGACCTGAACCTCGGTGCCCGACCATTTGCCGAACAGGATCTTGTCGCCAGCTTTTACAGCCATCGCGATCAGCTCGCCGCTGTCCTTGCGCGCGCCTTCGCCGGTTGAGACGACTTCGCCTTCGCTGGGCTTTTCTTTTGCGCTGTCAGGAATGATCAGGCCGCCTGCGGTTTTCTCTTCGCTTTCGGTACGGCGAACCAGCACACGGTCATGAAGCGGTTTCAATGCCATCTTTGTAGCTCCTTGGGCTCAAAGTTTGTTTATCCTCCCCTCGCCTTCCGGCGAGGCGTTAGCACTCGGGGTGTGTGAGTGATAACGACGCATAGCTAGGGAGTCTAAAACTCCGAGTCAACAAGTTGTGAGAGATTTTTTTGCAGAATGGATCAGTCAACCTGTTCCCAACTGTAGGCCCAGTGCTTCAAGCCTTCCGCTCCTGCGGACGTAAGCCCGTATATGCCTTTTTCAACCTTCTCAAACCACCCATAGTGGTTTTCCCGCATAAGCCGGGTGGCAACCGGGACGCCGACCGACTTGGCGACGTCTGATCCCTTGGTCGGGCCATTCTCGGCCAAAAAAGCCGCACATTTCAGTGCATCCTGCCGATAAGCCGTCACGATACCATGGCGCGTCGCGCCCCCGGCGTTTGGGTCACCTTCCAGCCGGTCGAATTCCCGCAGCATCCGTGCGGCTCCGGCTTTGTTCTTACGGGGCGCATAGGGGCCGGGATCGCATTGCACCTCAACCGTGCCATCAGCCCGCACAGTGATCAGGCCCAGGCCAAGCCTTCGACACAATGCCAGATTATCTTTCAGCGCCCGCCGGGCCGTTCGGCCCGTGGGTTTGCTGACCGCGATGTAGACCAGATCGGTGAGTTTCAGCCGATTGATCGCCTGATGAAACAGGGCCAGCGTGAACCGAAGTTTCAGTTCGACAATCACCGGAGCATCCCCATCGCGCACCGCAACGATGTCGGCTGCGCCGACTTCTCCCTTGACGGCGTATCCCTGCCGCTCCAGCAGCGCCTTGACCGGGGGGTAGAGATCCTGCTCGCGGTTCATGCGCCCATGCTACGCAGATTGTCAGGGAATACCAGACGGGCTGCTTGAACATCGGCTGGTGGCGTGGCTAAGTCTGGGTTCAACTTCTTGACACCATTCAGGCTGGCTCCATGCGTTTGCTCACTTTTCTTGCGTTCCTTCTGTTTCCGATCTCGGCTCAGGCCGCGTGCGAGGGGGTGGACCTGCGGCCGCAACTGCCTGAGGAAACCCGGGCCAGATTGCAAAGTGCAGTGGCCGAGATCGCTTATCCCGAAGGCAATCATTGGATTGCACGCAAGGGCGATACGGTTTTGCACATCATAGGAACGCTGCACACCTTCGATCCGCGCATGGAGGAGGTCATTGATCGCCTGTCGCCCGAACTGAACAAGGCTGACGCCTTTTATTTCGAAGTCACTCAGGAAGACATGAACGCCTTCGAAAAGAACATGGCCAACGACCTGACTGCGGTGATGATTACCTCAGGCCCTACGTTGATCGACCTGATGACGGAAGACGACTGGGATGCGCTTTCCACAGCTCTGGCCCAGCGCGGCATCCCCGGCTGGATGGCTGCGAAGATGCGCCCGTGGTTCCTGACCATGATGCTGAGCATCCCGCCCTGCATGATGCAAGACCCGAATGCAACTTATGGAATGGACGCCCGCCTGAACGATCTGGCCGTCGAAAAAGGTATCCCACAGCACTCGCTGGAACGGATCGAAGACCTGATGGCCATGTTCGACAGTCACCCGCTGGAAAAACAGGTCGAGTCGCTTGTGCGCCTGTCCGGAGCCATGCAGGGCAATGCCGACCAATTGGTCACCATGGCCAATGCATATATGGAAGAAAAGCACGCCGAGATCATACAGTTTGCCCACCTTCAGGGGCTTGAACAGTCGGGCCTGAGCCCCGAGAGCTTTGACGCGGAATGGCGCAATTTCGAGCAGCAGATGCTGGTACAACGAAACGCCAACTGGATGGCGCAGATTCTGGACATCAGGGATCAGACAGTTGTGATTGCGGTCGGCGCGGGGCACCTGAGTGATGATTACGGCCTGTTGAACCAGCTGGAAAAAGCCGGATACGTTCTGACACGCGCTGCATTCTAAACTGACCCCGCGGTTTGCAGACCAAGCGTCGCAGACGGTGGGCTGCAGCGTGACAACTGCATTTACCCGCCCTATAAGGCGCGCAAATTTCCATACCGCAGGACACTGACATGACCACTCTAGTATTTGGCCACAAATCCCCCGACACCGATTCTACAGGCTCACCGATCGTGTGGTCCTGGTACCTGAACGAAGTCAAAGGCGAGCAGACCGAGCCCGTACTGCTGGGTGAGCCCAACACCGAAGCAGCATTCATGCTGGAGAACTGGGACCTGCCCAAGCCGCGGATCATTGAAGACCTTGCCGCAGGTACCCCGGTGGTTATCGTCGACACCAATAACCCGGCCGAACTGCCGGCAAACGTCAACGACGCGGATATCCGCGCCATTATCGACCATCACAAGCTGGTTGGCGGTCTGGAAACCAAAGGCCCGATCGATATCACCGTGCGCCCCTTGGCCTGCACCGCAACCATCCTGTTTGATCTGATGGGCGAAGATACCGCCAAAATGCCCGATGCCATCAAAGGCGCTGCGCTGACCTGCATTCTGTCTGACACACTGCAGTTCCGCTCACCCACCACCACGGCGCATGACCGCGAGGTTGCAGAGCGCCTGGCGGCTGAGCTTGAGCTGGACATTTCAGTATATGCAGCTGACATGTTTGCGGCGAAATCGGATGTCTCTTCCTTCTCGGACGCCGAGTTGATCCGCATGGACAGCAAGGAATACGAGGTCGACGGCACCAAGTTCCGCGTCTCGGTTCTGGAAACCACCGCCCCCGGCGTTGTTCTGGACCGCAAGGCAAGCCTGGCAGACTCGATGGTGGATGTTGCCAGGGAAGACGGCGTCGATCAGGTGCTGCTGTTCGTGGTTGATATCCTGAACGAAGAGGCCACGCTGTTGGTGCCGAACGATCTGGTTAAAACCGTCGCCGAGAAGAGCTTTGGTGTTACCGTTGACGGCGACGCAGTCGTTTTGCCGGGTATCATGAGCCGCAAAAAGCAGATTATTCCAAATCTAAAGGTCTGATCGTCTGCCAACCAGATCGAAAGGCGTCCAATTCGGGCGCCTTTTTTCTTTCTTACCGGCCATTTGCGGAAAAGGTATCGGTTGTTAGTCTGGCCGTGGGCACGAAGCCTATCCCAGGGTCAGGTAACTACAATGGTCGTACGAAAACTAAGCACCACCCGCGGCATCCTTCTTTTTGAAGGTGCCGACAAGGCTGCGTATTGGCGACGCTTTGCAATGCTGCTGACGCTGTCGGTCGTAATCGCCACCATGGGTTTGCTGCGCAATTCCGGGGCTGTTGTGATCGCGGCCATGCTTGTGGCGCCGCTTATGACCCCGATCCTTGGGGTGGCCGCGGCGATGGTCATGGGGTGGCTGAAACGCGCAGTGACGCTGGCGCTCACGGTTTGTCTGGCCGCCATTGCCTGCGTTATGATGGCATGGCTTCTGGTCTATATCGCTGACGTGCCTCGTGGCATTTTGATCCCCGATCAGGTCCTTGCGCGCACCGATCCGGGCACCGAAGATCTGATCGTCGCTCTCGCTGCCGGTGTTGCCGGGGCCTATGTTCAGATCAACAAATCCGAACTGAGCCTTTTGCCCGGCGCGGCCATCGGCGTTTCACTGGTTCCGCCCCTCTCGGCTTCGGGCATCCTGCTGTATTTTGACGAACCCGCCGAGGCCTATGAGGCTGGGCTGCTTTTCGCAACGAACCTTGGCGCGATCATTCTGTCAGCCTGCGCGGTATATCTTGTCTATGCCGCGCGGTCCGTGGTTTTCAGCAAGGGAAAGCGCAAGCTGAACTTTACAGCCAGCGTCTTCGTCGCGATCGCGTTTCTGGTCGTCGTCGTCCTGCAACTTGGGAAATCCACCTATAACCGTTATCTGGAGACGCGGACCGAGGCACAACTGGCCGATGCCATTCGCGAATGGGCCGATCCGGTTTCCGTGGAAATCATCCGCATCGACGTCAACGCTCAGCGCAAACGGGCCGAGGTTTGGCTGATCGTCGACCTGCCGGCCGAAGCGCAGTTCAAAGTTTCTTCCATTGCCGGTTTGCTGCCACCCAAGCTGCGTGAAACCCCTCTTGTCGGGGTGTTGGAGGAGGAACTGGGACCCGGATACCTGGCCATTATCCGGTATCAGCCGCGTATCGGGGCCCAGATCATCCTGGGAACGGAAAACGTTCAGCAGGCCCCGGATGTCACAGAAATTACCGAAGACGAGTAGCAGATTCACCTGTTCCTTCGCGCAAACGGGAATGCGGGATGGTGTTCGGGCCCAAGCTTTGCCATAGCTGTCGTCAGCGCGATATCAGACCCAGAGGCCCCCATGACCCAGATCGTTTCCTCGCTTTCCGAGATCTCCGACCGTTACAAGGCATTGTTCGTCGACCTTTGGGGTTGTGTTCACAATGGCATCACGGCCTATCCCGAAGCCGTCGAAGCGCTGAAGGCCTATCGCGCAAAAGGTGGACTTGTTGTCCTGGTCACGAACTCTCCCAAACCTCGCGCCGGCGTGGCAGAACAACTCGTGCAATTCAATGTTCCCGCCGATGCGTATAATACCATCGCCACAAGTGGGGACTCCGCGCGATCTGCGATGTTCCGGGGCGCTGTGGGACACAAGGTTTACTTCATGGGCGAGTGGCAGCGCGATGCGGGCTTTTTCGAACCGCTGAAACTGCTGGATCATCCCATCCATATCGAGCGCGTGCCGCTGAAGGAAGCCGAAGGTATTGTATGCTGCGGCCCGTTCGACCCAATGGCCGACCCGGATGTGAACCGGCCGGATTTCCTGTACGCCAAGCAGATGGGCATGAAGCTTCTCTGTGCGAACCCTGACATTGTTGTCGACCGCGGAGAGGTGCGCGAATGGTGTGCCGGCGCTTTGGCCAAACTGTACACCGAAATGGGCGGTGAAAGCCTGTATTTCGGCAAACCGCACCCACCTATCTATGACCTGGCCCATCGCAGGTTGCAGGAACTGGGACACGATACCCCCGACAACGACATTCTGGTTATCGGCGACGGCCCCCATACGGACATTCTGGGCGGCATGGGAGAGGGCATTGATTCTCTGTTCATCTCGGGCGGGCTGGCTGCGGCCGAGACAAAAACGTCGCATCATCCGCATCACGAATCCCTAACCGCCTATATTGAAAGGGAAAAGATCAATCCAACCTACACGATCGGGCGCTTGAGGTAGCAAGAAAAGACTTGATTTTCTGCAACTGCGAAGTAATAAAGTTGCCAACCTTGGCCAAATGATGGTTTTTTCTTTCACGGCCGATTTCGAGTGAGGGCAACATGTTGGACAATCTTCCGCGCGGAACGATCTGTATCGAAGACATCGAAATGGGTATGTCCCGCCACCTGCGCAAAGTGGTGACGGATGAAGATATCGAAATGTTCGCACAGGTCTCAACCGACCGGAATCCGGTGCATCTGGACGACGACTATGCCCGCGATACGATCTTCGAAGGCCGTATTGCCCACGGAATGCTGACGGCGGGTCTGATCTCGGCCGTAATCGGTGAACAACTGCCGGGCCACGGCACCGTCTACATGGGTCAATCGCTGAAATTCCTGGCCCCTGTGCGCCCGGGTGACATGGTGTATGCCGAGGTGAAGGTGATCGACATCGACTTTGCCAAGCGCCGCGTCAAGCTGGACTGCCATTGTTCGGTCGAGGGAAAGAAGGTCCTGATCGGCGAAGCCATGGTGCTTGCCCCGTCACGCAAGTTCGACTGATTGGCGAACACGGTCTTGCAAAAGGCGCCCGACCGGCGCCTTTTTTGTTTGGGCACTCAACTGAACGTAAGGTCGTCAGGAGGAACGGGTTCGTTTTCGTCCCTTCAGCGCACCTGATTCCAGAATGATTTCCGACACCACGTGTTCACGCCTGTAGGCCATCACGTGAACCCCGGAAACACCGGCGATGTCCCGGATCTGCTGGATCAGTTCGATACAGATCTTCTTTCCCTCTTCAGCGGGCTTTTCGGCTTTCTCCATCCGCTCGATGACATGATCCGGAACGTGAATTCCGGGCACATTGCTGCGCATCCATCGAGCCGCGCGCGCCGAAGCAATGGGACCCACGCCAGCGATGATGAATACTTTTTCGTCCAGACCGGCATCCCGCACCCGACCCATGAACCTTTCAAAAAGCGGAATGTCGTAGATATAGTTGGTCTGAATAAACTCGGCCCCGGCCTCAACCTTCTTTGCAAGACGTTCCGGGCGCCAGTCATAGGGCGGTATACAGGGGTTTTCCGCCGCTCCCAAAAACAGTTGAGGGGGGCGCGTGATCTTGCGCCCAGACAGGAACTTTCCCTGATCGCGCATCGTTCGGATCGTACGCAGCAAGGTCAGGGAATCGAAGTCGAACACCGGTTTTGCCCCCGGTTGATCCCCAACCCCGACACCGTCGCCCGTCAGGCACAGCACGTTGCTGACGCCCAGCGCCGCGGCCCCCAGAACATCACCCTGAATTGCGATCCGGTTCCGGTCTCGGCAGGAAATCTGATAGACCGGAGAATACCCCGCGCGGGTCAACAAGGCACAGATCCCTATCGAAGACATGTGGCAGTTGGCACCAGACGCATCGGTTGCATTGATCGCGTCCGCCACTTCACCCAGCGGCTGTGCCGCCTGAAAAACATCCTCGGGGTCAGCACTGTCTGGTGGGTTCAGTTCCGCGGTCACGGCAAAACGACCCGAGCGCAAAACTCTTTCCAGTCGGCTGTGCGATACATAGCCTTCGGGAACAGGCACATAGCCGATCGGCTCGACCTCGCTGCGATGGGCGCCATTCATTTCTTCAGCTCCCGGTTCACCGCATTGGGGGGTTCAGCGGCCAGAGGTGCCGCGGAGGGTTCATTCTCGCGCGCCTCCGGGAATGCCTGCGCAAGCGTTTCGCGTGCAGCGTCCCGGGCCTCGCGTTCCTGTGCTGCAATCTCGCGGCTGACCCGCAACCAGGATGACGACCCCTTCAACGTGTGTTCCACGGGCGGAAGGACCTCTTTTATCTTGTCGCCCCCGTGTCGCATACGGCTGGCCCCATCCCAAGCCAAGGCCCAGACACATTTCATGTCGGGTTTGACCTCACAGAACTCACCGGGACGCACACCGCCACACGGGCCGTTGCGCAGTTGCTTGGGGCAGTTCATCGGGCAGGACATACCCGTCGAAGACAAAACGCATTGCCCGCACATCTTGCAATCAAACAAAAGGCTTTTGACACCTTTTTCGACCAACGCAATGGGGCGTTCAACGCGATTGTAGCCGATCTTTGCAAAGACCGGGTCCATCGCGACCATGCCCCGTTCGACACATTTGTAAATCCATTCGAATGCACGGGCATTGCGAATCGCGAACAATCGCAATCGATACATGGGTCTGCCTCCTGTGCTGGGTTCATTTGAACCTGGCCGGGCCATCGTCCGGCACGCAGCGTGTTTCGAGGGCCGGAAGTGCAGTCTACACTCAGAGCCTTTTTTCGATCAAGCAGTTGACCGAATGTCGCACAGCCTTCCGGGGATACCCTGCGTGTCATCAGATCTGACGAAGGGTTTTGGTTTGTTTCGCAAGGACGCATGCTTTGAATTCAAACTGCCGCTTGAACAAATGGCAACGCAACGCTACGCAATCGTCTATGCAGATCATCCGGGATTTCCAGTTTGTCGAGCCAGAAGATCGCGGCGCCAGCGTTGCGATCGGGAATTTTGATGGCGTCCACGTGGGGCACCAGTCAGTCATCGAACTGGCCCGCGACGCGGCCCCGGATGCGCCACTGGGTGTCATGACCTTCGAGCCGCATCCACGTGAGTATTTCGCGCCGGATTCTCCTCCGTTCCGCCTGATGCGCGGCAATGCGCGGGCGCACCGGCTTGAAAAGCTGGGTGTGAAGAAACTGTATGAGCTGCCGTTCAACGCGGCGCTGGCCGGGCTTTCCCCCATTGAATTCGCCCGCAACGTGATTTGTGACGGGTTGGGTCTTTCCCATGTCGTGGTCGGTGCCGATTTCTGTTTTGGCAAGGGCCGCAGCGGCACCGCTGACGATCTGGTGCGGTTTGGGCAAGAGATGGGATTTGGCGTGACGATTGCACCTTTGATGCAGCGGTCCGAGAACGTGGTCTCGTCAACCGCCATCCGAACCGCACTGAGTGAGGGTCGCCCAAGGGATGCAGCTGCGATGCTGGGCCATTGGCACAGAATCGAAGGCGAAGTGATCGGCGGTGAGCAGCGCGGGCGGGAACTGGGTTTTCCTACCGCGAACATGTCCATCGAAGGGCTCCATCCGCCGAAATTCGGCGTCTACGCCGTATTGGTCGACGTGCTGGATGGCCCGCATCAGGGCAGTTATCACGGCGCGGCCTCGGTTGGGGTGCGCCCGATGTTCCATGGTGAAGTGCCAAACATTGAAACCTTCCTGTTCGACTTTTCCGGCGATCTGTACGGGGCGACCTTGTCGGTGGGGCTGATTGAATTCCTGCGCCCTGAAATGACATTTGACGGGCTGGATGGTCTGATCGCGCAGATGAATGCCGATTGCGAACAGGCCCAGGGCATTCTGGCCGCCCTATGAGCTCTGATCCGATTGAACGCACCGGCCTGCCCGCCCGGTTCTGGGAGCGCAAACCCCTGCGCAAGATGAACCAACGCGAGTGGGAGGCCCTGTGTGACGGCTGCGGCAAGTGTTGCCTCAACAAGCTGGAAGATGAAGACTCGGGCGAAGTTGCCCTGACCTGTGTCGCCTGCCGTCTGCTGGACGATGAAAGCTGCCGCTGCACGCAATACGACATCCGGCATCAATTCGTGCCTGAATGCATCGTCATGACACCCGACAATATTGACGAACACGCCTATTGGTTGCCGCAAACCTGCGCGTATCGGCTGCTGTGGGAAGGCAAAACGCTTTACGACTGGCATCCTTTGATATCTGGTACGCCGGACAGCGTGCATGCCGCAGGCGTTTCAGTTCAGGGGCGCACGGTGTCCGAGTTCGAAACCCCCATGGAAGAGTGGGAAGACTACATTATCGAGGAGCCAAGCTGATGTATTTCGCATCTGACAATTCCGGGCCGGTTCACCCTCAGGTCATGGCCAAACTGGCCGAGGCCAATCAGGGCTACCAGATGGCCTATGGCGCCGACACGATGATGAACGAGGTGCGTGACCGCATTCGCAGCATCTTTGAAGCGCCGGGGGCTGCTGTCTATCTCGTCGCAACGGGGACAGCGGCAAATTCGCTGGCCCTTGCCACGTTGTCCAACCCCTGGGAAACGATCTTCTGTTCTCCGGTTGCCCATATCCATGAAGACGAGTGCAACGCGCCCGAGTTTTACACCGGGGCCAAGCTGACCCTTGTTCCCGGCGGCGACAAGATGTCACCGGACGCGTTGCGCGGGTCCATCATGGGCGAAGAAACCCGCGGGGTACACGGGCCGCAGCGCGGGCCAGTGTCGATCACTCAGGTCACCGAGCGCGGATCGGTCTATTCTCTGGAGGAATTGCAGTCGCTGTGTGGGGTCGCAAAGGAATATGGCTTGCCCGTCCATCTGGATGGTGCCCGGTTCACCAATGCTCTGGTTGCTCTGAACTGCTCTCCGGCTGACATGACATGGAAAGCCGGGGTGGACGCGGTCAGCTTTGGCGGCACGAAAAACGGGCTGATGGGCGTTGAAGCGGTGGTGTTCTTTGATGAGAGCACAGCCTGGGAATTCGAGCTGCGGCGCAAACGCGGGGCGCATCTGTTTTCCAAGCATCGCTACCTGTCCGCTCAGATGGCGGCCTATCTTAAGGATGATCTGTGGCTGAAGTTGGCGCGTCAGGCGAATGCAAATTGTGCCCGGCTGGCCGACCGCCTGCGTGCAAAAGGTGCCGAGTTCTTGCACGAGCCGCAGGCCAATATGATCTTTGCCGCTTTTTCACGCGCGAAGCACAAACAGCTGCATGAAGCCGGGGCAATCTATCACCTCTGGGGGGACGAGCTGGAAGGTGGCGATGACGACGAAAGCCTTGCATGCAGACTGGTCTGCGACTGGTCGATCGGGACAGCCGAGATCGATCAGTTTCTCAGCCTGTTGTAACACCCGTCCAGTGGCCAGCTTTCCAGAGCTCCTGAAGCAGTACGCTGGTTTCAAGGGGGTGCGAAATGGGCAGCATGTGCCCCGCACCTTGAATGACCTCATGGCGTGCGTTCGGCAGACGGCGCTGCAATCCATCACAGATTGCGGGGATCGTCGGGTGGGTCTTTGATCCGCTCAGCAACAGGGTTGGCATCGATATTCGCTTGCATTTATCGGGGTCAAGCAACCCGGCCTGGTCATCGTACAGAACGGGATAAGACGCAGGAACAACATGAATCCCGCGCACCATGCCGGCGCGCGTCCGTTCTGGCAGGTCAGGCCATTTTGGGCCGATACCGGTGCTCCACATCCGGTTGAACAACCGCGCGGCCAGCGCTTCGTCGCCTGCTTGGAACGCTGCTTCAATCGGTTGTGACTCTCGCAGGTGCTGATCGTACAAATCAGGCGCGTCCTGTTTTGCCACGGCAAAGAACACGGGCTCGATCAGGGTCAAGCTTCGAACAAGGTCCGGATGCTCCATGGCCAGTCTGAGCGCAACGATCGCCCCAAAGGAATGACCAACTATATCCATGGGCTTGGTCAACTCGACCGCTGCCAGCCCTGTCACCGCATCAAAGAAGTCGCTCTGACCGTCCCAATCCGGACTGCGCCCATGAGACAGCATATCCGGTGCAACAAGGGACGCGCTGCCATCCAATGCCTTGGACAGGCCAGACCACGCGCCGGAATGCGCAATGGTGCAATGAAGGGCAAGCAAGTTGCGCCCTCCTTCGCCCAATTGTCTGACGAAGACGGATTGCATCGCCGTCGGGGCTGTCACCCTTTCATCTCCGACAGATGCCGATCCAGATCGTCCAGGCGATCCTGCCCCCAGAAGCGTTGACCGTCCGGCGTGATGTAGAACGGCGCGCCGAACACGCCGCGATCCACGGCTTCTTCCAAATTGGCGGCATAGGTTTCGGCCCCGACCAGCAGTCCACTGTTGGCCAGTTCAGGATCAAACCCGGCAGTTGCCAGGCAGTCCCGGATCACATCATCCTGAGCGACGTCCTTTTCTTCGGCCCAGCAGGCGCGCAGGATCAACTGGCACAACTTGCCAACGTCGCCCGAACCATTGCTGATCGCCGCGATGATCGCATAAGAAGACGGCGCCATGTTGGTCGGCCAGTGCGCCGGTTGCAGGTTGAACTCCATCCCCAGATTCTTCGATTGGCGCAGCAATTCCTGAGCGCGGTATTCGATGCGCGAGATATGACGGTCTTTTGGCGGCGTTCCCCCGGTGCGTGCGAACAGGGCTATGATGTCCAGCGGTTTGTAGCTGATCGATGCGTCATGTTTCGCCGCAATCTCTTCCAGCCGGTTTCCAGCCAGGTAGCTATAGGGCGAAATTGTCGCAAAAAAGTAGTCAATCTGGGTCATGTTCACTTTCTCCGCTGCGTTACCTTTGCGGGACCGTAAGGCCATGCTAAGCGGTGTCAACATCACGAATCTGTCACATTGCCATTGCTGCCCGGGGACCTCAGCCGATGCCGACACTTCACGAACCCAAGCTTATCGCTGGGAACGCCAACCTTCCTCTTGCCAAAACCATCGCACGCCGCATGAGCCTTTATCGAGGTGTTGACCAGGGTTTGGTCGATGCGCGCGTCGAACGTTTCAATGACGGAGAGATCTTCGTCGAAGTGTTCGAGAACGTACGCGGCGAGGATATGTTCATTATCCAGCCGACCTCGAACCCGGCCAATGACAACCTGATGGAGCTGCTGATCATCGCCGACGCGCTGCGCCGTTCGTCGGCACAGCGGATCACCGCCGTGATCCCGTATTTCGGCTATGCCCGCCAGGATCGCCGCACCAAGGCCCGCACACCCATCAGCGCCAAGCTGGTGGCCAATATGCTGACCGGCGCAGGGATCGAGCGGATTCTGACGATGGATCTTCATGCCGCGCAGATTCAGGGCTTTTTCGATATGCCCGTCGACAACCTGTACGCCTCGCCGATCTTTGCCCTGGATGTCAAAAACCAGTTCAAGGACAATCTGGATGAGATCATGGTGGTTTCACCCGACGTGGGCGGCGTGGCCCGCGCACGTGAACTGGCCAAGCGCATCAATGCCCCCTTGTCGATCGTTGACAAGCGGCGCGAGAAAGCAGGCGAAGTCGCTGAAATGACCGTTATCGGGGATGTGAAGGACAAGATCTGCCTGATCGTCGACGATATGTGTGACACCGCCGGAACGCTTTGCAAGGCCGCGCAGGTCCTGTTGGACAATGGCGCCAAGGAAGTTCACTCCTACATCACGCACGGCGTCATGAGCGGCCCTGCGGTCGAAAGGGTGACGAACTCGGTCATGAAGTCACTGGTGCTGACCGATACGATCCAGCCGACCAAAGAAATATTGAAGGCAAAGAATATCCGCATCGTTCCGACTGCGCCAATCTTCACCCAGGCGATCCTGAACATCTGGAACGGAACCAGTGTGTCTTCGCTGTTCGAAGACAAGACGCTGACACCGATCTACGAATCCATGTATCAGATGGATTGAGCAATAGGGGGCGGCCGAAGGTGTCACCCCTTGATTTCTGAAATGCCGATTGCGCGCATATCTGACCTTGGGGCGCAATCGGTGACACAAGTGGAATAATCTCCATGACTGCCAACAAACGCATTGTTCTTTCCAGCGATCACGCGGCAATCGAGCTGCGCCAATCCGTGGCCAACCACATCGCGCAGCAAGGTTGGGACGTGGTTGATATCGGCCCGACAACCCCGGAAAGCACCCATTACCCCAAGCACGGCAAGGCCGCGGCGCAGGCCGTTGCCTCGGGAGATTGCAGTTTGGGTATTGTCTTCTGCGGCACTGGGCAGGGTATTATGATGGCTGCAAACAAAGTGCCCGGCATTCGCTGTGGCGTTTGTTCAGACGCATTCTCGGCCCGCATGATCCGCCAGCACAACAATGCCAACATGCTGTCGATTGGCGCGCGGGTTGTCGGTGAAGGTCAGGCGCTGGACATCGTTGACGCGTTTCTGGGTGCCGAATTCGAAGGTGGCCGCCACGCCACGCGCGTGGACATGATCGAAGCGCAGGAAGACTGAGTCCAAGCTGTCGCTCAAACGCCTGGAAACACGGCGAACCCGGATCAGGAAATATTCCAGTCGTCCGGGTGCGCCACCTCTCCTATCGCTGTCCAGCTTGCGCGGATGCGGGCTATCCGCGTGTCGGACCAGGTCCGAAATACTGCGTCAAAGCCCTCGGCTGTGATATGTTCGGCCTGAACTTCGGCACGTAGCGCCGAAGACGTGTCGACATCCCACAGCGAGATCCCGATCTGCACCATGGGCGGGGTTCGAAATGCTTCTTTGAACCGAATGGGTGTGCGGCGTTCACGAGGTCCCTGCCCGGTCCACATTTCGCCGCCTTCGGCAAATTCCGAAAACAGGACATCTTCACCCTGCTCAATTCCAATGGGATGGGTTAGGAATTTTTTCATTTTTATCATCATTATTCTTGAATTCCCGCAACTTACTCCGGCATTTCGGCAAAAGCACGACAAAAAAACGGCCCCGCAATTGCGAGGCCGCTCAAATTTTTCACAGGTGGGCCCGTTACAGGCTCATATGCGTTCCAAGGGCTTCCATATCGGCCAGCAGCTTGGCGGCGTCGTCGACGATGGTCTGATCATCACCCGCCTTTGCCGCTTCGTGCGAAGCGCGGGCTTCGGCGATCAGATCGTCCAGATGCGACCGGTTCACTTCGGAAACCGGAATGGCCTTTTCGGCCAGAACCGAAAGACCATCGCCGTTGATCTGGGCAAACCCGCCGGTGACCAGGTATTCGCTGGACCCTTCGGGTGCCTCAACCTTTAGCAGACCGGGGCGCAGCGTGGTGATGGTGGGGGCATGATCGGGCATCGCCGTCATGTCCCCGTCCGCGCCGGGAATCTGGACCGCCGTCACGCTGAGCGAAGCGAGGCTCCGCTCGGGGCTGACGAGGTCGAATTGCATCGTGTTTGCCATCAGGTGTGCTCCTTAGGCGGCTTCTGCGGCCATCTTCTCCGCTTTGGCGATCACGTCCTCGATACCGCCAACCATCAGGAAGGCCGCCTCGGGCAGGTGATCGTATTCGCCAGCCACAACGGCCTTGAACGACGCGATGGTGACATCCAGAGGAACCTGAACGCCGGGCGAGCCGGTGAAGACCTGCGCCACGTCGAACGGCTGCGACATGAAGCGTTCGATCTTACGGGCACGGGCCACGGTCAGTTTGTCCTCTTCCGACAGTTCGTCCATGCCGAGGATGGCGATGATGTCCTGCAGCGACTTGTAGCGCTGGAGGATCTGCTGAACGTCGGTCGCAACCTTGTAGTGCTCTTCACCAACGATGGCCGGGTCAAGCAGGCGCGAGGTCGAGTCGAGCGGGTCAACAGCCGGGTAGATACCCTTTTCCGAGATCGCACGGTTAAGAACGGTCGTCGCGTCCAGGTGAGCAAACGAGGTTGCCGGCGCGGGGTCGGTAAGGTCGTCCGCAGGTACGTAGATCGCCTGCACGGACGTGATCGAGCCCGACTTGGTCGAGGTGATGCGTTCCTGCAGGGCGCCCATGTCGGTGGCCAGCGTCGGCTGGTAGCCCACAGCGGACGGGATACGACCCAGCAGAGCCGAAACCTCGGAACCCGCCTGCGTAAAGCGGAAGATGTTGTCGACGAAGAACAGAACGTCGGTGCCGGACTGGTCGCGGAACTGCTCGGCCAGAGTCAGACCGGTCAGAGCAACACGCGCACGCGCTCCGGGAGGTTCGTTCATCTGACCGTAAACCAGGGCCACTTGGCTTTCCGACAGGTTGTCCGGCTTGATTACGTTCGATTCGATCATCTCGTGGTACAGGTCGTTCCCTTCACGGGTCCGTTCACCAACACCCGCGAACACGGAAAAGCCCGAGTGCACTTTTGCGATGTTGTTGATCAGTTCCATGATCAGAACGGTTTTGCCAACGCCGGCGCCGCCGAACAGGCCGATTTTACCGCCTTTGGCGTAAGGGGCCAGCAGGTCAACAACCTTGATGCCGGTTACCAGAACTTCCGACTCGGTCGACTGTTCTGCGAAGGTCGGTGCGGGCTGGTGGATGGCACGGGATTCAGTTGCCTCAACCGGGCCTTTTTCGTCGATGGGGTCACCAACAACGTTCAGGATACGGCCCAGAGTCGCGTTACCAACGGGAACCGAAATCGGTGCGCCCATGTCGGTCACAGCTTCGCCACGGACCAGACCTTCGGTCGCGTCCATCGCGATAGTGCGGACAGTGTTTTCACCCAGGTGCTGAGCAACTTCCAACACCAGGCGCTTGCCGTTGTTGGTGGTTTCCAGCGCGTTCAGAATTTCAGGCAGCTGATCTTCGAAGTGCACGTCGACGACGGCCCCGATGATCTGTGTGACTTTGCCTTTTGCATTCGCCATGTTTCGTCTCCGGTTTGTCTCTACAGCGCTTCGGCGCCGGAAATAATTTCAATCAGCTCGTTGGTGATCACGGCCTGACGCGAGCGGTTGAACTGGATCGTCAGCTTGTCGATCATCTCACCCGCGTTGCGTGTTGCGTTGTCCATCGCGGACATACGTGCACCCTGTTCCGAGGCTCCGTTTTCGAGCAGAGCCGAGAAGATTGCAGTCGCAACCCCCTTGGGCAGCAGGTCGGCCAGAATGGCCTCTTCGCTGGGCTCGTAGTCGAACACGGCACCGCTGTCGTCACCCTCGGTGTCCTCGAACGAGGCAGGGATGACCTGTTGTGCCGTCGGGATCTGGGTCACGACGTTAACGAACTTCGAGTAGAAGATCGTGGCAACGTCGAACTCACCCCCGTCGAAGCGGGACAGAACGTCCTTCGCGATGTCCTGCGCGTTGGTGTAACCCAGACGCTTGACCTCGCTCAGATCGACATGTCCAACGAACAGATCGCCAAGATCACGTTTGAGCGCGTCGCGGCCCTTTTTGCCGACAGTCAAAACCTTGACCGTCTTGCCTTTCAGGCGCAGCTCTTCCGCTTTGACGCGGGCCAGCTTGGCGATGCTCGAGTTGAAGCCGCCGCACAGGCCGCGTTCAGCCGTCATGACAACCAGCAGATGGACATCATCACTGCCCGTACCACGGAGCAGCTTGGGGGCGCTGTCGCTGCCCCCGACCGACGCCGCCAACCCCGCCATTACGGCATTGAACCGCTCAGCATAGGGGCGCGAGGCTTCGGCAGATTCCTGGGCGCGGCGCAGTTTTGCAGCCGCGACCATCTGCATGGCCTTGGTGATCTTGCGGGTCGATTTGACCGACTCGATCCTGTTTTTAAGATCCTTAAGATTTGGCATGTGCCCGCCTCTCCCTTAAGCGAAGGTTGCGGCGTATTCGTCAATCGCAGCCTTGATCCTGTCGGAAGCATCGCCCTTGATCTTGGGATCGTCGTTAGTGATCCATTCAAGCAGGTCGGCGTGTTTGCCGCGCAGATGCGCCAGCAGGCCAGCCTCATAACGGCCAACGTCCGATACTTCGATCTTGTCGAGATAGCCGTTGGTGCCAGCGAAGATGACGCAGACAATTTCCGCGTTGGTCAGCGGCGAGTACTGCGGCTGTTTCATCAGCTCGGTCAGACGCGCGCCACGGTTCAGCAGCTGCTGGGTCGCGGCGTCAAGGTCGGAACCGAACTGTGCAAAGGCAGCCATTTCGCGGTACTGAGCAAGTTCCAGTTTCACCGGGCCGGCAACCGACTTCATCGAGTTGGTCTGAGCCGAAGAGCCCACACGCGAAACCGACAGACCGGTGTTCACGGCAGGACGGATACCCTGATAGAACAATTCGGTTTCCAGAAAGATCTGACCGTCGGTGATCGAGATCACGTTGGTCGGAATAAACGCAGAAACGTCACCGCCCTGGGTTTCGATGACCGGCAAAGCAGTCAGCGAACCTGCGCCGAAGTCCTCGTTCAGCTTCGCCGAACGCTCCAGCAGGCGAGAGTGAAGATAGAATACGTCACCAGGATAGGCTTCACGTCCGGGCGGACGGCGCAGCAGCAGCGACATCTGACGATAGGACACAGCCTGTTTCGACAGGTCATCATAGATGATCAGCGCGTGGCGGCCATTGTCACGGAAGTATTCAGCCATCGCAGTTGCGGCATAGGGTGCAAGGAACTGCATCGGCGCCGGGTCGGACGCGGTTGCGGCCACGACGATCGAGTATTCAATCGCGCCGGATTCTTCCAGTTTTTTCACCAGCTGCGCAACGGTCGAACGCTTTTGGCCGATCGCGACATAAACACAATACAGCTTCTTCGACTCGTCGTCGCCAGCAGCTTCGTTGTAGGTTTTCTGGTTCAGGATCGCGTCCAGAGCAACGGCAGTTTTACCGGTCTGGCGGTCACCAATGATCAGCTCACGCTGGCCACGGCCAATCGGGATCATCGCGTCAACCGACTTCAGGCCGGTTGCCATCGGCTCGTGAACCGATTTACGCGGGATGATGCCCGGTGCTTTAACGTCAGCAACGCCGCGCTTGGTTGTGTTGATCGGGCCCTTGCCGTCCAGCGGGTTGCCCAGTCCGTCTACAACGCGACCCAGCAGCTCGTCACCGATCGGAACGTCCACGATCGAGTTGGTGCGCTTGACGGTGTCACCTTCTTTGATGTCGCGGTCAGACCCGAAGATAACGACACCGACGTTGTCGCTTTCCAGGTTCAGCGCCATGCCCATGATGCCGCCGGGGAATTCGACCATCTCACCGGCTTGCACATTGTCCAGACCGTATACACGGGCAATCCCGTCACCGACGCTCAGCACGCGACCGATCTCGGCCACTTCGGCTTCCTGACCAAAATTCTTGATCTGGTCCTTCAGGATTGCAGAAATCTCTGCAGCTTGGATTCCCATTTATCCGACCTCTTTCATTGCATTCTGTAGGGAGTTCAGCTTCGAACGGATCGAACTGTCGATCATCTTCGAGCCCACTTTAACGACAAGACCGCCGATGAGGCTTTCATCCACGGTCGAATTGATAGTCACGGTCTTGCCCACGCGCTCGGACAGCGTCTTGGACAGTTTTTCCAGTTGGGTCTTGGTCAACGCCTTGGCCGACGCAACATCTGCGGTCACTTCGCCGCGCTCTTCGGCCAGCATGTCGCGCAGAACCTGCAGCAGTTGCGGCACGACGAACAGGCGGCGCTTCTGCGCCATCAGACCCAGCGTGTTGCGCAGGATGGCGTTCAGACCCATCTTGTCTGCGATTGCAGTGATCGCGCTTTCCTGTTCAGCACGGGAAACCAGCGGCGAGGCGATCAGGTCGCGCAGTTCGGCGCTTTCGCCCAGCGCTGCTGCCAGATCATTGATGCCGGATTCCAGACCTGCAAGGTCGTTGTTCTCTTTTGCGATCTCGAAGATCGCAGTGGCATAGCGCTCGGCGATGCCAGTGGAAATCGAAGCTGGTTCGGACACGTCCACCCTTCCGATACTTTGGGCCCCGAATTCGCGTGCGGCAGCTACCCCGGGGGCGTGAAGAAACCCCGTCCTTGAAGGGCGGGGATCAAAATCACCGGGGATGTAGCAGAGCCGAACCAACCAAGCAATACGCTATAGCGGTAACAGATTTATCCACAAATTGTTATTTTTCATGAACTTACGCCAAGTGCGACGGTTTGAACACATTGGTCCAGTTGAAAAATGTTACGAATATGCAAGTTTTTGCGATTCCTGTGACTTTTTTTCCTCTATTTTTCGCACCGAAAAGCCCGCGATTGTCACGCGGGCTTTAGCAAACCGTCAAGCGCCTTGATCGGTTTTTTGACCGCATCCTTGGTCACGCTGCCGCTGGGCGGCCGAATATGTTTGCTGACTTCGACCATCAGCACCCCCCCTGCCATCACCGTCGGAATCCGCTGGCCGGTCTTTTCGATCAGGCTGCCGGATTTCAACCAGAATCGCCGAAATGACGGAGGCATGTACAAAGCCGAACAATGCGCCTCGGGCAGGAAGTGATGTTCCTTTAGCTGGTTTTCCAGCTGAGTTGCAGAGTATGGGCGTCCAAACCCGAACGGGGTCTTGTCCGACCGTGACCACAGACCCGCCCGGTTGGGAACGATGAAGACGGCCCGGCCACCAGGGCCCAGCACGCGCCAGCATTCGTCAAGCAACTGATTTGGCCGTTCCGACGTTTCCAGCCCATGCATCACCACAAGCTTGTCCACGTGGCCGGTCTCGATTGGCCAGAGGGTTTCTTCGGTCAGGACCGAGACATTGGGCATCCCCGCCGGCCAAGGCATGACGCCCTGTGGTCCCGGCATCAGCCCGATGACCCGGCGCGCATCCGACAGATAGGGGCGCAGCAAAGGCACGGCGAAACCGAATCCTGCCACTGTCTGGCCCTTTGCTTCGGGCCATAGCTCGATCAGACGCCCGCGAATAGCCGCCTGCGCCGCACGACCCAGTGTGCTGCGGTAATAGAAGTTCCTCAGATCCTGTACATCAAGATGCATTGCGGACATCCGGTCAATCGGCTTAGCTGGGCGCAGTCTAGCAATGAAAGGGCAAAAGGCCATGCCTCTTGAAATCGTTACAATCCCGTGCCTGAGCGACAATTACGCCTTTCTGGCGCATGACGCCGTCACTGGCCAGACCGCCCTGATCGACGCGCCCGAGGCCGGACCGATCCTGAAGGCGCTGGATGACCGGGGATGGACACTGTCACATGTGCTGTTGACCCATCACCACTGGGATCATGTAGACGGGCTGGCGGAAATATTGGCCAAACAGCCGGCAAAGATCATCGGGGCCGCTGCTGACGCAAATCGCCTGCCGCCGCTGGATCAGCAGGTCACCGAGGGAGACAGTTTCGAGATTGGCGGCGAATCCGTTCAGGTTCTGGACGTTTCCGGGCACACGGACGGTCATATCGCATTCTTCATACCGCAGAGTTCTGCCGTGTTCACCGCCGACAGCCTGATGGCGCTGGGTTGTGGGCGCCTGTTCGAGGGCACGCCCGCACAAATGTGGGCCTCTCTGAACAAGCTGGCCGCCCTGCCGGACGACACTTTGGTCTGTTCAGGGCATGAATATACACAATCCAACGCCAAATTCGCGATTACCGTCGATCCCGACAACCAAGCCTTAAAAGATCGCATTGCTGACATCGACCGCGCGCGTGCTGCCGGAAAAGCCACTGTCCCTACCATTCTGGCCCTGGAAAAGGCCACAAATCCGTTCCTGAGGACCGCCGATCCGGCGATTCAGACGAAATTGGGCATGGTTGGAGCCGACCCTGAGGCCGTTTTTGCAGAAATTCGGGGTAGAAAAGACCGGTTCTGATGCCTATTTCCCCTTCTTCGGGGCCACGGTCACAACAAATGTGACTGTCAAGTGAAAGAAAACCCTTGAAGCCGGGCCACGATCAACCAAACTCTAATAGTATGAGGACATGGTTGGGATGGGGTTCCGGCCAAGAAACCGCCCCCTCCTGACCCAAGACAGAGGAGCACCCGCGTGCCTTCATTCTCGAGCACATTGGAACAAGCCATCCACGCGGCCCTGGCGGCTGCGAATGAACGGCGCCATGAATTCGCAACGCTGGAGCATTTGCTGCTGGCGCTCTTGGAAGAACCCGATGCAGTACGCGTCATGAAGGCGTGCAGTGTCGATCTGGACGAATTGCGCAGCACTTTGGTGGAGTTCATTGACGAAGACCTTTCGAATCTGGTCACAGATATCGACGGGTCCGAAGCCGTACCCACTGCAGCGTTCCAGCGCGTCATTCAGCGCGCTGCGATCCACGTACAAAGCTCGGGCCGGACCGAAGTGACCGGCGCCAACGTACTAGTCGCCATTTTCGCCGAACGCGAAAGCAATGCCGCCTATTTCCTTCAGGAACAGGACATGACCCGTTACGACGCGGTCAATTTCATCGCGCATGGCGTTGCCAAAGATCCGGCCTACGGCGAAAGCCGATCGGTATCCGGTGCGGATCAGGTGGAAGAAGACGCCCAGACCACATCCGGTGAGACCGAACAGAAAGAAAGCGCGCTTGGAAAATACTGCGTGGATCTGAACGCAAAGGCTCGAGCTGGCGATGTCGATCCGCTGATCGGACGCTCGGATGAGGTGGAACGCTGCATCCAGGTGCTGTGCCGCCGCCGCAAGAACAACCCATTGCTGGTGGGTGATCCGGGTGTAGGCAAGACCGCCATCGCAGAAGGCCTTGCGCACAAGATCGTCGGTGGCGAAGCCCCTGACGTGCTGGCAAACACCACGATCTATTCGCTGGACATGGGTGCGCTGCTGGCCGGAACCCGCTATCGCGGTGATTTCGAAGAACGCCTGAAAGCAGTTGTAACCGAGTTGGAGGATCACCCTGACGCGGTACTGTTCATCGACGAGATCCATACCGTGATCGGTGCCGGAGCAACCTCGGGCGGTGCGATGGATGCCTCGAACCTGCTGAAGCCTGCGCTTCAGGGCGGCAAGCTGCGCACCATGGGCTCGACCACCTACAAGGAATTCCGTCAACACTTCGAAAAGGACCGCGCGCTGAGCCGCCGGTTCCAGAAGATCGACGTGAACGAGCCTTCGGTGGAAGACAGCGTAAAGATATTGCGCGGGCTGAAGCCCTATTTCGAAGAACATCACGACATTAAATACACCGCCGATGCCATCAAGACGGCGGTCGAGCTGTCGGCGCGTTACATCAACGACCGCAAACTGCCCGACAAGGCCATCGACGTGATCGATGAGGCCGGCGCGGCGCAGCATCTGGTCGCGGAAAGCAAGCGGCGCAAGACCATCGGTGTCAAAGAGATCGAGGCGGTTGTCGCCAAGATCGCGCGTATTCCACCCAAAAACGTTACTAAGGATGATGCGTTGGTGCTGAAAGACCTCGAAGCATCGCTGAAACGGGTGGTGTTTGGCCAGAACCTGGCCATCGAGGCGCTGTCCAGCGCGATCAAACTGGCCCGTGCCGGTCTGCGCGAACCTGAGAAACCGATCGGCAACTACCTGTTCGCTGGTCCTACCGGGGTCGGTAAAACCGAGGTGGCGAAACAGCTGGCGGATACGCTGGGTGTGGAGCTTCTTCGGTTCGACATGTCGGAATACATGGAGAAGCACGCGGTCAGTCGCCTGATCGGTGCCCCTCCGGGCTATGTCGGATTCGATCAGGGTGGTTTGCTGACCGACGGAGTCGACCAGCATCCGCACTGCGTATTGCTGCTGGACGAGATCGAAAAGGCCCACCCGGACGTGTTCAACATCCTGTTGCAGGTGATGGACCATGGCGAGCTGACCGATCACAACGGCCGCACTGTGAACTTCCGCAACGTGGTGCTGATCATGACCTCGAACGCGGGCGCGCAGGAGCAGGCCAAGGCCGCCATCGGCTTCGGTCGTGATCGGCGCGAAGGCGAAGACACGGCCGCGATCGAGCGCATGTTCACACCGGAGTTCCGGAACCGTCTGGACGCCGTGATCTCATTCGCACCGCTGCCGAAAGAGGTCATTTTGCAGGTGGTCGAGAAATTCGTCCTACAGCTTGAGGCGCAACTGCTGGATCGCGGCGTGAGCATCGATCTAACGCCCAAAGCCGCCGAATGGCTGGCCGACAAGGGATATGACGACAAGATGGGTGCACGCCCGCTGGGACGTGTCATTCAGGAACACATCAAGAAGCCTCTGGCCGAGGAGTTGCTTTTCGGCAAACTTGCCAAGGGCGGTGTGGTCCGTGTCTCGGTCAAGAAGGGCGAACTGGATCTTGAAATTCTTGGGCCGGACCAACGGCGCATTTCAGGAGACAAACCACCTCTGTTGACGGCAGACTGACCCGAAAACAGATCATTCTTTCAAAGCCCGGCGATCCCCATCGCCGGGCTTTTTCAGCTCTGGCAGCAAAAAAGCGACGGAACCAGGCTTCTGCTGCGTGTCATCTTTAATGATCAGCACAAGACAGGGGTCGGCACGTGAACAAAATTTCTATCTTTTGGGGCACCGCCTTTGCCCTTTCCGCCGTGGCTGCGGTGGCAACTGCACAGCACAGGTTTCGCTATCACGACGAAACGACCGCAGAACCGCTGAGGTTGGTGCCCGCAACCGAAAACCCCGGAACAAGCAGCGCCTCGGTGAAAGAACGAAGCGGAAAAATCAAAGTGACGGGCAATGGCATTCCTGATCATCTGGTCGGTCCGTTTCCAAACCAAGGCAATCCGCACCAGATCGAACAGCAGAAGGTTAGGTTGAAATTGCCCGCGAAACCAATTGCCAAAGGCGCAATCACGCCGTTGCAAATGGGGTGGAACTTTGGCGTGTCACTCAACGGGGTTGTGTTTGACCCGCTGGCGGCCGAGTTCTGGCATGGCGACCCCCGCTCCGGGTGGTCCTACAACGCGTTGGGAGGTGCCATTTCTTTGGGGCTGGACGCCAACCATGCCCACGTACAGCCAAACGGAAAGTATCACTATCACGGTGTGCCGACAGGGCAGGTCGAACTTCTGGGATGGTCACCGTCCGAGCACTCACCGTTGATCGGCTACGCCGCAGATGGCTTCCCTATCTATGCTGTGACCGGTGTTGTTGGGGGCAAAGTGACCGAAATGACGTCGTCCTATCGTCTGAAATCCGGTAACCGTCCGGGTGGCAATGCACCGGACGGGCGACATGACGGCACCTTCAACGAGGATTACGCTTATGTTCAGGGTCACGGCAACTTGGACCAATGCAACGGCGCCTTTACCGTTTCAGCAGAATACCCGTCAGGAACCTATGCGTATTTTCTGACCGAGGATTACCCGGTGGTGCCCCGATGCTTCGTGGGCACACCAGATCAAAGCTTTCGCTTCGGCAGACGATAATCGGTTTGCCCCAGTCACGCGGATTACCCGGGCAAGAGCAAGGATTTTGCTATCTTTCCGTGAGTTTCAACTCGATCCGGCGGTTCTGTGCCCGTGCCTCGGGTGTGTCAGCCGGGTTGACCGGCTGGAATTCACCAAACCCGTTTGCCGCCAGGCGGTTGGGTGGAATGCCCAACGCGTCGACCATATAGCGCACAACAGACAACGCGCGACCTTGGCTGAGTTCCCAATTGTCCCGGTATCGGCCCGAACCAGTCAGCGGAACGTTGTCGGTATGACCGTCGACCCGGATCACCCAATTCAGACCAGGCGGGATTTCGGCGGCGACACTGCGTAGGATATTGGCGACCTTGGCAACCTCCTGCCGCCCTTCTGCGGACAGCACCGCTGATCCCGTCGGAAACAAAACTTCGGACGAGAACACAAAGCGATCACCTTCGATCCGCACGCCTTCCTGTTCGCCAAGGACATCCCGCAGACGTCCGAAGAATTCCGAGCGATAGCGTTGCAGGTCTTCCGCCTGGGCGGCAAGTTCTTCGTTCTGGCCAGCCAGGGCCTCGGCCTCGGCCTCAATGCGCAGGCGTTCCGCTTCTTCCAGCAAGCGCCGCCTGCGTTCTTCAGATGCGGCCCGCGCCAATGCAGCGTTCAGGTCCTGTCCCAGCGTTTGTATCTGCACCTCGGCAGCAGCGTTTCGGTCTTCGAAATCGTCCAGCAAAGCCTGCAACGACCCCAACTGCCCGCGCAGGGCTGCAATCTGCTGGTTCAGCAGGGCCGCCTCACGTTGTGCCTCGGCAGAGATTTCTTTCTCCTCCGACAAGGTCGACTCGGCCAGAGCCAGCAAAGCTTGCCTCTGTTCGGCCAGAGTGCGTTGCTCATCAGCATCCGCCTGCGCTTGCGTTTGCGCCTCAAAGGCGGCTTCAAGCTGGGCTCGCAATTCATCAGGGTTTACGTCTCCGAACTGTCGCTCAAGTTCGGCCCGTGCGGCTTGCGCGGCAGCCAGAAGAGTCAATGTATCTTCGGCCTCTTTGCGTTGCGACTCCAGCGCCAGGGTCATGGCCGTCAGCTCGGCATCTGCATCCTGAAGGCGGTTTCGCAATGCCTCAGCAGCAGCAGCTTCGGCCAGACGGGCGGCTTCCTCATCGCTCAGTCGCTGTTCAAGGGCCGTGATTTCCGCGGCACGCTCTTCGCCGCTTTGCTCCAGATCGGCCACCAGTGCTTCCAGCGCCTCGCGGCGGGCGGCAGCCAAACGGGCAGCTTCGGTCTGCGCATCAATTTCGTCCCGACTTTGTGCAAGGGCGAGGTTCAGCGCCTCTTGCTCTGTCAGCAATTGCTCGCGCTGTGTCTCAAGCGCGGCAATGTCGCCCAAAGCCTGTTCCTGTTCGGCAAGCAGAGCGGCAACCTGTGCTTCGAAATTCGTGATACGGGTCTGCGCCTGATCCAGCGCGGCGGCCTGACGGTCGCGTTCGGTACTCAGCGAAGCGATCAGTGACTGCGCTTGCGCCAGATCGTCTTCGGCCTGCGACAGTGTCGTGTTCAACGCACCCAGCCTTGCCTGCAAGCGACTGTTTTCACGTTCTTCCAAACCCAGCGCGCCCGCAAGCGCTGCAACTTCGTCTGCCAATGTCGTCAGTTCGTCTTCCTGCCCCGAGATGGTTTCGCGCAACACGAACTGAATTACCATGAAGATGGTCAAAACGAAGGTCAGCACCATCAACAGCCCCGTCATCGCGTCCACGAAACCGGGCCAGACCGAGCCCTGGAATCGTTGTCCGGTGCGGCGGGACAGCGCCATGGCTTATTCTCCTTCCGGCGTGGTGCGCACGGCACCCCGCGGCAGGGTCAGAGCTTTGACCAGCAGCTCGATATCCTTGCGGAATTCGTTCATGCTTTCCTGCCGACCCGCCGAAATCTCTTCAAGAATACGTAGCAGTTGCACATCCATCGAGCGCAGGCGCATCCGGCTTTCGGCATCGATGCCATCGCCTGCGCCATGATCGCGCATGTGATCCAACAGGGCGTCCTGCCCAAGCGCCACACGTTCTAAAGCAGAAGTGACACTTTCGGTATTGGCCTGGCGATTGTTCATCTCACCGATGACATCGACCAGTTGCCCTAATTTGGCCGAAACCTCCGCCCTTTCACTTTCCTGAGCCGCAAACAGATGCTGTAACGCATCCATCTGCTCTGACATGGCATCCAGCACAGGGGTCAGTACGGCGATCTCTGCCCCGCCCTCTTCGCCACCTGCAAATCCAACGCGGGTGATCGACGACAGCCACTCCTCTAGTTCGCGATAGAACCGGTTCTGACCGTGCCCGGCAAAGACCTCGAGCAGACCAACGACAAGAGACCCCGCCAGACCCAGCAAAGACGATCCGAACGCGACGCCCATTCCTTGCAGCTGTACCTCGAGCCCCGTCATCAGGCGATTGAAAACAGCCAGACCCTCCTCGCCTTCCTGCGGGTTCAGGCTGCGGATGGTGTCAACAATGGCAGGAACGGTTGTCGCCAGACCAAAGAATGTACCCAGTAGACCCAGATAAATCAGCACGTTGGTGATATAACGTGTGATTTCCCGTTCTTCTTCGACCCGCTCTGCCACGGAATCCAGAATGGACCGGGTAGAGGTGGAGCTGATCTGCGAGCGCGCGCCTCGCTCGCGCAGCAGCGAAGCCAAAGGCGCCAGCAACTGTGGTGTTCGAGCATCTTCGCGAACAACACCGCCAACAAAGGCTTCGATCCAACGCACGGACCCGATTAGCTGCGTAACCTGATAAAAACAGGCGAAGACGCCGATAAAGAACACAATCAGGATGAAGCCATTCAGATACGGATTGGCATAAAAAACCGGCAATACGTATGGAAGCGCCAGAAACACCCCCAGCCCGGACAGGCCGATCGCCATCAACATCAACAGAATTTGTCGAATTGGATGCGAGAAATGAGGTCTCGCGCCCTGATGTGCCTGCGCCATGCGCGTGGTTCCCGATTTTTGCCTGCTTTGCGTCGAATCTAGCGACATTCCGCTCGCGACGCCAAGAGTTTATGCGGTGATACTGCGGACCCGTTGCGCCAACCACTCAAGATCGTGATCACGCAGGCCGATCTCGGCCAGATGTTCGGCAGTGTTGTAGAGGTATTCGTCATTCGGACCACGCCCGCCGACCGCATGTGCGATGATCCGGGCCTGTTCCTCCAACGCCATCCCACCGCAATACTGGACGTGGTCGGCATCGATCACATAGGTCACGGCATTTTCGATGTCTCCGCTTTCCAGATGCACATCCAACATACGTTCGACATAAGCCGATGAAATCAACTCGCGCTCGCGCAGCTCTTGCAGCGTTCGGTCTTCGTGACCCGCCTCGACCGCAAGGGCCAAACCCGTGCAACTCGCGTTCTCCTGTTCGTCCAGTGCCAGCACCAGACCGGGTTTTTCCTCTGTCCCGCGGTGGTGGATCGAACTCATGCAAAAGGACCGGGCAAACCCGTGCAGCGTCGCGCGTTCACTGCGCGCCACCGGAAAGCCCGGATTCCACAGCAGCGATCCATATCCGAAAACCCACATCGTCATTGCACTGGTCCTTGCCTGTTTCGGCCTATAAACATCAATTCCAAGGCAGGAAAAAGGGCCATTTCGGATGCGTCTGATACGAGTGTTGATTTTTGTTACCATTGCGTGGAGCGCATATTGGTTCGTGGCCGGGTATGGCCTGCGCTCTGCGATCACTGGCTGGTTCGACCAGCAGGAGGCACGCGGCTGGCAGGCGGATTTCTCGGATGTCGCAACGGCCGGGTATCCAACCCACCACATGACCCGTCTGAACAATCCGGCGTTGGCCGACCCGGTAAATGGCACTGCATGGAGCGCGGACTGGATCGAATTCAAAAGCCCCGCCATCTGGCCCGGTCGTCAGGTATTGCGCTTCGCAGACACGCCGCAACGCCTGTCATACTTCGACCAGACATCAACAATTGTGGCTGACGAATTGCTTGCCGAGCTGCAATTGCAGCCGGGCGTCTCGCTCGTGCTGGAAAAAATGGCTTTGACGGCGGGGGCATGGTCGGTAACGGAAAACACCACCACGCTGGCCTCCGGAGACACGCTGAGCCTGATGATGGAACAAACGCCAGTTTCAGAAGCCTATGCCATCACAGCCCGCGCGGATGGGTTCACACCGGGGGAAAAACTGCGGGCCCTGACGCATTCCGCCAATTCGTTGCCACAAAGCTTTGAAACGCTGGAACTGGATATGGTCACCACTTTCGACAAGGTTTGGGACCGGTCCGCCCTGGAAGACAGCCGACCGCAGCCTGTCGCCATTGATCTGCGTCTGGTCGAGATCAAATGGGGTGAGTTGCGCCTGTTTGCGACCGGCGATCTGGATGTGGACGCACAAGGCATCCCGACCGGAGAGATCGCCGTCAAAGCCGAAAACTGGCGCGACATGATCGCCATGGCAAATGCGGCGGGCGCCCTGCCCGATCAGGCGGTGAATCCCGTTACCCGGGCACTGAACTTTTTGGCGGGGCTGGGCGGCAACCCCAACGCCTTGGACCTGCAACTGAACTTTCGGGATGGTTTCGTGGCACTGGGGCCATTGCCTCTGGGCCCCGCCCCGCGCCTGATCCTGCGTTAACGGCAGTAGGGTCCGCTGCGGTAGCGGGCCGTATCAAGGTGAAAGTGGTCCTTGTGATAACGATCTGAATTTGGCCCCAGCACGGTGCCGAACGGGCCGCACGCCCCGCGCCATATCTTCTTGAGCTGTTTCTGAGACGGGTTCTTGCGCCACCCGTTCAGGACGGTCACCACCTCACCGTCGGCCATTTTGAAACCTGAGATATCGATCGCACGCCCCTTGCCATGTTCGGATATCTTCGCGCCTTTGCGGTTGTTGCGAGTTCGGCAGGCATAATGGGCTGCGACTTGCAATTCGACCACAGAGCCCCGGCGTTTGAAGGTGGGTTTGACGGTCTTGTCGACCCACTTGTTCAACGCACTGGCGGTGCCACAATCCATAGTCGAGGGACGGCTGAGTATCACACCTGAAACCGAGGTGATCTGCACCGCATCCTTGACACCGCAGGCTGAATTCTTGCTGCCCACACGGCCAACAGGCTTGCCTTGAATGGCAATATCCCCGCAAACAGACCCTTTGCGCAGCTTGCTCCTTTTGAACAATACCTGCTGTTCGACCGACTCGGGTCGCAAATAAGGCATCAAGGACGTGTCCGGTCCCAGAAGTGGCAGTTCCGACGGGCGCGCCGCTGCAGCCGTGACTTGCGGCGAAACCGGGCGCGAAACCGGGCGCCGTTTGGCGACTTCAAAGGCGATAGGCGTGCTGGCAGCCTGCTGAACAAGCGAGGGACGCATGAGAGGCACCAAAGACTGGTCAAGGGGCGCTGCCTGAACCGTCGCAGCACCCAAAGCTGCGACCCCGATCAGAATATGCCCCCAGCGCACTCTCATGAACTTGCCTTCCCCCGCCCAAAGTCCGGTGCATCCGTGTCCTGCCCCGCGTCGATAATGCCGCGACGAATAGCACGGGTGCGGGTGAAGTAGTCAAACAAATGATCACCGTCCCCGGTACGGATGGCGCGTTGCAGGGCAAAAAGCTCTTCTGTGAACCGGCCCAGGATTTCCAGCGTGGCATCCTTGTTGGACAGGAACACATCCCGCCACATGGTCGGGTCGGACGCGGCAATCCGGGTGAAGTCCCGGAAGCCGGCGGCCGAATACTTGATGACTTCGCTATCGGTCACCCGTCGCAGATCGTCGGCCACGCCAACCATCGTGTATGCAATCAGGTGTGGCGCATGAGAGGTTACGGCAAGGACCAGATCATGGTGATCCGCATCCATTTCATCAACATATGACCCCATGCCCTCCCAAAGCGCGCGCAGGCGGGCAATGGCATCCGGGTCCGAACCCTCGACCGGGACCAACAGACACCAGCGATTGTCAAACAGCTCGGCAAACCCAGACTCAGGGCCGGAATGCTCGGTCCCAGCCAAGGGGTGCGCGGGTATGAAGTGCACGCCGTCGGGGATATGCGGTTGCACCGCCCGAATGACGTCCCGCTTGACCGAGCCCACATCCGAAACGGTCGCACCGGGCTTCAGCACAGGTGCAATCTCTTTTGCAACTGCGCCCATAGCCCCCACAGGCACACACAGGACAACAAGATCGGCACCTTCGACCGCATCGCGTGCCGAGTCGCAAACACGGTCACACAATCCGATCCTGCCTGCTGTTTCTCGGGTCTCCTTGGACCGGGCATAACCCGTCACTTCCCCGGCCAGACCCGCACGTTTTATCGCCCAGAACATGGACGAAGCAATCAGCCCCAGCCCGATCAGCGCAACGCGGTCGTAAATCTGGCTCATGCTGCGCCCTCTTTGAATGCAGTGATCGCCGCAACCACACGGCGGCACGCTTCTTCGTCGCCCACGGTGATCCGCAAGGCGTTCGGCAGGTTGTAGCCTGCAACCCGGCGGACAATCAAACCCTGCGTTTTCAGGTAGTCATCGCAGGCCTCGGCTTCGGCCTGATCGGCAAAACGTGTAAGAATGAAGTTGGTACAGGACGGATCCGACGGAACACCGACTTTTGCCAACTCATCCGCCAGCCATACACGCAAGCGCGCATTCTCGGATTGGCAGAAAGAGAGAAACTCGACATCGTTCACCGCGGCTTCAGCTGCTGCCAAGGCTGTCAGCGACAGGTTGAACGGCTGGCGCACCCGGTTCAGCACGTCGATGATCGGTTGATGCGCATAGCCCCAGCCGACACGCATACCGCCCAGCCCGTACACTTTTGAGAAGGTGCGCGTCATGATCACATTCTCATGGGCGTCAACCAGCGACGCCCCGCCATCGAACCCGTCGACAAATTCGGCATAAGCGCCATCCAGAACCATCAGGCAAGTGTTGGGCAGACCCAGCGCCAAACGTTCCAGTTCGTCGTTCGAGATCATGGTCGAGGTTGGATTGCCGGGATTGGTGACAAACACGATCCGCGTCTGCCCCGTCACAGCGGCAAGAATAGCCGCCACATCCACTTTGCGGTCACGCTCGGCCACCATGACCGGCGTCGCACCGGCCATACGCGCGATGATCGGGTACATGGAAAACCCGTGCTCGGTATAGATCACCTCGTCCCCCGGCCCCGCATAGGCCTGAGCGACGAATTGCAAAACCTCGTCGCTGCCGACACCGCAGATGATCCGCGCAGGGTCCAGTCCGTGGCGTACGCCGATCGCCTCGCGCAGGCTTGCATGGTCGGTGCCGGGATAACGGTGCAGGGTGGCAGCGCTGTCGCGCACTGCCTCAATCGCTTTGGGGCTTGGTCCGAACGGGTTCTCGTTCGAGCTCAGCTTGATCACATGCTCCACACCGGCCACATGCGACTGGCCGCCCTGATACAGCGCGATGTCCATAATGCCGGGTTGTGGGGTGATTTTGGTCATGAGAGGCTCCGTTGAATGGGCCTCTCATACCTGTCTCAACGGGTTGAGAAAAGCGACAATTCCCTCATGCGGCTTTGAAGCGCGCGGTTGTCGGGTCGGCGTTGTAGTATGGCGCGAACTCCTCGGTCCGGTGTGACAGGTCATTGACGCTGTCGATGATGAACCGAACCGTTTCCTCGCTCATCAGATACGAGAAATTCAGTCGCACCCAACCGGGCTTTTTCATTTCTTCCCCTGCGGACAAGGCAGCGTGCAGCGCCTCTGACGTTGCCTGATCAATCCCCAGCAAGCGGTGGGCATAAGGTCCTGCACAGGCACAGCCGCCCCGCACCTGAATGCCGTAGATATCGCTGAGCATCCGCGTGAACAACTGCTGATGCACAGGCTGACCCGCATTGCCGCGCACCAGGAAAGAGAAGATCGGCAGACGATGCGCGCTCTCGACCCCAAGCAGGGTGAGGTTCGGGTTGTTCTTCCACCCGTCCAGCGCCATTTGATTGTACTGCACCTCACGCCGGGCGATTTCGTCCGTTCCGACGACATCCTTGACGATGAAGGCCAGCGCTGCACGAATGTCTCCGATCACGTTGGGTGTCCCGGCCTCTTCCCTTGTGGCCAGATCGGCACTGTAGTCATGCCGCCACGGTGATACGAAGCTGACGGTTCCACCGCCCGGCCAGCTAGGACAGGTCCGTTTCACGGCAGATTGGTTCACAACCAAAACGCCTGACGCGCCCGGGCCACCGGGAAACTTGTGCGGCGAAACCACGATCGCATCCTTGCGGGCACCTTCGGGCCCGATGTCCATCGGCAGGTAAGGCCCGCCACCGGCATAGTCCCAAACGGCCAAAGCACCATGCGCCTTGAGCATTCGCGTGACCGGATCAGGATCGGTGATAATACCAGTCACGTTGGACGCGGCGGAAAATGATCCGACCACCAAATCGGCATCCGCATGGGCCTCCAGCGCGGCTTTCAGCGCATGTAGGTCCACACCACCACCCTCGGCCTCGGGAATCTCGATGACACGTGCTTTGCTTTCGCGCCACGGCAGAATATTCGAATGATGCTCATACGGACCGATTAAGACAATCGGCTGGTCAGCCTCTGCCACCCCTAGCAGGCTGACCAACCGATTGAGCCCCGCAGTGGCGCCAGACCCGGTAAAGATCACCGCGTCCTCTTCCCGAGCACCAACAATGCGGGCTATTTCTGCCCGCGCTTCGCGGCGCAGACGTGTCATGTAGGATCCGCAGTAGGAGGCCTCGGTGTGACTGTTTGCGTAAAACGGCAAAACATCCTGCGCCACAAAATCCTCGACCTGCCGCAATGCGCGGCCCGAAGCGACGTAATCCGCATAGACAAGCGGCACGTCTCCATGCAGACCCGGGATCAGAACGTTCTCGCCGATCAGTCCATCGCGCAGATTTGAATTGTGAGTGGTGGAACAGAGTTCCGCACGAAATTTGGACAGGGTCATTACATTGGCTCCTTACTGCCCTACCAATGTGATATTTTCGAGCCGCAAAAACTTCACCTATCTTTGCGTAGATTTTAAAAATTTTGTGTCATATGATCAGTTATGACATCAAAATTAGATCAAATTGACACGCGCATTCTGAAAGAACTGCAAAAGGACGCCACCCTGTCGCAGCGCGAATTGGCGGATCGTGTGGGACTTTCTCAAAACGCTTGCTGGCGGCGCTTGAAGGCCCTGAACGAAAACGGCGTTCTGATAGGGTCCACGGCCCGCATCGCGCGTGAAAAACTGGGTTTGAGCCTTGTGGTCTTTGTCATGCTCCGCACACGACATCATTCCGCTCAGTGGCTTCAAGCGTTTCGGAGCCACGTTCTCACGATCCCGGAAGTCGTGGATTTTCATCGGATCGGAGGAGATTACGACTATCAGTTGAAAGTCGTAACACAGGATATGACATCTTATGACAAGGTCTATCAGCGATTGATCGAAAAGGTCGAGCTGGACAGCGTGACATCGTATTTCGCAATGGAAGCGATTGCCGAAGGCAGACCCCTGCCGATCTGACCCGCACCTTATCTGGCCAATAACCCTCAGGGAAGGCGCGGGCCGTTGCGATGGCGGCAGAGTCCCCATCAAACAAAAAAGACCGCGCAAAAAGCGCGGCCTTTCGGAATTCGGGTGCTGCGAAGATTAGTTCTTGGCGTAGAATTCGACGACCAGGTTCGGTTCCATCATGACCGGGTACGGCACGTCGCCCAGCGACGGAGCGCGCACGAAAGTCGCGGTCATTTTCGAGTGGTCGGCGTCAATGTAGTCAGGAACGTCGCGCTCGGCCAGCGCGGCAGCTTCGAGGACAACAGCCAGTTGCTTGGACTTGTCGCGCACCTCGATCACGTCGCCTTCTTTGACGCGGTAGGACGGGATGTTGACCCGCTTGCCGTTCACTTTGACGTGGCCGTGGTTCACGAACTGGCGCGCGGCAAAGACGGTTGCAACGAACTTGGCGCGGTAAACAACGGCGTCCAGACGGCGCTCCAGCAGGCCGATCAGGTTTTCACCGGTGTCGCCCTTCACACGCTCGGCTTCGGCGTAGATGCGGCGGAACTGCTTCTCGGTCAGGTCGCCATAATAGCCTTTCAGCTTCTGCTTGGCGCGCAACTGCAGACCAAAGTCCGACAGTTTGCCCTTGCGGCGCTGGCCGTGCTGGCCGGGGCCGTATTCACGACGGTTGACAGGGGATTTCGGACGACCCCAGATGTTTTCGCCCATCCGGCGGTCGATTTTGTACTTGGCAGACGTGCGTTTGGTCACGGCTGATCTCCTTCGTTTTGTCGAAGCCCTAACGGGCCACTATGAAGGGCGTTGTCCTCTTGAGGTTTCCCCCATGACAGGCATCCCCTTGCGGGGGCCACCAACACCAATGAAGCCGCGCTTATAGCCGCAATGCCGTCGGTGTCAACACAGCATTCAGCAAAGTTCAGAAAATCGATCAGGGCAGACAGACATCGGGACCGACGCAGTGTCGAATCCGCGTAGCGCTGCCTTGAAACTCTAATTTGAGATCGGGAAAGAGACTACTGTCGCGTCACTTTTCAATGGCGGGTTCGGGATCGCCGCAAGCTCTGTCACTTCGATAATCCAGAACTCTTCATCCCGTGGCGGGCAAGCGCCGTCAAACACGAGAGTCCGCGACGTATCCTTGCCATCGACAACAAGCCTGGCAGAGAACTTCTGCGCACCGTTGGTAAAGGTAAGAATGCCTGACACAAGGCCTGAAACCTTACGGACAATTGGAAAGTGGCTGTTCACGTGGGTCGCAACGCCCCCGGCATTCCCCATTTTTCCAATGCTTTGCTCCACAGCCTCGCTCAGGACGATTGCTTGTCCACGCCATGACCATGATGCTCCGATCATCAAAGAGGAAAGGGGCGCATCTTCAAGCCCGTCAATTTCCGTCTGACACCAGGAAATAGCTATTTGACCGTTTGTTCCGGCTCTCATCTGCCCACTCGCACTTACTACCACCCCAACACTTAACTTTACCCTTATCAGCACAAATTCCGGCGGAAAAGAGACGGAACTGCAGCAATCACAAGATTGTTGTTAATGTGACTCAGCATTTGGCGCCATCCGTCAGGCTTTACGGCCAGTCGATGACGGTTGTGGCCAGCGCGATTGCCGAGCCTCGGTGCCAGAAATACCTAACGGCATTGAGAATATTGGTACGCAGGTATCAATTACTCTTCATCGACCGAAGGCGCAGAACACGGTCCCGACAACCGCAAGCGCAATGCTCAGAGCAGTGAGGTCAGCGTTTGGGCATTCGTTCCGGAATTCCGGACTTCCGTCAACCGCGCCCAAGAACGGTTTCCTGAGAATAGGCTCTCATAGGGTCATGCCGTAAAAACATGCTGGTCCTGTGCGTCAACGGGCTGAAGAGCCTTTATTTGAGGCAATTTTCAAATGGCGAAAGAAATTCATTCACGTCACCCTCAGGGCGCCGGGATCACCGATGCCCTGCGCGCCAACCGAAGCCAGAGTCCGACAGTTGTCTTTGAACCCGCCCGGGGTAGTCGGATACGATTGCGTCCACGCGCAGATCTATCATCCTGCCTATCTGTTCGTGTTCATTGACCGTCCACACGGCGACGCACAAGCCCAACTCTTTTGCTCGCGTCACGTTTTCAGTCGTCACATCCGCAAAATATGGGCACCAAAGCGAACCGCCAGCTTGCTTTACCAAGTCTGGAATCTCGTCGCGGCGACCACGAAAGTCCGGGCAAACGGATTTTGAGGAATCTTCACCAACATCGTCGGCGTTTTCCGGAAGTTGCGTCAGATAGGATGACGGCATATCCGGAGCTTGCCGCTGACATTCCTCCAAGAGATTCCAATCGAAACTGTGCAGGACCGCGCGCGAAGATAAACCTTTGCCGCGAACGTCCTGAAGAACTCTCCCGACAAATTTCTCCCTGTATAGCGCATCATGGGCCAGGTCGGGATCCGACTTCAGTTCGAGCATCAGATAGGCATCACTGTTTTTTGGGTCATCGACCAAATCGAGCAGATCCAACAACTTTGGAACACGGACGCCATCTATTTGGGCCTGGTCCGGGAAGCGTTGGCCATAGGCGGATTGCCCGTCCAAACGCCCGATATCAAATTGCCGGAGTTGCTCGTAAGTCAGTGCGGAAACTTTCGGCTCTTCTCCGATCAGAAACAGGCCATTGGAATCGCGAAAGCTCGCTGCGTGCAGGCGATGATTGTGCGTTATGACCGGCACATTATCGGCAGTCAGGACAACGTCAAACTCAAGAAGCGGGACACCAATGGAGAGCGCAAAGTCGAAGCCCACCATGCTGTTTTCAGGTAACACACCTCGTGCCCCCCGATGGCCAACAACCCGGATCAGGTTTTCACCACCACGAAAGGCTTCAACATGCTGAAACACCATCAGCCTTCCAGCCTTTTGCCCGTCACGTGGTCAAACAAATGCATGTTCTCTGGTGCGACCGAGAACTGCATAACCGGGTGGCGTCCCTCGATCGGGTGGACGCCGGGAAGGCTCGCCGTGATCGCGCTTGCGGTGCCAGAAAGGTGACCGTGCAGCAACGTGTTGGCCCCAAGCGGTTCAGCCATCTGAATCGCCGCTTCAAGTGGGCCATTGTCATTCAACACCAGATGCTCTGGTCTTATGCCAAGCTTCACGGCGCTGTCTGCACCCTGAGAGGGTCCGACTTCGATTTCTCCGATCTTGATGGTCCCGTTTTCGCGCCGCGCTTCAAAAATGTTCATCGCCGGGCTGCCGATGAATTGCGCGGCGAACAGCGTATGCGGGGTTTCATAGACTTCCAGCGGCGTGCCGATCTGCTCGGCAATACCGCCATTCATCACGATCATTCTGTCGGCCATTGTCATTGCTTCGACCTGGTCGTGCGTAACGTAAAGTGACGTGATACCCAGCTTTTCCTGAAGCTCGCGTATTTCCAGACGCATCTGAACACGAAGCTTGGCGTCGAGGTTCGAGAGCGGTTCGTCAAACAGGAAAACCGCAGGCTCGCGGACAATGGCCCGCCCCATCGCCACCCTCTGACGCTGACCGCCTGATAACTGCCTGGGTTTGCGATCCAGCAAAGGTTCGAGCTGCAACAGTTTTGCCGCCTGGGTCACCTTTTGATCGATCTGAGCCTTGGGTAATCCAGCGATCTTCAGGCCATATCCCATGTTCTGACGCACGGACATGTGCGGATAGAGCGCGTAGTTCTGGAACACCATCGCAATGTCGCGATCCATCGGCTCTTTGTCATTGGCGCGCTCACCGCCGATCCAGATTTCCCCGGACGTGACCGTTTCCAGCCCCGCCACCATCCGCAACAACGTAGATTTACCACAGCCTGACGGGCCGACGATCACGATGAACTCTCCATCGGCGATATCGACATCAACACCGTGGATCACATCCGTCGGGCCAAAGCTCTTTTTGACATTCTCTAAGGTAACTGTTGCCATTTCTTACTTCTCACTATCGACAAGGCCTCGGACAAAGAGCTTTTGCATCGAAACCACCACAATGACCGGCGGGATCATCGCCAGAATGGACGTCGCCATGATCGTCGGCCAATGCGCAAAGTCGTCGCCGGACGGAAACATCTGTTTGATACCCATCACGATGGTATTCATCTCGGGATCAGTCGTGATCAGCAGCGGCCAAAGGTACTGGTTCCAGCCATAGATAAACAGGATCACGAACAGCGCCGCGATGTTTGTCCGGCTCATCGGCACCACAATATCAATAAAGAATCGCATCGGGCGGGCCCCGTCCACCCGGGCGGCTTCGGCCAGTTCATCCGGGATCGTCAAAAAAAACTGTCGGAACAGGAAGGTTGCCGTGGCCGAGGCGATCAGAGGGAAGATCAGCCCGTAATAGCTGTTGAGCATACCGAATCCGGCGACAACTTCGAACGTCGGAACGATGCGGACTTCGACCGGCAGCATGAGCGTCAGGAAGATCAACCAAAAGAACGTCGTTCGCCCTGGAAACCGAAAATAAACGATTGCAAAAGCCGACAGCAACGAGATGGCGATTTTTCCCACTGCAATACCAATCGCCATCACCAGACTGTTGAACAGCATCGTTGCCACGGGCACGTTTACCCCCGAGAACAGCGCCGCTTTGTAGTTCACCCAGAACTGATCGCCGGGCACGACTGGCATCGGCGGTGAGACGATCTCGGCCTGGGTCACGGTCGAGGCCACAAAGGCAAGCCATATGGGGAAAAATATGATCAGGACACCGAGGATCATCAAAGCATGGGACAACCAGATGCCCGCGCCGCGTTTTTCGACCATTCCGTGTTGTTGGGACGCCATCAGTAATGCACCCGCTTTTCCACGTATTTGAACTGAATGACCGTCAACAGACCAACGACGATCAACAGGATGACCGATTGCGCCGAAGACGAGCCGAGGTCCTGTCCCACAAACCCATCTGAGAAAACCTTGTAGACAAGGATTGTCGTCGATTGTTGCGGCCCGCCACCGGTGATTGTGTGGATCACGCCAAAGGTTTCGAAAAAGGCATAAACGACGTTCACCACCAGCAAGAAGAACGCCGTCGGCGACAGCAACGGCAGCACGATCGTAAAGAACCGGCGCCAGAAATGCGCGCCGTCAATCGCCGCTGCCTCGATCACGGATCTAGGAACGGATTGCAGGGCAGCGAAAAAGAACAGGAAGTTATAGCTTATGCGCCCCCAGGCGGAGGCAACGACCACCAGCCCCATAGCTTCGGTGCCGTTCAGAACGTGGTTCCAGTCATAACCAAGCTGGCTGAGATACCATGACACGACGCCGACGCGCGTGTTGAACATGAACAGCCACAAAACACCCGCAACGGCAGGAGCGACAGCGTAGGGCCAGATCAGCAAAGTCCGATAGACCCCGGACCCTTTGATCAATCGATCCGCAATGACCGCAAGAAACAAGGCAGGGATCATCGAGCACAGCGTAACCAGCGTGGAAAACACTGCCGTTGTCACGAAAGAGGCGCGATAAAACTTGTCACTCAGTAGGAATTCAAAGTTGCCCAGCCCCACGAACTGGGACGACAACCCGAACGGATCAGGTATGAACAGTGACTGCCATATGGCCTGACCGGCGGGATAGAAGAAGAAGACGGCGGAAATAATGACCTGAGGGGCAATCAGAGCCAATGGCAACAGCCAGCCGCGAAAGGTGACGCGTTTTTCCATCCTGAAAACCCACCGAAGAAAGAAAATGCGGGCCCTGAAAAGGCCCGCATGAAGTTACGACTTATTGATTGGCGGATTCGAAACGGCGCAGCAACGCATCGCCGCGTTCCTTCGCGCTGTCCATCGCTTCCTGAGCTGTTTTCTCACCGGACCAGATCGCTTCAAGCTCTTCGTCGATGATGCCGCGAATCTGGTCGAACGAACCCAGACGCAAGCCTTTCGAGTTTGCGGTCGGCTCTTTCGCGGTCATCTGGATCACCGCGATGTCGGTGCCCGGGTTTTCGTCATAAAAACCTGCCGCACGGGTGGCTTCGCCGGCTTCGACGGTAATCGGAAGATAACCGGTGTTCTGATGCCACGCCGCCTGCACATCCGACGAAGACAGGAAGCTCAGGAACTCGCCGACGCCTCGGTATTCTTCGGGCTCATGACCCGCCATTACCCAAAGAGACGCGCCGCCGATGATGGTGTTTTGCGGCTCACCGGTGACGGATTCCCAATAGGGCAGCGGACGCACGTCGAAGTCGAACTCGGCCTCTGCTTTGATGCCAGCGTACCCGGCCGAACTTTCAGTGAACAATGCGCACTCGCCTGACCGGAAGTTCGCACCGCCTTCGTTTCTGCGGCCAGTGTAGATGAACTTGCCGTCCTGGGCCCAGTCACCCATTGCGGTCAGATGTGCAACCTGCACCGGACCGTTCAGCATAAGCTCGGTATCCAGACCAGCAAAACCGTTGTCCTGGGATGCAAACGGAACGTCGTGATAGGCTGACAGGTTCTCAAGGTGAATCCAGCTTTGCCATGCTGTCACCAGCGGGCAATCCTCGCCACCCGCCTTCAGCTGTTCAAGGACCTCGCCAACTTTTTCCCATGTGGACAGATCCGTGTCCGGATCAACGCCAGCGGCTTCCATGGCATCGCGGTTAACCCACAGCACTGGCGTCGAGGAGTTGAAAGGAAGAGACAGCATCTCTCCGTCAGTCGTCGTATAATACCCTTTGACTGCGCCTATATATGCATCGGGATCAAATGACGCGCCGCTTTCCGCCATCACTTCATAGACCGGCTTGATCGCACCTTCGGCTGACATCATTGTCGCCGTGCCGACTTCGAATACCATCAGGATATTTGGCTGTTCACCGGCACGGAATGCAGCAATGCCAGCATTCAGGGTTTCCGAGTAGTTGCCCTTGTGGCTTTCAACCACGACAAAGTCATCCTGACTGGCGTTGAATTCTTCAACCTGTCCTTTGACAAGCTCACCAAGGCGACCGGTGAAGGCATGCCAGAACTGAACTTCGGTTTGCGCCATTGCCGCCAAGGGGGACAAGGCCGTGGTGATGGCAAGAGCGCCAAGCAAATTCTTTTTCATGATTCCTCCCATGCATCAGGTTTGATGCTTCGTTGAATACCGACCACAACGCGTAAACGGCACACATGACGATTTCACGACGTTAGCGTTACAGAAATATAATTCAAGGCCTATCTACTTGGTGAAAAAATAACATAGTGTTATGACTTGGCGTGGTTGCTAGGGATCAACAATGAGTCAAATTCTGAGAGTGCGGCAATTGGAGGCCCTAATGGCCGTGACTAAAAACGGGTCTGTCACAGCCGCTGCGACCGATCTTGGAGTGACCCAGCCAGCTGTCAGCAGGCTGCTGTCTGATCTAGAAAAATCGCTTGGGTTTCAGCTTTTTGATCGCCGGGAGGGCCGATTGATGCCAACGCAGGAGGTTCGTTACCTCTTGCCCAGCGTCGAGCGCGTTCTCGAACTCATGAGGCAAATCTCGGATGTCAGCCAGGATATCACACAACGCAAAGCAGGGCACATCCGTGTCGCCTGCCTACCTGGATTTGCCACCAGCCATTTGCCCAAAGTCGTCGCCAGCTTCTTGAAGGATCGGCCCGGTGTCACCCTGACGATCGAGCCTGACCGGCCTGAACGCATTCTCGAATGGATGATTGGCGAGCAGTATGATTTCGGAATCACAGACAGTTTTCACGGTCATCCGGCGGTAGAAAGCAGAAACATCGGCGTTCGCACGGTGTGCGTGTTCCCCACCGGGCACGAGTTGGAAGGCCTTTCCGAAGTTACCCCGGCGGATCTTGCACACAGCAAAATCATTCACACCCGACGCGACAGCGACTTTTTCGGGCGGCTTTCGAAAGTGTTTCAAAATGCCAATGTCGAATTGAACTCGCATATTGAGGTCAGGCAGTTCACAGCGGCATGTGAATTGGCGCTGAAAGGTGTCGGTGTCTCGGTCGTAAGCGAACTGGATGCCGTCCAATACACCTCACGCGGATTAAGTTATCGGCCCTTCAGGCCATTGCTGACACATACTCTCTCGTTGGTACGCCCAATATTGAAGCAACCGTCGTTGGTGACGCTTGAATTCATTGAACAGTTTCAGGAAAGCCTGAGCCCTTTCAAAGTCGGGTAACCCCGCCTTCAACGATATTCTTGTGACAAAGCTGGAACTGGTCCGACAGTTAAGACCGGTGTCCCGGCTCAACTTCGCAAGTGACCTGTTTTTTGGCCGAAAGTCGCATGTGATCTGCTCATGCTCGGCGAGACCTACAGCGAAACTCCCTGTCCTGCCCCCGAATCCGACTGATGTTGGCACGGCGCCGCAGCAGTTTACCGCAACGCCGTCCGACGTGGTGTTTCTTCAGATCGCGGCCTTTCGGCTTTCATCCAGGTAAATTTCACGAAGGCGTTTGGCAATCGGCCCGGGTGTACCATCACCCAGCGCGACTCCGTCGATTTCCACGACGGGCATCACGAATGCGCTGGCCGAGGTTGTGAACGCCTCGTCAGCCTCCTTGGCTTCGTCGATGGTAAACAGACGTTCTTCAACTTCCATCTGCGCTTCGGCCGCCAGGCGCAGCACGGCCTTGCGGGTGATCCCATGCAGTATGTCGTTGGACAGCGGGCGGGTCACGATCTTGCCGTTCTTGACGAAATAGGCGTTGTTGCTGGTGCCCTCGGTCACAAAGCCGTCTTCGACCAGCCATGCATCATCACAGCCCGCTTTCTTGGCCATCATCTTGCCCATCGAAGGGTAAAGCAGCTGCACGGTTTTGATGTCGCGGCGGCCCCAGCGGATGTCCTCGATCGAGATGATCCTGGCACCTTTCTGTGCTGCCGGACTGTTAGCCAGCCCGGGCTTGTTCTGCGTGAACAGAACGAGGCTGGGTTTGGTATCTGCCGAAGGGAAGACAAAATCCCGGTCACCGTCACTGCCGCGCGAGACCTGCAGGTAGACCAGGCCCTCTTCGATGCCGTTCAGATCAACCAGCTTGCGGTGGATCTCCAGCAGCTCTTCCTTGGTGCAGGGCTCGGCCATCTCCAGCTCATCCAGAGACCGCTTCAGGCGCACTGCGTGACCTTCGAAATCAATCAGCTTGCCATCCAATACACTGGTCACTTCGTAAACCGCATCAGCAAACAGGAAGCCACGGTCAAAGATGGATACCTTGGCCTCGGTCTCGGGCAGGTATTCGCCATTTACGTATACGGTTCGGGTCATGTTTGTCTCCTCAGCCCCAGAGCGCCGCTTCTGGCGGGTGAACTCCGGCGTCGTCAAAAATCAGCGGGGTGTCGCGGTCTTCGGCCAACAGAAGCGGGCCGTCAAGGTCCGTCACCATCGCACCCTGCGCCAACAGTGTCGCGGGCGCCATGGCAAGCGAGCTGCCAACCATACAGCCGACCATGATGTCATACCCTTCCGCGATTGCGGCTTTGCGAAGTTCCAGCGCCTCGGTCAGGCCACCGGTCTTGTCGAGTTTGATGTTGATGACATCGTATTTGCCCATCAGCCCGGACAGGCTGGCGCGATCATGGCAGGACTCGTCGGCGCAGACGGGCACCGGGCGGTCCATTCCGATCAATGCGTCGTCGTCTCCGGCGGGCAAGGGTTGCTCGACCAGTGCCACACCCAAACGTACCAGATGAGGGGCGAGGTCGGCGTAAACCTCAGCCGACCAGCCTTCGTTCGCATCCACGATGATCTTGGCGTTCGGAGCACCGGCCCGCACCGCCTCAAGCCGCGGCATGTCATCTGGCGTGCCCAGTTTGATTTTCAGAAGCGGGCGATGCGCGTTCTCGGCCGCCTGGGCCTGCATCGCCGCGGGCGTGTCCAGCGACAAAGTGTATGCGGTGATCTCTGGTCCCGGAACAGGCAGACCCGCCAAATCCCAGGCACGCTTTCCCGCGCGCTTGCTTTCCAGATCCCACAAGGCGCAATCCACGGCGTTCCGGGCGGCACCAGCAGGCAGTAGGTCCATCAGCGACTGGCGGGTGAACTCCGCAGGCAAGCCGGCAATCTCGGCCTCAACCGACTCGAGCGTTTCGTCATAACGCGCATAGGGAACGCATTCACCCCAGCCCTGATGCGTTCCGTCCGACACCCGAACCGTCAGCACTTTTGCCTCGGTCCGTGACCCGCGCGAGATGGTAAACACCTGCGCCAGCCGAAACACATCGCGAGAGACCTCTATCCGCACGCACCCGCTCCTTCATCTTTTCCAAATCTAACGCCGGAAGCGGTTGAACCCGCCACCGGCACGTGTCTCAGATCACATCGCAGCCAGCGCGTCCACCAGCTTGCCTGAACCAAAGCGGAACGGATCGGTCGCAGGCAGCCCCATGTCTGCTTCGATCTTGGCCAGATACGCCGTCGCGTCCTCTTCGGACAGGTGCTGCGTGTTGACGGAAACGCCGACGACCTGACAATCGGGGTTCGCCACTTTGGCCAGGGCCAGCGCGATGTCGCGCAGGGTTTCCAAAGACGGTTGCTGATAGGTCGGCAGACCGCGCATATGCTGACGGGTCGGTTCATGGCTCAGGATCAGGGCGTCCGGCTGGCCGCCGTGGATCAGTGCCATGGTCACACCGGAATAGGATACATGAAACAATGAGCCCTGGCCTTCGATCAGGTCCCAGTGATCGTCGTCGTTGTCAGGTGTCAGCCATTCGATCGAGCCCGCCATGAAATCCGCGACCACGGCGTCCAGCGGCACACCATCGCCGGTGATCAGGATGCCCGTCTGACCAGTTGCGCGGAAGGTCGACTTCATACCACGCTTGCGCATTTCAGCATCCATCGCCATTGCGGTGTACATCTTGCCGACCGAACAATCGGTGCCCACGGCCAGACAACGCTTGCCCTTGCGCTTGATCCCGTTGGCAATCGGGTAATCGACTTCGGGCACACGCACGTCGTGCAGCTTTTGACCGGTCGCTTCAGCCACCGCCACCAGGTCAGGTTCATCGCGCAACAGGTTGTGCAAGCCGGAGGCCAGATCAAACCCTTCCTCCAGTGCCATGACCAGAACCTTTTTCCATTCCTGGCTGATCACGCCCCCACGGTTGGCCACGCCGATGACCAGCGTTTTGGCACCGGCCTCTTTCGCCTCTGTCAGGGTCATATCGGTCAGGCCCAGATCGGCCTTGCAGCCGTCCATACGGTATTGGCCGACGGCGTTTTCCGGGCGCCAATCCTTGATGCCCACAGCCACTTTGGCCGCCAATTGGTCGGGCGCATCGCCCAAAAACAGCAGGTACGGTGTCTCGATCATTGCGGTCACTCCTTTGATTCCGGCCTAAGCTAGTGAAGCGGCAAAACGAGCGTTTCGCGTTCTGCTCCGTCAAACACAGCTAGCGCGCGATGTTTTTGCGCCCTAGTGCGGGGTGACGCAAAATTCTTCGAAGTTTTCAAATTGATTAATCTTTAATCACCACTCATCTTCTGCTGGAAATTTGCATTCTGCAACCGCATTGCCGCAGATGCACAATCTCCCTTGCGCCAAGTTGCGCAATTTAATACCTCATTGGGCGAGAAAATCGCAACTTCATTACCCACACGAGGTCCAGATGAGCTTTCGCATCCAACCCGCCGCGCCTGCACGACCCAATCGCTGTCAACTGTTTGGTCCGGGGTCGAATACCAAACTGTTCCCGAAAATGGCAGCTTCTGCTGCGGATGTGATCAACCTTGACCTTGAGGATTCGGTTGCGCCTTCGGACAAGGATGTAGCCCGCGCCAACGTCATCGAAGCGCTGAACACTGTTGATTGGGGCAATAAATACATGTCCGTTCGCATCAACGGATTGGATACCCCCTATTGGTATCGCGACGTTGTCGACGTGTTGGAGCAGGCAGGCGACCGTCTGGACCAGATCATGATTCCCAAAGTCGGTTGTGCATCAGATGTCTATGCCGTGGATGCCCTTGTCACCGCCATTGAACGCGCCAAGGGCCGGACCAAACCGATCAGCTTCGAGGTCATTATCGAATCCGCTGCCGGTATCGCGCATGTGGAAGAGATCGCAGCCTCCTCACCCCGTTTGCAGGCCATGAGCCTTGGGGCCGCAGATTTTGCCGCCTCGATGGGAATGCAGACCACGGGCATCGGCGGCACACAGGAAAACTATTACATGCTGCGCGAGGGTGAAAAACACTGGTCCGATCCCTGGCACTGGGCCCAAGCCGCCATCGTTGCGGCCTGCCGCACCCATGGGGTGTTGCCAGTGGATGGACCATTCGGGGATTTCAGCGATGATGAAGGGTACATCGCTCAGGCGAAACGCTCGGCCACACTGGGTATGGTCGGCAAATGGGCGATCCATCCCAAGCAGATCGCACTGGCCAATCAGGTCTTTACCCCGTCGGATGAGGCCGTTTCTGAGGCCCGCGAAATCCTGGCCGCAATGGAACAGGCCAAAGCCAACGGTGAAGGCGCGACCGTCTACAAAGGACGTCTTGTCGACATCGCCTCAATCAAGCAGGCCGAAGTCATTGTGGCACAGGCCGAACTGATTGCGGCGAGCAGCTAAGCCATAAAAAAGGGTGCACGACCGAGCGCCCTTTTTTAAACTCTTCAACGGCCGAAAACCTCATTGGGCGTCCATGTGAAGCGCTCACCCTTCTTTCCTGACTTCATCATCAGGCAAGAGGTTCCCAGTTTCTGGAAATAGACGATCTTCAACGGATACCAACCCGCTTTGGGCACTTCCACTTCCGTGCGTTGATTGGCTTCACAACCTTGAATACCAGTTACGCGGCCGATCTGCTGACCACCAACCCAAGCTTCTATCCCGTCATTCGACCACGTTTCCAGCTCGTAAACGCCCGGTGAGTTAAACCGCATATACCCTGTCACCTCAGCGGCAACATTGTAGGCTTCGTCGAACGTCATGACGTCCTCACCCTTGCTTGTGTCCCTATAATCCAACCCACGCAACGGCTTTCCGGGCTTTGCCTGAGACAGCATGCTTTTTGCCTGACTCAGATCCCGGATCTTCTTGTGTTGATTGCCTGTGCCAATGTATTTGACATTCAACCCTGCCTTCGGAGAAGGCTGTGGATTGGCAGGTTGCAGTTTCAGCGGTGCAGACAAAGCGGCCCCGGCAACTACCGACATGGCAACTGCGGTCGCCACTGTTCGAACGAGTTTCATCGTAATCTCCCTGTTTGCGTGCCGTTTTGGCTGGGCGTATCCCCTGGCAACGTCATTACAGTGACACTAGGCTCTGAAAATTTGCGCTGCAAGAGAGTGCGGCTTCACAATTTCAGAGGTTACGCACGCAGATCCTTGGGCGACCCCATGACCACATAGGAAGTGATCGACGTAACATGTGGCAGCGTTCCCAGCACCTCGGTATGGAAGGTCTTGTAGGACGGCAAGTCGGCGCATTCGACGCGCAGCAGGTATTCGATCGTACCGGTGATGTTGTGGCATTCGACCACTTCGGGGGCTTGTTGCAGAGCCCGTTCAAACCCCTCCTGCGCCGCTTTTGTGTGTTCGCCAAGACCAACGCCGATGTAGGCGACAAAGCCGACACCCATCGACGCCGGGTTCAAAACCGCACGATAGCCGGTGATCACGCCGGCTTTCTCAAGCTCTTGAACGCGACGCAGGCAGGCGGAAGGCGACAGCCCGACCCGTTCGGCCAATTCCAGGTTGCTGATACGCCCATCACGGGTCAGTTCATGCAATATCTGGCGATTTATATGATCATTCTTCATCACAAGTTGCAAAAATAGCAGAAACGCGCACGAAAAAGCAATTTCATTTGCTGCCGGTCGGACGATACTTCGCAGTATGACTTACGACATCCTTCTGGCCCTCATCGCCTTTGCCTTCGTGACATCCATTACGCCCGGGCCGAACAATCTGATGCTGATGGCATCGGGTGCGAATTTCGGCTTTCGGCGTTCGATCCCGCATATGCTGGGCATTGGCCTTGGCTTCACGCTCATGGTGCTGCTGGTTGGTGCAGGGCTGGTTCAGGTCTTTGACCGATATCCGGTCAGCCATTCAGTGCTGAAGATCGTGTCGGTGATCTATCTGCTGTATCTGGCATGGAAGATCGCACATGCCGCACCAGCCGGGGGCGCTTTGGCAGCGGGGACTCCCATGACGTTTCTACAGGCCGCCGCCTTTCAGTGGGTGAACCCCAAAGCCTGGGCCATGGCCCTGACCGCCACAACCGCTTACACACCCAATCAGACCCTGCTTGCAATTGCCCTCGTTGCGTTGGTTTTCGGGGCGGTCAACCTGCCGTCGGTGAGCACATGGACCTTTCTTGGTCAGCAGATGTCACGGGTGCTGACGAACCCGCGCCGGTTGGTTGTGTTCAACTGGACAATGGCGGTGCTGCTTGTGGCCTCACTCTATCCCGTTCTCTGGCCCAGTTGACCTGCTTCAACGACAGGCAGGTTTCAGCCAGCACATCCTTGGGCGCGGTGTCGGGTGGATCATAGGGTCAGACTTCGCGGCAAGGCTATCATGGGTGCAGGCCTGCGCACGCAGCACGCTGTCTTTATTGGTGGTGTCCACCAGTATCCGTTTTTCTATTCGCCCACCTGAAATCGAACATCTTCGACACACAGATCTTGCTGAGTTGCATCCGGAGCATCGTCAGGCCATATAGCAGGGAACTTTCGCGTTGAGAGGCGTCATGACCCAGTATCTGGATTTCGAAAAACCACTGGCCGAGATTGAAGGCAAGGCTGAAGAACTGCGTGCGCTGGCCCGCACCAACGAAGAGATGGACGTAACCGAAGAAGCCGCCGCTTTGGACGCCAAAGCCGCCAAACTTCTGGGTGAGCTTTATGCCGACCTGACGCCTTGGCGGAAATGCCAGGTCGCCCGACACCCGGAACGCCCGCATTGTAGCGCTTACGTCAATGCCCTGTTCACCGAATTCACTCCTTTGGCCGGAGATCGCAATTTTGCCGATGATCTGGCCGTGATTGGCGGGCTTGCACGTTTCAACGATCAACCGGTCATGGTAATCGGCCATGAAAAAGGCAGCGACACCAAATCGCGGATCGAGCGAAATTTCGGCATGGCCCGGCCCGAAGGTTATCGCAAGGCGGTCCGCCTGATGGAGATGGCCGGGCGGTTTGGCCTGCCGGTGATCACCCTGATCGATACTGCCGGCGCCTATCCCGGCAAAGGCGCCGAGGAACGCGGTCAGTCCGAAGCGATTGCCCGGTCGACCGAGATGTGCCTGAAGATCGGTGTGCCCCTGGTGTCGGTCATCATCGGCGAAGGCGGCTCGGGCGGAGCCGTGGCCTTTGCCACCGCCAACCGCGTGGCGATGCTGGAACATTCGGTCTATTCGGTGATCTCGCCGGAAGGCTGCGCGTCAATCCTGTGGAAAGATGCAGAAAAGATGCGTGAAGCCGCCGAAGCGCTGCGGCTGACCGCTCAGGACCTTCACAAGCTTGGCGTTTGTGACCGGATCATCCCTGAACCCAAGGGCGGTGCGCATCGCGATCGTCCTGCAACTGTCAAAGCCGTCCGCGAGGCACTTACCGCCATGTTGGCGGAACTGGACGGCAAAGACGCGGCAGCCCTGATTCAGGACCGCCGTCAAAAATTCCTCGATATCGGATCAAAAGGGTTGGCGGCGTAACCGTCAGCCACCCAACCTGCGCAACAATGCGACCGAGGGCTCTCCGGTGACAGCAAGGCCATTGGCGCTTTGATACGCGCTGATGGCTGACGTTGTGTTTTTGCCGATCACCCCGTCTGCGCCCTTCGTATCATACCCTTCGGATGTCAGCCGACGTTGCAATTCCTTGCGGTCGTCCAATGTCAGACCGTTTTCATCTGGCCCGAACGAGGCCTGAAACGGTGCGCCGCCGGCAATTCTGTCCGCCAGATGCCCGACGCCAATCGCGTAGCTGTCCGAGTTGTTGTAGCGTTTGATGACCTGAAAATTGCGGAAGACAGCAATGCGCGGCCCGGGTACCTGCGGTTGCAGCACGGCCACCGGAGTACCGGAAACGGTTCCGACCTCCCCCCCCCAGGGCTGCCCCCGCACCCAGCCTGCACGCGACAGATAAGCTGCGGTCGAAGCCAGCGAATCCGTCGGATCATCCGACCAGATATCCCGCCGCCCGTCGCCGGTGAAATCCACCGCATAAGCGAGGTAAGAGGTTGGAATGAACTGCGTATGCCCCATCGCACCGGCCCAGCTGCCGGTCATGTTGTCAGGCGTGGTGTCGCCGTTCTGAAGGATCTTCATCGCCGCGATCAACTGGCTTTCAAAGAACTGACCACGTCGCCCATCATAGGCCAGTGTTGATAGAGCTGACACAACGGGCACATCGCCGCGACGCGCGCCATAGCGGCTTTCCAGCCCCCACACTGCAACGACGATTTCCTTGTCTACTCCGTACTGCGCCTCGATCTGCGACAGCATCCCGTTATATTGCCGCAGCATCTTCTGTCCTGTGCTGATCCGCTCGTCCGAGGCGGCAATGGCCAGATAATCTTCGAGCGAACGCTTGAACTCTACCTGATTGCGGTCGCGCTCGATCACATCAGGAAGGTAGCCTGCGCCCTGAAAAGCGCGGTCAATTGTGGATTGTGAAATTCCCTGCGATGCCGCCCTGCCCTTGAACCCGGCGACCCAGGCATCCCAGCCTGCATTGGGAACTGCCCGCATTCGGGAAGCAGGCGCGCTGGATGGCGCACCACCACCCGTGCAGGCGGCCAACAATGTTGATCCAAGGCAAATGGAAAAAGTCCGGCGAGTGATCATGGCTGCGGTCTGCTCTTGTTTGTGATTTGCCTCAAGAGTAACCCAGTCGGGCTGAACAGGCCAGAACAGTGAACCCCTCTATCTTGTGCGCCGAAAGGTCGGCGGGATGCCGCTCAGCTCACCAGCAAGCGCAGCCCCTGTGTCACGTCCGAGCGGACCGCCAAGCGCAAGCCCGGTTCGTCCCCGGCCTTGAGGGCAGCGATGATCAGCTTGTGATAATGCGGTGGTTCAGTGCGCCTGAGACGACCGTAAAGCGCTCTCATCGTCGGCCCCAGTTGCAGCCAGACTGTTTCGGCAATGGCCAGCATCGCGGGCGCTTGAGCACGCAGGTACAGGGTGCGGTGAAACTCCAGATTTGACCGGATGTACCCAACCGCATCCCTCTTGGTCACCGTTTCTGCAACGGTCATATTGATGGTCTGCAACCGGTCGATCAGCGCGATATGCGCCCTGGGCAGAGCCCGGCTGGCCAGTTCGACTTCCAGCAACGCGCGCAACGCTGCCAATTCTTCGATTCGGTCGTTGGTCAATTCGGGCGTCGAGACCCGGCCGGAATTGGACAGGAACAAAGCCCCCTCGGCGGCCAGACGGCGCACGGCCTCTCGCGCCGGGGTCATCGAGACGCCAAACTCCTTGCCGATACCACGCAAGGTCAGCGCCTGACCCGGCGCCATTTCGCCGTGCATGATTCGAGACCTCAGGGCGCGGTACACCCGGTCGTGAGTGGCAGTTTGGGTTTCAGACGGACGTGTGCTCAACATCCGCTTATGTGATCACAAATTAGCGCAAGGTCAACTCGGCTTTGCGTCGAACCTGTATCGATGCAACTCTGCCCCATTGTCGCGCAACCAGCGACGGGGTTGCTGATAGGGGCCGAAGATATTCTCTACCTGCGCCCAGAATGCGGGCGAGTGGTTCATCTCGGCAAGATGCGCCACTTCATGTGCAGCCACATAGTGCAGTACGTCTGGCGGCGCCAGAATGAGACGCCACGAGAACATCAATCCGCCATGCGAACTGCATGACCCCCAGCGTGACCGCGTGTCGCGCAGGCTAAGCGTGGTATATGGGCGTCCCAGCATTGCCGCATAGTCATCGCACGCACCGGTTAACCGGTCCCGCGCCAGTTCCTTCAGAAACCGGACCAATCTGCGTGCCTCGGCCCCTTTTGGCACTGCGACCTCGTCCGCCTGCAACTGAACACGTCGACCGTCCGCCGGCACGATTCGCCGGGCAACGCCTTCAATCGGTACTTGCTGTCCAAACTGCACCACGGCCGTTACCGGCCTATCCTGCAAATGCTGGCGAATCCACTCTTCCTTGGTACGTGCGAAACTCAGCGCCTCGGATTCAGGCACTCCAATCGGATAGGTCAACGTAACCCGCCCGTCCAGCTGAGAAATTCGCAAACTGATGCGCCGCGCCCGGGCGGATTTGCGCAGCCTCAGTGGCACCGGTGGTGTCCCTGGCAATGCGTGCTCTCCCATATCGCGACCTCTCTTGCGCAAAGACTTTGACAGTGCCCTCTGCCTGTGGCAGGTGAGCTGAATCATTTAGACGACTCACCTGATATCAAGGGGATTTGACATGCCCAAGGAAGAATGGGGCGTAAAGCGCGTTTGCCCGACCACCGGTAAGCGATTCTACGACCTGAACAAGGACCCGATCATCAGCCCCTACACTGGCGAGATCGTGGAGCTTCAAACATCCAAAAGCCGCATGATCGCGGCGGATGCTGAAGATGCAGCTTCGGTCAAAGCGCGTGAAAACGCGTCCGGAGAGGAGCTGGTCCTGGACGATGACGACAGTGTCGATGTCGAACTGGACGACGATCTGCTGGACGACGATGACGACAGCAGTGATGACGTTTCTCTGGACGATATTACCGACATATCTTCGGAAGACGAAAGCTGATTACGCAAGAAGGCGACCCCAGGGTCGCCTTTTTCATTTGACGGGCAGCCCGGGCGGAAATTCGAGTTCAATTCCATTTTTGGACTTGCACTCGTCGTCACTGTCTCCTAAACGTCCGTCCACCGCACCAACGGTACCATGATGGGGCCTTAGCTCAGTTGGGAGAGCGCTTGCATGGCATGCAAGAGGTCAGGGGTTCGACTCCCCTAGGCTCCACCAAATTATCACACAACTACAAGCATTTGCGAGCTGTCTCGGCTCGTCTTGGTCAGGCGCGCGCCCCTCGGGGGTACGTTGGGGGTTCGCTATCGTCCGCAGTATGGGCAATATGCGCTAGTTTGACCGACGACTCACCCACCCACTGTCAACAAAAAAGATGTCAAAAACACTGTATCTTTTCGGTTTTAACCAAGCGCTGGACAGTTCAAGCTAATGGGTATGAGCAGTACCGCTCTAAGCCTGATTGATGTCATAACCGTAATTGGAGCGGTAGCATCGGTGGCAGGTCTGGTCGTCGCACTGAGAAAGTTTGGCCACAAGTAACAGTGCAACGACCCAAGTGTAGAAACTAGTCTAGCAGACGGACACTGGAAACAGTGTCCGTCATGACTCACAGTAGTCACTAATTTTGCCGACGCATCAAGTTCAAAGCGCGACAACCGGTTGACCCGTGACAGAACAAAGATAGAACACACGTCATGAAGAAATGGCCACGAACAATCCCGTATGACCTGAAATGTCGGCTTGAACAGTTGCGTGAGTACCGCAGCACACTAAGCATTCAAACCCAGTGGGGAGAAGTGTTGGAATGGCTGGAAAAGCATGGCGTGGAACCACCTGATCACGCGTTACCGACCGAACCGGAACTACGCGGGCCAGTCGGTCAGAGTTAGCTATACTTTTGGATAGCCCCCTATCCTTATGCCCGCTTAACGGTGTCGGTCATTTCTTGTTAGACTTCATAAGCCTACATTTTTATTCAATTATCACGATGTTTGCAAAATTATCCTGAAGTGCTATGCTTAACATCAGTGTCGTGGGGGTGAGTTATGAGAGTTATTTGCGCATTAGTGGTTCTGTTTTGCGCCGGAGATTCAGAAGCTTTGACCATCTCGGATGGGTCGGGAAGCGTGACTGTGGATGATGATGAAGTTCTATCCGAGCTTCTCTCAGACTTTGACAGCGAAAAACATCTAGCAGAATTGGAATGGGAAAACCTCCGTTTGACCCAGATCTCTGAAACCTATGACAACGATCGGCATCTTGAAGAGCTGGAATTGTTGCGGGAACCTACAGATCAAGAGGAGGGCGTGACGGAAGGCACCGTGGCGCAGGCAAACCTTGCGGCTGTTCCGATACCAGCCAGTTGGCTGCTGCTGCTTGGGGCTTTGGGCGGGCTGTTTGGTTTGGGCAAACTTCGCGGAAACCGGTCAGCGTAATTGCTGCAACTGCTTTCATCTATTAGAGTTTTGACAGGGACGCCGGAGTTTGGTTGCTTCGTGCGTAAGTGTCGAGAAACCCAATTCCGTTAGCCGGGCTATAGCCAAGCTTTCACCATTAGGCCCGGATCGATTGAAGGTATTCTGGTACGGTCAGTGCCAGATGCTGATAAATTCGCTTGTATTGCGCGGAATGCCCGGCTGAAGCCCGGCCAACCATGGTCATCCCCGGTCGAAAACAACGCAAGACGCCGGTCAAGTACGACAAGCGCATATACAAATCGCATCGAGATTCTGTTTGGCAGGCTCAGGGACCGGGGGCGCGTGGCGACACGCCATGACCTTTGTCCCAAGGTCTTCATCTCAGCAATCGCATTCGCGGCAACCGACATTTGCTGGTTATGAATACTGACCCTAGCTTAACCTTTTAAAGCGTTCCGGCATTTGCGAACTGCCATTTCGGAACCGATGCCGCGACTGGCATGGATACAATCATCTGTGAAACGGAAGGTGGTCATTCCAGTTGGGGGACCATGATAGCCGAGGCTTAACCTTTGTTTTGACAACGCCCTGTCTTGATCGTTGATACAGCTGAACCTGCCGCTATTCAGTGAAAAGTGCTCCACGTCACAGGGTCAGCATCCGTGGAAAGCCCAAGCTAAAGCTGGTCGCGACTGAAAAAACAGAGGTGCTGACGTTGTCATGCGTGTTCCCATACAGTAGCGTCCTTTGCCATGGTCATCCGACGATACTCACTTTCGCTACTGATCAGCATTCTGGTCATCCTGACTGGATTTGGCGGCGTTGCTCATACGTTGTCAAATGGCTGCGTTGGCCTTCACAGCAAGGACCATGTGCTATCAACGGAACACTCTGCTGTGGCAAAGCACATCGATGATGTCTCGGCCCCAAGCCGCCACCATGACCCTGAAAGTTTCGGAACCGGAGAGTGTAACCCCTCTCTTTGCCAAGCAGTTGTATTGCTCTCCCTGAGCGGCGAAGTTGTGTGGAACCAATCTGAGATTGACCGAGAGTTACAGATTGGAGCTCTAGCCAAGCTGATTGAACCAGATAGCCCCTACAGACCCCCTGACGTTTGAAGCAACGTAATCCTCGCGCACCTAAGTGATCAGCACGTGCTGCTGTTCGCGATGTGTCGCAGTACTACCAGCCTCCACAAAGTCAGGATCAATCCATGAAAAACAGCCACTTACTAATCGGCGTATGCGCCGTTGCCGTCGTTGCCGCTTTCATTGCTGTTCGCTCTGGCCCAGTCGAAGAAGCCGCACCACAAGGCACACTTGAGGGCGAAGCCATGGTCGCAATTCAGATGCCGCCCATCGAGGGCAATGCGACAATCGGCCAGCGTATCTTTGATGTTTCCTGCGCTTCTTGCCATGGCATCAATGCGGTCGGAGTAGAAGGCTCAGGACCGCCGCTGATCCACAAAATATACGAACCCAGCCACCACGCTGACGAAGCCTTTCAAAGGGCGGTTTCACAGGGTGTAAGAAGTCATCATTGGCAGTTTGGTGACATGCCACCCGTCGAAGGTTTGACGCGTGGTGACGTCTCCATGGTGATCGCGTACATTCGTGAAATTCAACGTGCCAACGGGATAAATTAAGGACAGCACCATGAAAAAGATCATAACGCTCGCACTCATGGCTGCCCTTCCCAGCGGCGTACTGGCGCATTCCAAGGTCGAAGAAACAACCCCTGCCGACGGAGCCACAATAATCGGTGTGCCCGCTGAAATTGGCTTCAACTTCTCCAAGGGCATTCGGCTGACACGGATAGAAATGGCCCATGAAGAACACTCGGCAGTAAGCCTGGATTTGGGCGACCAGACAAGTTTTGGTCAAGAATTCACGATCCCATTGCCGAGCAATGGAACCGGCACCTATGTCATCGAGTGGCGTGGTTTAGGTGAAGACGGCCATGCGATGCAAGGCGAGTTTTCCTTCACCGTGGAATGAGCATGCCAGACATTTGGGGTATTGCCGCAATCCTCGCAAAGCTGGCGCTTTACGTCGGCTTTGCGGGGTCCACCGGGCTTATGATTGTTAGCTGCCTTTATTGCGGCTACGTCGCACCGATACACCGCGTGATGAAGCGCCAAGCCAGGGCCTTAGCGTGCCTTGCTCTCGCCGCAACAGTAGTTGGCTTCATGCTACGTGGAGCCGCCTTAACAGGCGGATTAGACGGCATGGTCGACCCGGAGATGCTTGGTTTACTTTGGCAGACCCCCGTAGGCGACGTACTAGTTTACCGGCTTGTCGGCGCAGCATTGATCCTTGTGGGATTGTCTATTCCTCGATTTGGCCACTGGATCGCACTCGTGGGAGGTACATTGGCACTGTGGTCCTTTGCGCAGATAGGGCACGTGCCGGAACTGGAGAGTGTTGGTGTCCAACTCTTGCTCCTATTGCACCTGCTATGTGTAGCCTTCTGGGTAGGCATCTTTTACCCGCTGCGGATTATGGCTCTCATGCCTGAACACCTGACAGATGCCGCTGAACTAGGGTATAGGTTTGGGCAAACTGCTGCATTGATTGTACCGACTTTAATCGGTGCGGGCCTATGGATGGCCTGGTTGTTTGTCGGCAATCTCCAAGGGCTCGTGTTCACTGGCTACGGGCAAGCACTGTTGTTCAAAGTACTTCTTGTGTCGCTGCTGATGATCCTCGCCGCTGCAAACAAGCTCCGACTTGTTCCGGCTATGCAAAAGGGAGAGGGAAAGGCAGCCCAACGCCTAGCCCGATCCATCGAGGTTGAGGCAATAGTCTTATTAGCGGTGCTGGCAACAACGGCAACACTTACGAGCGTACTTACGCTTCCGAGTTAAGGTAGATAGAGATGAAGAAACACCTGTATGTACTCGCTATATGCAGTATTGGGACTAGCGTCACTGCAGATCATGAGTTGTTAGATAGAGACCTGGCGAATGGGCAGGAACTCTACGTAGTGCACTGTGCCTCTTGCCATGGAGTTAATCTGGAAGGCGAACCCAACTGGCAGACACCTGATGATGACGGAGTGTTGCCTGCGCCACCACATGACGTGACAGGGCACACATGGCACCATGATAACCAGCTACTGTTCGAATATACCAAACTAGGTGGGGCAGATGCATGGGCAGCACGCGGTATCGAAGACTTCAACAGTGGCATGCCGGGCTTTGAGGGCACTCTGACCAACGAAGACATATGGGACGTGCTGGCCTACATAGGCTCCACTTGGCCCGACGATGTTCAGCAAATGCAAGCCAGCCGCAACCTTCCGCACCAGTAGAAGACAGTGGTCTGGTGCAGGTTTGGGTATATACAGTTCAACTCAGCTGGTTGTGTAGTTCCTGATGTGACACACTACAAAATCAACATACCACAATAGTGTTTTCTATCAGTATATTAGACGCTCAGCGGCGTTTCCCCCAGGCTCCACCGAAACCTGAACAGAGCTAACTTATAGACGCGGACTTAAAGGGGAGCAGGTCACGAACCCAGGAGGCGGAAAGGCAATGTTATTTGACAGAGGTGGTGCAGCCCACTGGCGTAAACGAAGATACGGCGCCGACCAACAGGGTTGCCCGAGGACCTTGTCTCCAATTGGCGTAGCGAAAACGCCAACTTGATATTCCAAATCGGCTTTTGGTACCGCACCAGGCGAGTTTTTGAGCCGTGTACTACGATTGTGCTATTGGTTTTTACACTTAAGTAATTAAAAGATAAATCTTTTCCAAAAAAATTAGTTAAAAGTTTTTCAAGTAACCTCAGATTTCGTCAATACGTTTACAAAATTTTGTTTCAAATCCAGTAATTTGTTGTGAAATTTTCCATCGCCTTTCCATTATTGAAGTGCACATAAGTGCGCTTTCGTCTGCTGGAAGAGGAGCCAGACGACGAGAGAAAGGGAAATGGGAGGAATTAATGACCAACAAATCTGTCACACGCCGCGGCGTGTTGAAGTCTGGTGCCGTTGCAGGTACCGGTCTGGCCCTGCCTACGATCTTCACGGCTTCGTCGGCTGCCGCTTACACAAACGAACCAACCGGAGGGTCCGTAACCCTGGGCTTCAACGTTCCCCAGACCGGGCCATATGCCGAAGAGGGCAATGACGAGCTGCTGGCGCAACAGCTGGCGGTGGAACACCTGAACGGAGAGGGTGACGGCGGCTGCCTGAACACCTTCACGTCGAAGGCGCTGAAGGGCAATGGCATCCTCGGCAAAAAGGTCGAGTTCGTCACAGGTGACACCCAGACCAAGTCGGACGCCGCGCGTGCATCCGCAAAGTCGATGATCGAAAAAGACGGCGCGATCATGATCAACGGCGGGTCGTCCTCGGGCGTGGCCGTTGCGGTTCAGGGCCTGTGTCAAGAAGCAGGTGTGATCTTTATGGCGGGTCTGACCCACGCCAACGACACGACCGGCAAGGACAAGAAGGCCAATGGTTTCCGCCATTTCTTCAACGCCTACATGTCGGGCGCTGCGCTTGCGCCGGTGCTGGCTGCCGAAATGGGCACCGACCGCCGCGCCTATCACCTGACGGCTGACTACAACTGGGGCTGGACCCAGGAAGAGTCGATCGTCGCCTCGACCGAAGCCCTGGGATGGGAAACAGTCAACACTGTCAAAACGCCACTCGCGTCAACAGACTTCTCGTCCTATATCACTCCGGTTCTGAACTCCGGCGCGGACGTTCTGGTTCTGAATCACTATGGCGGCAACATGGTGAACTCGCTGACCAACGCGATTCAGTTCGGCCTGCTCGACAAAGTGGCCAATGGCAAGGACTTCAAGATCGTCGTGCCGCTGTATTCGGAACTGATGGCTGCTGGTGCGGGCGAGAACATCAAGGGCGTGCTGGGTTCGATGAACTGGAACTGGCAGCTGCAGGATGAAGGCACCAAAGCCTTCGTGAAATCCTTCGGTGAGAAGTACGGCAAACCACCGTCCAACTCGGCGCAGACCTGCTATGCGCAGGTTCTGCTTTATGCTGATGCTTGCGAGCGTGCCGGCACTTTCAATCCGTGCGGTGTTGCGGAAGCGCTGGAAGACTTCGAGTTCGACGGCCTGGGCAACGGCCCGACCTGGTATCGCGGCGCCGACCACCAGTGCTTCAAGGACGTGCTGGTCGTTCGGGGCAACGAGAACCCGACCAACGCCTACGACACTCTGGAAATTGTCGAGATCACGCCACGCGCGCAGGTCGAATACGATCCGGAGCATCCGATGTTCGCAGGTGGCGCACTGGGTAAGTGTAACCCGGGCGCATAAGGCCTCGTATCATAGTCTGGCCGCCAAAAAGGTGGCCAGACATCTACAGCAGGGTTGATCCTGTTGTGCCACTCAATTCACACTGACCAACCCTGAGGTGGGCCAATGGACGCCATCCTATTGCAAATTCTGAACGGTCTGGACAAAGGGTCGGCTTATGCGCTGATTGCGCTGGGGCTGACGCTTATTTTTGGGACGCTCGGCGTTGTGAACTTTGCCCATGGGGCCCTGTTCATGATCGGTGCGTTCTGTGCTGTCACTTTGCAAAAACTCATGAACTTGAGCTTTGTTACCATCGACGAGAGCCAAACCGACTTTCTGGGCAACCCACTGAAGGTTGAAACGCCCTATATTGAGGCGTGGTTTGGCCCAGAGGTTGGTGCGACGATTATCGACTGGACTGTCCCCCTGGCTATCCTTTTTGCGATCCCAATCATGTTGACGGTTGGCTATGTGATGGAACGCGGGCTTATCAAGCATTTCTACAAACGCCCCCACGCTGACCAGATCCTTGTCACGTTCGGTCTGGCGATCGTGTTGCAAGAAATCGTGAAGTATTTCTTCGGCGCCAACCCAATCCAAACTCCGCCGCCCGACGCACTGAGCGGCTCTATCGACCTTGGCACAATGATCGGGTTTGATCCCAACGCGATCATCTACCCGATCTGGCGTTTGGTTTATTTTGGCTTTGCGGTCGCCATTATCGGCGCCGTCTTCTCATTCCTGCAATTCACCACGTTTGGCATGGTCGTGCGGGCCGGCATGGCGGATCGCGAAACTGTTGGCTTGCTGGGAATCAACATCGACCGGCGCTTTACGATCATGTTCGGTATCGCTGCCTCAGTGGCTGGTTTGGCCGGCGTAATGTACGGGCCGCTCAACCCACCAAACTATCACATGGGGATGGATTTTCTGGTCCTCAGTTTCGTTGTGGTTGTTGTCGGCGGCATGGGTTCACTCCCCGGAGCCGTGCTTGCCGGCTTTCTGCTGGGCATTCTGGAAAGCTTTGCCTCAACGACCTGGGCCACAACGACGATCCCGGGCATCAACCAAATCATCATCTACCTTGTTGCCATTATTGTGCTGCTCACACGCCCGCGCGGGTTGATGGGACGCAAAGGCGTGATGGAGGAATAATCGATGTTGGGACTGAACAAGAAAGACACCAGCCTGCTGATCATCGTCGGCTTCCTTACGATGCTGGCGCCCTTCATCCTGAACCCGTTCCCGGAAGGCAGCGCCATGGCGCAATTCAACGCGGGCTATCCGGATTTGATGCAGCGCTTTGTCATCTTTGGCATCTTTGCCATAGGCTTCAACATCCTGTTTGGCCTTACCGGATATTTGTCATTCGGTCACGCGGCCTTTCTGGGCGTTGGATCCTATTCAGCCGTGTGGATGTTCAAGCTGCTGAGCTACAATATCATCCCGGCCATCGCACTCAGCGTTGTGGTTGCCGGAGTGTTCTCATTGCTGATCGGGTTTGTCAGCCTGCGCCGGTCGGGTATCTATTTTTCGATCCTCACGCTGGCCTTCGCTCAGATGAGCTTTGCGTTGGCTTACTCGGTTTTGTCGAACCCCAAGTTCAACCTTACAAATGGGGAAACCGGATTGCAGGTTTACGCGGACGATCCGCAGATTCTGCAGGGCGCGAACTCGCCGGACCTGCCGCATCTGTTCGGGTTGCCGATGCGCGCAACCTACACATTGGACGTGGGTGCGTGGAGCTTTGATTTCAACGCTGGATACTATCTGTGTGCGGTGATTATGATGGTGGTCTTCTATCTGTCCATCCGAATTTTCCGTTCACCTTTCGGGATGATGCTGCGGGCGGTCAAATCGAACCAGCAGCGGATGAACTATACCGGCCTGAACTCAAAGCCGTATACGCTGGCAGCATTTGTCATCTCTGGCATGTATGCCGGCTTGGCTGGTGGTCTGATGGCCGCAATGGACCCGCTGGCAGGCGCTGAACGTATGCAGTGGACCGCATCGGGCGAGGTCGTTTTGATGACGATCCTGGGCGGCACAGGAACCTTGATAGGTCCGGTGCTGGGTGCAGGCTTCATCAAATATTTCGAGAACATCTTCTCGAAAATCAACGACAACGTATTGCACAGTTGGTTTGCTTTCCTGCCTGACGGGTTGGAGGACGCGATTGTGTTTGTGATCCATCCGTTCATCGGAAAAGGCTGGCATCTGACGCTGGGCATTCTTTTCATGCTTGTCGTTATCTACTTGCCGGGTGGTCTGGTCGAAGGAGGTCAACGTTTGCTCAACCGGGTCAAGCGCAAGAAATCGAAATCCGACGACGCGACGTCGGGCAAAACGGAACCGGCGGAATAAGGGGCGAGCCATGGCAATTCTAAGAGTCAAAGACGTCAGCAAGCGCTTCGGCGGTCTCAAGGCACTCACGGATGTGAATCTCAGCGTCGAGGAGAATTCGGTTCACGCGATCATCGGGCCCAATGGGGCGGGCAAGTCGACCTTGCTGAATTGTCTGGTCGGCAAGCTCATGCCGGACACCGGGTCCGTGTTGTTCGACAACGCCTCGGTCTTGGGGCTTGAACCCTTCCAGATCAACCAGATGGGCATAAGCCGCGTGTTTCAAACACCAGAGATTTTTGGTGAACTGACGGTGATGGAGAACATGTTGATTCCGATTTTCGCCATGCGGGATGGGGCGTTCCGGATGCATGCTTATGAGACCATCGCCAACGAAAAGGCTGTTGTCGAACAGGCCGAAGCGATGCTGGAAGAGATGAACATGGCCGACAAGCGTGAGATGCACGCGGCGTCGCTGTCTCGGGGCGACAAGCGGCGACTTGAGATTGGCATGTGCCTTAGTCAAAATCCGCGGCTGTTGTTGCTGGACGAACCTACGGCTGGCATGGCGCGGGCGGACACCAACAACACCATTGATTTGCTAAAACAGATCAAGGATGAGCGCGACATAACCATCGCCATTATCGAGCATGACATGCACGTGGTCTTCAGCCTTGCGGAACGCATCACAGTTCTGGCGCAAGGGACGCCGTTGGTCGAAGATACGCCAGAAAAAATCCGTGGACATCCCAAGGTTCGTGAAGCCTATTTGGGCGAGGCGGCGTAAGGAAAAGCTATGAACGAGAAACCTGACTTTTCGAAAAACGCCAATCTGGCCAGCACCGCCCCTGCGTTTCTTTCCGTTTGGGATATGCACTCCTATTACGGAGAAAGCTACATCGTGCAGGGCGTCAGCTTCAACGTACATGAAGGCGAGATTCTTGCTCTTCTTGGACGCAACGGCGCGGGCAAAACCTCGACGCTGCGTTCGATTGCGAGAGTTGGAGATCCAGAAGTTAGACATGGCGAAATCTGGTTGGACCACAAGCCGCTGCACAACATGACAAGCTATGAAGCGGCGGCAGTGGGCCTTGGTCTTGTACCTGAAGACAGGCGCATCATTCCCGGCCTGACAGTTGAAGAAAACCTGCAGCTCGCACAGATTGCGCCTCCGATCGGATGGTCTCTCGAACGGCTGTACGAGTTGTTCCCGCGTCTCGGAGAACGCAGGAAGCAGGAAGGGATTACACTGTCAGGTGGCGAACAACAGATGCTGTCGATCGCCAGAGCTCTTGCCAGGGACATCAAAGTGCTGCTTTTGGATGAACCGTATGAAGGTTTGGCGCCTGTCATCGTCGACGAAATCGAAAAAACCCTCACACACGTCAAACAACAGGGTATGACCACGATCATCGTTGAACAGAACGCTGTTCGCGCTCTGGAGTTGGCGGACCGCGCGATCATCCTTGACACCGGGACCATCGTATTTGACGGAACGGCGCAAGAAGTGCTTGAAGACACCGGTCTTCGTGAGGAGTACCTGGCGATCTAAGCGTCATGCTGAATTGCAAACAGAGCCAAGGGGCATGACCAATTCGTGGCTTGGGAAGACCCGTGTTCAGTGCAGGTCCTGCCCATTCGCGCGACCAAAGGCGTTTCACCACCAAAATGTTGGTCGTCAGTTCAAATCTGAATACGGTCTTGCCGCAATAAGTTCAGTCTGGCCTGCGCTGAATACGCGCCTCAAATTTCGCGCCCCAATAGACTTGGAGCCGGGATCGATGAATTTGACCTGTTGCCGAACCCGCCGGTTGCACGGTTTCAGGAAAATGTGCAGCCGCTCGTGAAATCGCCCGGCCTTTGTTTCCAGGCGAGTGGCACGCGATGAGGGCTGGAAAGCTTGCAAGGATCGCGATAGTTCGTGGCATCCGCCACTGCGCCGACCAATCGATTGCGGCTTGGTGTTGTACCTCTTTGTACAATAGACGAGAACGTCAGGCACCAGCCCAGAGTTGCCAGTAAACTCCACGCAAGGGCTGCATCGGGAATACGGCAGCGGGTTTCGCTTCACTTCTGGCTTGTACTATCCGGCAGACCGATTGCGGTTTCCTGTTCCCAGCACCTTCACTTCCAGCCAATGGAACCCCAAAGCAATAAAACCTGCAACGAGAATGTAGAATACGGCTAGCAGGATGAGCGGCTCATAAACGATAAACGTATCGGACCGCACCCGGGATGACACGGCGTAGATATCAACCACCGTAATCGTGGCAACCAAGGGCGTAGCCTTTAACTGGAGGATGGTTTCACCACCCAGAGTCGGCAGAACGTTGCGGATTGCCTGCGGCAACCAGATGCGGCGGAACATCGTCAGCCTTGGCATTCCAAACGACTTGGCCGCCTCCAGCTGACCTTTGGCGACACCTTTGAAGGCTCCGCGCATTACCTCACCTTCGTAGCCCGCATAAGAAAGCGTTAAGGCCAGCACCGCATAGGGCCAGGCCTGACGTAGATACGGCCAAAGTTCGGACGATCGTATCCATGGGAATTGAGGGAACAGTGAGCCGAGGCCATAATACAGCAACCAGAGCTGCAAAAGCAGAGGTGTGCCCCGAATGATGGTGCAGAACGCCTTGGCAGGTGCCGCAAGGTACCAGGGCCCAACGGCCTGGGCCAACCCGAGTGGTACAGCCAGCAGAAATCCGAGAACGACGGTGACAACAAGCAGCCAGAGTGTGGTCCAGATTCCCTGCAATGCAAGCGGAGCGTATTTCGGCAACCAGTCCCACCGCAACGCCATCGCACACCAAATCACGATCCCGGCAAAGACCAGCATCATCACGATACGATGGGGTTGCATCAAAGATCTGAGATCGATCATCTGCCACCACCTTTCAGAGAAGGTTGACCGCGACGCGCCCATTTCTCGATCCGCGCGAAGATACCACCAGAAAAGAGGGTGACCATGAGGTAGAGAAAACCCGCTGCCAGAAAGAAGGTAAAATAGGCCCGGGTGCTGCTGGCGGCCTGCCGGGTTTCCAGTGTCAGTTCGTTGAACCCCACGACCGCGAGCAGTGCAGTGTCCTTGGTGGCGATCAGCCACAAGTTGGCCAGACCGGGTACTGCAAAGCCCATCATGGCGGGGATTGTGACACGCCGCATGGTCATGAAGGCGGGCATCCCGTAGGATTTGGCCGCCTCGATCTGTCCGGGTGGAACCGCCTGAATGGCTCCGCGCAGAATCTCGGTTGCATATGCGCCCTGAACAACGCCGAGAACCCAAATGCCCGCGGCGACGCCATTGACCTCGACCCGTCCTCCACCCATTGCAGCGGAGATTTTGTTGATGATGTCAGATCCCACGTAATACAGGATCAGGATCAGGACCAGTTCCGGCACGGCCCGGATCACGGTCGTGTAAATGGCAAGAAGATCGCGCGTGACCTTCCCGCCGTATAGTTTGCCATAGGCTCCGAACAATCCGATCACGAGGCCGAGCGCATATGCACCAAAAGCGATCTGCAATGAGTGGGACAATCCGCGCAGCAGATTGCCCCCCCAACCCGGTGGCGACAGCGATAGTAGCTCTGCGCTCTGCGCCAATCCAAGCGATTCCAACAGTCCGGTCACAGCAGCCGCTTAGTAGATGCTGGCCGAGAAATAGTTCGAGGTGATCTTCTCGTGCGTTCCATCGGCAAGAATTGCCGCGATGCCCTTGTTCAGTGCCGCAAGCAGCTCATCATCCCCCTTGCGAACACCGGCGCCAACGCCTCGTCCCAAGATAGCCGGATCATCTGCGACGGCGCCTTTGATTTCACAGCATGCCCCGGCATCCGAGTTCACGAAGTCCGCCATGGCGATACTGTCGGCCTGAGTGGCGTCAATACGACCTGCGAAAAGATCCTGGTTGGCCTCATCCTGAGTCTGATAAACCCGCAGTTCGGAATCCTTGAAATATTCCTGTGCATAAGCCTGATGGATGGTCGACGCCTGAACGCCGACAACCTTACCGGCCAGCGACTCTGGGGTCGCTTCGATATCCATCGATTTGTCCGCGACGATTACGGCAGGTGTGTTGTAGTAAGGATCACTGAAATCAATGGTTTTCAGCCGCTCCTCGGTGATCGACATCGACGCCATGATGGCGTCGATCTGCTGTCCGGTCAGCGACGGGATGATACCGTCCCAGGCGACCGGCGTGATGACACAGTCAAGTTCCGCAGCGGCACAGACCGCATTGATGACATCGATCTCCCAACCGACCCAGTTGCCTGAACTGTCCAGCGACGCGAAGGGCGGATAAGGTTCGGCCGCGATGCCGATCTTGACCTCTTCGGCGCTGGCGACACCAGCCGAAAGGACAGCGGCGGCAAGGCCGGACACGAGCAGTTTCTTGACGTTCATTTTGGTACTCCCTTTTGGTTCATTATGTGTTGTTTTTCCGGATCAGGCGACCGAGCTGAGGAACTGCTTCAGGCGCTTTGATTTCGGGTTTCCGAAGACCTCGGCAGGTGGGCCCTGCTCTTCGATGCGGCCCTCGAAGAGATAGACAACGTGGTCTGCGACTTCGCGTGCGAATTTCATTTCATGGGTGACAAGCAGCATTGTGCGCCCTTCGGCGGCAAGATCGCGGATCACGGTCAGAACTTCGCCTACAAGCTCGGGATCAAGCGCTGACGTGGGTTCATCGAAAAGCATCACCGAAGGATCGACGGCAAGCGCCCGGGCGATGGCGGCGCGCTGTTGCTGACCACCCGAAAGATAGGCCGGATAGGTGTCGGCCTTGTCGCCGAGGCCCACCCTCTTCAGCAGTTCATGCGCCCGCGCGATAGCCTCTGCCTTCGGCACCTTGAGGACATGCACGGGCACTTCGATCACGTTTTCCAAAAGCGTACGGTGTGTCCACAGATTGAACTGCTGGAAGACCATGGCCAGCCGCGTGCGGATGCGTTCGATCTGACGGCGGTTGGAGGGGCTGCCATCCGCGTGCATTTCAACCAGTTCGCCGCCAATGTTGATCTTTCCTGAACTCGGTGTTTCCAAAAAGTTGATGCAGCGCAGCATGGTGGATTTCCCAGAGCCCGATCCCCCGATAATGGCAACAACATCCCCCTTGTTTGCAGTCAGAGAGACGCCCTTCAGAACCTCCAGCGTACCGAAGGATTTATGCAAGTCCTCAACCTTTATCGCCTCGTCGGGCGTGATTGCTTCGGGTGCGGATGAAACTGCTTTGGCTGTGTCCATATCCAAGAATCTTCTGATTTCAGCTTGCAGTAAGCCCCGAATCTCGCAATTATGCAAGTGTATAATAACTCCATGCCATGGATGACACTGACGTGCAGGACGACAGCCGCAAATTTAAACGTGAGTCTGCCAAGTTTCGCCGCGAGGCGCTGATTCTGGCGACTTTGGACCTGATCGCCGAGATGGGCGTTCGGGGCGCCACAGTGCGTGAGATCGCAGCCCGCGCGAACGTGACCCAAGGGCTGATCCGGCACTATTTCTCATCCAAGGAAGATCTGGTTCAAGCAGCGTATGAGCACCACATGAATACGCTGACAGACCAGACAGCTGCTTCGTCAGGAAAGGGAAGCGCGGTTTCTCGGCTGACCAACTTCGTCGACGCGTCACTGCGACCACCAATCGTCGATCCAAGCGCTGTGGCCTTGTGGGCAGGCTTCCTGAACAAGGTGCAGCATGACCCGAAAATGCAGCGCATTCACCAGCAAACCTACAACTATTTCCGGGATCACCTCGAGAAGCTGATCGTCGCCGCATTGCAGGAAACAGGGCGCTCGGTCGCAGCGTCAGAAGCAATGCAACTGGCCATTGCCTGCAACGCGGTGATCGACGGCCTGTGGCTTGAAGGGGGTGCGCTTCCGGATGCTTTTTCCGAAGGCCAACTGGCGCAGATCGGTTTGGATTCTGTCAGCGCCATCGTCGGGATTTCATTGACCAAAGAGGCGGAGCAGTCATGAAGATCACATCGGTGACAGAACGGTTGGCGGGCTTGGGTGGCGCAAAGTGGGGCGTGCACCTGAAAGCGCGCGACCTTATCAAAGCCGGAGCGGATATCGTCGAAATGACGATTGGAGAACCGGACGTGCCCGTGCCGGACGCATTGGTCGAAACCACCGTTACCTCATTGCGGGCGCGGCGGACAGGGTATTCCAATGGGCGCGGAGAAGCCGGACTGCTTGACGCGCTGGCTGCACGCTATTCCGCCTCTCGCGGGCGGGTATTCGAGCCTGAGAACTTTCTGTGCTTTCCTGGAACGCAGACCGCCCTGTTTGCAGCCATGGCCGGGGTCGCAGAGGCCGGTGACGAAGTTCTGGTCGGCGATCCGATGTACGCGACCTATGAAGGTGTCGTTCGCGCATCCGGGGCCGAGATGGTACCCGTACCGCTGCGGCCAGAGCACGGGTTTCGTATGCAGGCCGAAGATATCGCGGCCCGCATCACTCCGCGCAGCCGCGCCATTCTCCTGACTACGCCACATAACCCGACGGGCGCGATCCTGACCGCCGCAGATGTTGCCAAGATCGGGCAGCTCGCTATTGCGCATGACTTGTGGATCATCTCGGACGAGGTCTATGAAGAATTGATCTTTGACGGTGCCCGATTTGTTTCACCATTGGCGGATCCGGAACTGGCGGATCGTGTCATTGGCGTATCATCCATCTCGAAATCTCATGCCGCTCCTGGGTTCCGCAGTGGCTGGTGGGTAGGGCCCGCCGCGTTCTGCGAAGCGCTGTTGCCCTATTCCGAGACCATGCTTTTTGGCAACCAGCCTTTCATCGCGGACATGACCGAAAAAGCGATCCGCGACGGGTCCGAGGTTGCCCCCGGCATGGCCGCCCGCTTTTCTGGCCGCGCCACCCTGCTGGCCGATCGCCTTGAAGCGGAAACAGATCTGACTGTCCACCGGCCCGAAGCGGGAATGTTCGCACTCATCAACGTTTCCGCCACTGGGCTGGATGGAGAAGCGTATGCCTGGGATCTGCTACAGGCCGGGGTGGCCGTCATGCCGGGATCCGCCTTTGGGGACAGCCTGAAGGACTGGGTGCGGGTCGCCCTGACGATCAGTGACACCGACTTTGGCACTGCCGTCTCTCGTATCATCGATCACGCCAACAGCAAATCACGTGAGGTCGCATGAGCGGAATGACAATTGGCGAGGCTTTGGTTGCCAAGCTTCGCCAAAGGGATGTGACCTGCGTCTTTGGAATACCGGGCGTTCACACGGTTGAGCTGTACCGAGGTCTTGCTGCCTCGGGCATCCGGCACATTACACCCAGACACGAACAGGGCGCAGGTTTCATGGCTGATGGCTATGCACGTGCGTCGGGCAAGCCGGGAGTAGCCTTTGTGATCACTGGCCCCGGATTGACCAATACGCTGACGCCGATGGCGCAGGCGCGAGGCGATTCAATACCGATGCTGGTGGTGTCCGGTGTCAACAAAACTGCGTCTCTTGGTAAAGGCTTAGGGCACCTGCATGAGTTGCCCGATCAACTTGGGCTGGCCAAAACGGTTGCACTGGCGTCCGAACAAGTCTCCGACAAAAACGCTCTGGACCCGGTCTTGGCGCGTGTTTTTCACAACCTCACCAACGGACGCCCCGGTCCGGTGCATATAGAGGTTCCGCTGGATATCGCAGCGTTGGAATATCAGGAAACACCAGTTGAATCGATCGATCCAGAGTCTCCGGTCAACCCGGTATTGATCACACATGCCGCCAAACAACTGGCTGAAGCAAAGAAAGTCGTCATTCTGGCAGGCGGCGGGGCGAAACGTGCTGAGGCCGGGTTGCAAGCACTGGCCGAAGCCCTGGATGCCCCCGTTGTGCAAACCGTCAATGCACGCGGCCTGATGCACGGGCATATTCTGACCGTTCCGGCCAGCCCCAGCTTGAAGGCGGTGCGCGCGTTGATAGAAAGCGCCGATTGCGTTCTGGCCTTGGGAACCGAGCTTGGGCCAACCGACTATGACATGTATGCCACCGGTCAATTTGCGGAAATGTCAGGCCTGATACGGGTTGATCGGTGCAGCGATCAACTGTCACGGCATGAGGCAGCGGTTGCCATTCAAGGTGACGTCGACCTAGTTTTGCCCGCTCTGGTCGAGGCTTTGCCGCAAGAGGCAAAACAAAGCGACGGAGCGGAACGTGCCAGAAAAACGCGCGACGCGGCCTGGCAGGAGATCGGCCCGAATTATCGCCATCAGGTAGAAATACTGAATGCAATGCGCTCCGCGTCTCCGAATGCTCTGATGGTCGGGGATTCCACCCAGCCCATTTATGCGGGCAATCTTTACTACGACCACGACCGGGCAGGTGGCTGGTTCAATGCGGCAACGGGATATGGTGCGCTCGGCTACGGCATACCCGCAGCCATCGGCGCGTCGATCGCCGATCCGACGGTGCGGGTAATATGTATCGTCGGCGATGGAGGTGCGCAGTTTTCACTGCCTGAAGCAATGGTCGCAGCAGACGAAAACCTGTCGGCCACTTTCGTGATCTGGAACAATCACGGATACGGTGAAATTGCCACATCGATGCAGGATGCAGGTGTGACGGTCATAGGATGTAACCCCTCCCCCCCCGATTTTGCAGCAACGGCCAAGTCATTTGGCCTTTCATTCACCACGGCTCCCGCAGAACCGCAGGCCGTCGCGCAAGCGTTGCGCGAATCTGCCGCCCTGGGCGGACCGGCGATGATCGAAATCACCGCTCCGAAATTCGAACCTCAGAAAGATTGAAACATGCCAGACCCAAGTTTTGAGTTTTCCCGCGCCATCACCCGACGCCCGGCTCCGACCATAGCTGACGGATTGCGAGCAGAAGATATCGGAAACCCAGATTTCGGTGGGATGATAGCCGCGCATAAGGCATATGTGGCAGCACTGAAAAGCACCGGGGCGCAGGTGATCGAGCTTGAGCCCCTGGATGTGTTTCCTGACGCGCAGTTTGTTGAAGACACGGCCCTTTGCCTGCCGCAGGGTGCTGTGCTGATGCGGCCTGGCGCACCTTCGCGGATGGGGGAAGTGGCCGAAATGGCCCCGACACTGCGTGCCTGCTACGAAACGATCATGGAAATCAAAGGTCCCGGCCATATCGAAGGTGGAGACATCCTGGTAACCGGGCGTGAAATTCTGGTGGGCCGGTCGGATCGCACTGACGCAGAAGGTGTCGAGGAACTGGCGAAAATCACCTCTGAATGGGGGTGCAAACTGCGGGAAGTGTTCACGCCCGAGGGGGTTTTACACTTTAAAACGGATTGCTCGCTTATGGATGCTGAGACAATCCTTGCGACCCGGCGATTGGACGCTTCGGGCTGCTTTGAAGGTTACCGGGTGCTGCATGTTGCAGACGGTGAAGAGGCAGCTGCCAACGCGATCCGGTTCAACAATCTGGTACTGATGGCAGCTGGATTCCCTCGCACCGCAGAGATGCTGGACCGCGAAGGCTTTGAGGTCGTTGAAATTGACAACACCGATTGTGCAAAGCTGGATGGTGGTATGTCCTGTCTTTCGTTGAGATTCTGAGGACCTGTTGCCGACTACTGGCGAGCGGTGCACTTGTTGGACGCGATCAACAGTTCCTAGTCTTTTTTGAAGCAATGCATCCTGACCCAAGGGATGTCGGACTTCTTGCAGAGTTTGCCCTGAAGTCCACTCTCCGTGCCCGAAGCAGAGAACTTCTTTCGGACACATTGTCATCCTTCCCGAGTTCCGGATTTGTTTAGGAACCAACCACCTCCGCCGCTATTGCAATTGCAAGATATCCGGAACACAGAGTTTCCTTTTTGCAGGCATTTTGTCCGCACCGTCAGATCGTTTCAGCCGTTTCGGCCCATCTTTGACCTTGATTTTCGGCTCGGATAGAGGCCCCCTTAAAGTCACTGGCCAGGGGCTCTTCGAAAGAGGTTCGCCGATCTTTCGGGGCTGCAGATTCAAGTCCAGGGCTTTACCAGCCACATTAACATCGCCGAAGACAACAACCTGAACATGATCTGTTTCCATAGTGGTTTGTTTCGTCGAAATATTCCCATTGGAAATACTGATCGGTGCGCGCAAGCATACGATTGGAGCAACCTTGTGTTTTTCCTTGGTAAACACCCAAGGCAAGACCCCTAGCCCTGCCAGATCAAGAAGCTGGGTTTCGATCGAGCCATCGCGCATTGAAACTGTGGCGCTGCCGCTCATGGTGTTGGCAAAGTGTTTGGGTGAATCGGTTTCTCCGGTCACCGAAAAATCTGCGTAGATCGTACCGCTGGCGCCCTTTTTGAAGTTCAGACTGTGAAGAATATCATCCAGTTGCCAGCCGCCTGCCTTGCCGGTCAACGTAAGCAGATGCGCTTCGTCCGACAGATCCATTTGCCCGCTGACATCGAAATGAGCGCCTCCGTATTCAAACTTCAAAGGCCCGGCCTTGAACTCATTTTCGTTGAGCGTCAGTTCGCTTTGCAAACTGCTGATGCCTTTGGCCCCTTCTATGTGCCGAAGATCAATATCAACATCCATATCCATACCGGACAACAGAATCGAACGGCCGATAGGTTTAAGCGTCACATCTCTTAGCGGGCCAGTGTCACTGGCTTCTTTATTGGCGTCTTCTTCGCTCGGCTCTGAACCGCCTAACTTCCTCAACTGTGCGACCGCCTGAACGATGGTTCGGATCTGATCTATCTTTATCAGGTCACTTTCAATGGTACCCCGCAATACAGGGTCGCTTGTTGCATCATCAAGATCGGCTGCAATTTGCAGGACAGAGTCGGCAACCTCGACTTTGGCATTTGCGTTCCAATCGGTGCCTTGGCTAACCAACCCTATTTCAAAGCGAGCTTGCCCGGTTTCCACGCGTTCAAGTGACAGTGCCTCCAACAGATCCGCTCCGGATGGGACTTCGACATCAATTGCCAGATCCAGGTCCTCGAATTTGAGCACATTCTTGACAGAACCATGTACCCCAAGGGCCCAGACATCAGTTTCACTCGTCTGACCATCCAAATTCGTCAGCGAAAGCTGATTGATACCGCCGCTCAAATGAAAGTCGCCGGAAAACCTGCCAAGCCGGTCGTCCGGCCCTAACAGCTCTGGTGAGATCAGGCTGCTTGCCGGAATATCCATCAGACCTTCAGCTGATATGCCTTGCAGCTTCAGCGCGTCATCGACCGACCCGTTCAAAATGATAAACGGATCAGCTGGGTTCCCAATTCTCAAGTTGATGCTCCCGACACGCAAGGCGCCTTCGGGTGTTCGGGAAAGCTCGGAAAACTTGATTGGGGGCGGGCCTTCGCCTGAGGTATCCAATGTGAACCCGTTGGTCTGAATTACCATTTGGCGCTGAGGAACCTGCCCAGGAACACTGTCCATAACCATATCAACCGCGACAAGTTTGAGATCATATCGTGATACGGCGGGGGCTGGCTCAGAGTTTTCCGGGAACAACCGAATACGGGTCGTCAGCGATACATCTTCCGGGTTCCCCAACTCTCCGATTTTCCCCGTCAGCGAGACGCTTTGACCTCCATCCAACTCCGCCAGCACGGTCAGATCATCGATCCGGGCTATGCCGTCAGCCGTTTGGACTGTTGCACCAATACTCCCTGTACCTTCCAAAACACGATTGAGCTTCAGGATGTCGAGGAGCTGGCCAAGTTCCGCAATCTCCATGGTCGTCCTCACCTGTAGCCCGTTTTCCTGAGGGACCTCTTCGGCAACAATCGAGACTTGTTCAAAGTCCACCGATACCTGAAACGGATCTGCCGCTGGGAACGTCCCACTCAGATCAAACCCCTCTCCGTTTAACGAACCGGTTCCTACCGCAGTAGCAGTGTTGGTTTGATCGTTGCGTTTCAAAAGCAGTTCAGGAAGCTGCAGGTCCAGTTCAAGCCCGTTCAATTCGTTCTGATAAAAAATTCTGATATCCGTCAGGTCAACTTTGCGGTCCGTCAGCATTCCGACAACAGGTAGAGGCCGAGACTTTGCGGTTTTCCCGGCTGCAGCATCCGCTTGAGAAATGGACCGCCAGTTTCCAACGCCATCTTTGTCTGTGATCAGGTTCAGGTGAAGACCCGAGACGGAAAGGCCACTTAGCGAAAGCTTATTGTTCCAAAGGTCACGCGCGGAAATGTCAAATTCAAGTTTGTCGATTGCCGCCAGCTTCGCACCTGTTTTCGGCGAACCGGGTAGTACCAGCCCTGCCGCTGATATCTGCAACTGCCGACCAAGGCCGAGACGTACTTCATCTTCTATTCTAACGTCCTGACCAAGTTTCTTGCTGACCAGGTTTTCAACGAAAGCTGTTCTGACAGAAGAAAACAACGTGGAAGACAGGAGAAGCCAGGCCGCAAAAACAGAAACAAGCGCGATAGCGCAACAAATTAAAACACCTTTGACAATGTATCCCACACTTCTCTCCCAAGGTTCCAATTCTTCCCGCGCAACCTCATCAGACAGGTCCAAGTAGATTGTTAGTGCATGATTGGCCTGTGATCCATCGGGATGATAGTTTCAGGTCCACGCGGGCGAGAGCGCAATTCGCTCCGGTAACGTTTATGATGTCTACTCTAAATCGGGCTGTGTTGAGATTATTCGACCTGGTTTCGGGAGTAAGATTTGACCCTCTGACCTTCAGGTTATGAGATAGCTTACGCCCACCTGCACCAATTTCGCTGGAAAGCGCTGTTCTACTCTATCTTATTGGAATTGTTGTTTTAATATTGACGACTGGCACACTCCATTCCTACCTCTTACGCCATGAACCGCTTCCAGTTGCTTCCACAATGCTTCCACGGGGCGATGACAGGTAAAGGAATGAGCATGCCGAAACTGACCAAGCGCGCCGTAGAAGCCCTGCCCGTTGAGGCAAAGATTACTTTGTTTGGGATAGTCAGATTGCCGGGTTTGGTGTCCGCGTCATGCCCTCCGGTGCCAAGACCTATCAGGCGCAATATCGCAAAGGTGGGAGAACCCGGCGTGTCTCCATCGGTCGACATGGCAAGATCACAGTCGACGAGGCACGGAAGTTGGCAAAGGAAGTCATGGGCCAAGTGGCAAAAGGTGAGAACCCTGCCGAAGAGATTTCCCAACATCGCCGCGCACCAACGGTCGCGGCCCTGTGTGAGAGGTTCTTTGACACTCACGTCAAAGAACGCTGCAAGCCTTCTACCCAAGGGGAATATCGCAGGGCAATCGACCTGTTCATTGTTCCAGCAATTGGCAGCTTCAAAGTAGTTGACGTGGAACGGAAAGACATTGCCGAACTGCACCACAAATTCCGGGACAAACCCTATCAGGCGAACCGAACACTGGGCGTGCTGTCCAAAATGTTCAATCTGGCGGAAATCTGGGGCTTGCGACCTGACGGTTCAAACCCCTGTCGCCATGTCCCGAAATACCGCGAAGAAAAGCGGGAACGGTTTCTGAGCCAAGATGAGCTTCAACGGCTTGGGCAGGTATTGGCAGACGCGGAACGGGACGCATCAGAGAAACCGTTTGTGGTTGCCGCGTTCCGATTGCTGATCCTGACCGGCTGTCGCCTTGGTGAAATTCAGACCTTGCAATGGTCCTTCATCACCGACGTTGGAATGGAGCTGCCAGATACCAAAACAGGTGCGCGGCGCATTCCCCTGCCCCAAGCCGCCAGAGCGGTCCTGAGCACCCTCCCACAGCTTCCTGACAATACTTACGTTATTGCCGGGGCAGTTCCCGGACACTACGTCACTGATCTGCAAAAACCTTGGCGGCGTATTCGTAAGCTGGCTGGTCTGCATGATGTCCGCATTCACGACTTGCGCCACACCTACGCATCAAACGCCGTATCTTCAGGTATGCCGATCCAGATGGTTGGCCGGTTGCTGGGTCACAGTCAAATTCAGACCACCATGCGGTATGCGCATCTGGCGGATGATCCGGTGCGACGGGCGGCGGAAGAAAACGCGACCCGGCTCGACGCATTGGTGGGAATGCCAAACGTCGCCCGCAGGTTGCGTTTAGCAGTTTAGGCATGGCACCGCTCTACGTAAGGTTACGTTACATAGGGATCAGAGTATGCATCACCTAATGTACGGATTGCCCCATCCTTACGTAACAAAATCTACCAACCAAGGTTAAGCTCAGTACAGCAGCACAGAGCCCAATTCCGACTTTGAAGCCAAGTCGTTTCGTTCACCGCTTCTTCGGACTTCGTTGATCGTATTCAAACTGTTCCCAGAGAAACATCTTCCCTGTCTGACGCGCATTAGCCAACCACAACTTTTTGCGCACACCCGAAACTTCCAAATGCTTGTATTTACCTTCAGAAAACTTAGGTTCTAGACTTCGGTAACGGAGCCGTCCCAGTCAAGCGGTTTTGCGCATCATGATTGATCCGCCAAGGCGGTGTAGCTGTACC